>JAQSWW010000046.1 GCA_029266415.1 Actinomycetospora sp. | reverse complement strand
GCCGACAGGGGAGCTCGACCCATCGACACCGACCGGCGGTGCGGCCTCCGCCGGCGGGGTCGGCAGGCACGCTCGCGCGGCGGCGAGCAGCGAGCGGGGATCGTCGTCGAGGGCCGCGGCGAGGGCGGGGACGGTGGCGCGGAGCCCGAGCGCGTCGGCGCGGCCGGCGTAGACGCCGCCGAGCAGCGGGTCGACCAGGCGGTCGGCGACCTCGTCGCCCAGGCGCGCGCGCACCAGCGCGCCCACCGCGACGTCGCCGCCGGGCACCCACGGGCCCGGCCGGTCCTCGCGCAGCGCCGCCAGCCCGGCGGGCGAGAGCGCCCCGGCCGCCACCTCCGGATCGCCGGGCACGCCCATCACCGTGTGGGGGGGCAGCGGCACCGTGCGCCCGCCGACGCGCAGCGCGGACGCCGCGGGGCCGGGGTGCACGAGCTGGTCGCCCAGCCCGAGCTCGGCGATGCGGGCGGCGGCCTCGGGCCGGCGGGCGAGGAAGGCCTCGGCGCCGGTGTCGACGCGCCGGCCGCCCAGCTCGATGGCGGCGATCTTGCCGCCGAGCGACCGCGCGGCCTCGACGAGGACGATCCCGGCGTCGGGGCCGAGCAGCGTGCGCAGGCGGTGGGCCGCGGCGAGCCCGGACACCCCGCCGCCGACGACGAGGACGCGGGTCACGGCTGCGGGGGCGGCTCGGTCTCGTGCACCAGCTCGACGACCCGGGCGAGCACGTCGGGGTCGGTCTCGGGCAGCACGCCGTGGCCGAGGTTGAACACGTGGCCCTCGGCCGCCGCGCCCTCGGCGAGGATGCGGCGGACCTCGCGCTCGACGACGTCGCGCCCCGCGAAGAGCAGCGCCGGGTCGAGGTTGCCCTGCAGCGCCCGGCCGGGACCGACGCGCGCGGCGGCGACGTCGAGGGGTACGCGCCAGTCGACGCCCACCACGTCGGCGCCCGCCTCGCCCATGGCGCCGAGGAGCTCGCCGGTGCCCACGCCGAAGTGGATGCGGGGCAGCCCCGTGTCGGCGAGCCCCTGGAGGACCCGCGTCGAGTGGGGCAGGACCAGGTCGCGGTAGTCGCGCTCGGACAGCGCGCCCGCCCAGGAGTCGAACAGCTGCACCGCGTCGACGCCGGCCTCGACCTGCGCGCGCAGGAAGGTCACCGTGGTGTCCGCCAGCGAGGAGCACAGCGCGTGCCAGGTGTCGGGCTCGGCGTGCATCAGCGCCTTGGTGCGCTCGTGGTTGCGGCTCGGGCCGCCCTCGACGAGGTAGGAGGCGAGCGTGAAGGGGGCGCCGGCGAACCCGATGAGCGGGGTCTCGCCCAGCTCGCGGACCAGCAGGCGCACCGCCTCGGCCACCGGCGCCACGCCCTCGGCGTCCAGCGCGGGCAGCGCGGCGGCGTCGGCGGCGCTGCGCACCGGGTGCTCCACGACGGGGCCCGTGCCGGCCACGATGTCGACGCCGACCCCCGCCGCCTTGAGCGGCACGACGATGTCGGAGAACAGGATGGCCGCGTCGACGCCGTACCGGCGCACCGGCTGCAGCGTGATCTCGCACGCGAGCTCGGGGGTCAGGCAGGCCTCCAGCATCCCGGTGCCCTTGCGGAGCTCGCGGTACTCGGGGAGGGACCGCCCGGCCTGGCGCATGAACCACACGGGCCGGCGCGACGGGCGCTCCCGCCGCGTGGCGGCGAGGAACGGGGCGTCGGGCAGGTGCCGGCGCACGCCGACGTCGGTGGCCGTCCCCACGATCCCGCTGCTCATAGTGCCCCCATCGTCCCACGCCCGGAGCGCCCTCCGCCGCCGCGCTCCCCCACCGGTGGGACGGGCGGGGCGGGTGGTGGACGGGGGACGCACGGGACCGCTCGGCGTGGGAGGTGCCGGAAAGAACCCGTTCGGCCTACTGTCATCGAGGTGACGGCGCCCACCACACACCCCGAGACGTTCCGGCGCGCGGTGGACTCCCTGAGCGAACTGCGCACCCGTCCGGAGATCGAGCTGCGCATGATGCGCCCGCCGCAGCGGCTGGCCCCGTACTCGGCGGCGTGGAGCGCCGAGGTGCTCGCCGGGGTGCCGGCACCCGGGACAGACGAGGTGGACGACGCGGAGGTCGTGGTCACCGGACGCCTCGTGCTCCTGCACGACCCGGAGGGCCAGGACGCCTGGGACGGGACGCTGCGCGTGGTCACCTTCGTCCGGGCCGAGCTCGACCCCGAGCACGCCGGCGACCCGATGCTGCCCGAGGTGGCGTGGTCGTGGCTGACCGGCGCCCTGGAGGACTCCGGGGCCGCCTGGACGGCGCTGGGCGGCACGGTGACCCAGACGGCCTCGGTGCGCTTCGGCGACATCAGCGGTCCGAGCCACGCCACGGACCTCGAGCTGCGCGCGTCGTGGACGCCCACCGAGGACGTCCTCACGAACCACGGCGTCGCGTTCGCGGGTGTCCTCGCGATCGCGGCGGGCCTTCCGCCCGAGGGCGTGACGACGCTCGGTGCTCGTCGCGCCGGCCGTTCCGGCTGACATTCTCCCGGTACCACCGGTATCGCTTCCTACAATTTCCGCAGGTCATTCGGCCCGCGTTCCCGGACGTCGATCGGATGCACAGGCTCGCGTCCGATCAGCGGGGGCGTGCTCCGTCCGTCACGGACGCCGTTGGGTCGTTGGTTGCAGCGCGCTTGGGACGGTCGGCTCCACTTGGCCACACTGCGTAGTATCGGTTACACCGAGTGTCACTGCGAGACGAAACGACGCGGTCTGTCCACTCCAAAGGGTGACCGTGACCGAGTAACGGGCGAAACTCCACCGAGCGAAGTTGGCCCTGATGCTCTCGTTAACTCGCCCGGGGGGATATGTTCTCTCGCACGCACTTCCTCGTCCGATCGGCGGCGCGGTCGATCGCCCGAGGTTCAGGGTGCGCATTGTCGGGGGGCAAGACCGACTACTGGGAGGTACTCGACGTGGCAACCGTGGGCCCAGGCATGGCCCTTCGCGGCGTCGCGAGCGGCCTGCTGCCGCCGGCCATGGTCCCGCATCCGCGGGAAGAGATGTTCAGCGTGCTGGTGGTCGACGACCACCCGCTGTTGCGCGAGGCGATCGCGCAGCGGCTCTCCTCGATGGGCGCGGGCACCGTCCACGAGGCGGCCTCGATCTCGGAGGCCCGGACCCGGGCACTGGCCAGCGGGCCGTGCGACCTCGCGATCCTCGACCTGGGGCTGCCGGACGGCAGCGGCCTGGACCTGATCGCGGAGCTGCGCGCGCAGGGCTGGAACAGGGTGGTGGTGCTGGCGGCGTCCGACGACCCGTCCGCGGTGCGTGCGGCCTTCCAGGCCGGCGCCCAGGCCTACCTGCTCAAGTCGGCGTCCCCGGGCATCGTCACCGACGGCGTGCGCCGTGTGCTCGAGGGCGGCCTCTACGCCGACCCCTCGGTCGCACCGCTGCTCGCGGCGGGCACGCGCGTGCCGGCCACGGACAACACGCCCCGCGAGCTCTCCGCCCGCGAGGTCGAGGTGCTGCAGCTGGTGGCCGACGGCCGCTCCAACAAGGAGATCGGCGAGGCCCTGAGCCTGTCGGCCCTGACGGTCAAGAGCCACCTCTCCCGCATCGGGCGCAAGCTCGGGACGGGCGACCGGGCACAGATGGTCGCGCTGGCCATGCGGGCCGGCGTCATCCGCTGAGCGCGACGGCGCAGGGGTCGGCCACGCGGCCGGCCCCGGCCCGTCGTCCCGCGGACCCCGCCGGCCCACGGCCGGTGGGGTCCGCGGGCGGCGCTCCCCGGCCCCGTCCGCGACACCCACGGACGCACCCTGTGCGGATCGCGCCGTGACGCGCGCGAACGGGCAGACTGTCGCGGCAGTGGACGCCCAACACGCCGACAAGGACGAGCACGCCGAGGACGACCCGACGGTCGTCGATCTGCTGGTGCCCGTCGACGGCGTCCCGCCCCTGATCACCGACTCCGGCGGGCTGCAGGACGCCGCCGCGCGGCTGGCCGCCGGCACCGGACCGGTTGCCGTCGACGCCGAGCGTGCGTCGGGCTACCGCTACTCGGCGCGCGCCTACCTGGTGCAGCTGCGCCGGGAGGGTGCGGGCACCGTCCTGGTCGACCCGATCGCCTGCGGCGGCGACCTCACCGTGCTCGACGACGCCCTGCGCGGGGTCGAGTGGGTGCTGCACGCCGCGTCGCAGGACCTCGCGTGCCTCGCCGAGGTCGGCATGCGTCCCGACCGCCTCTTCGACACCGAGCTCGCCGGGCGCCTCGTCGGCTATCCGCGCGTCGGGCTCGGCCCACTCACCGAGAACCTCCTGGGCGTGCGACTGCAGAAGGGCCACGGTGCCGCCGACTGGTCACGACGCCCGCTGCCCGCCGAGTGGCTCACCTACGCCGCGCTCGACGTCGAGCTCCTCGTGGAGTTGCGCGACGCGGTCGCCGCCGACCTCGAGCGCCAGGGCAAGACCCGCTGGGCCGAGCAGGAGTTCGAGGCCGTGCGCCTCGCCCCGCCCCCACCGCCGCGGGTCGAGCCGTGGCGCCGGACCTCCGGGCTGCACAAGGTGCGCCGGCCCGGCTCGCTGGCCGTCGTCCGCGAGCTGTGGGAATCCCGCGACGCGCTGGCGTCCTCGCGCGACATCGCCCCAGGACGCCTGCTGCCCGACGCGGCCATCGTCGACGCCGCCCTGCGCGAACCCACCCACCGCGACGACCTCGTCGCCATGCCCGTGTTCCGCGGACGCGCGCAGCGCCGCCTGGCCGACCGGTGGTGGTCGGCGATCGAGCGGGCCCGCGGGCTGGCCCGGGAGCGCTGGCCCGCGACGGCCGCGGCGCCCGACGGCCCGCCGCCCGCGCACCGCTGGGGCGACAAGGACCCGGCCGCGGCCGCGCGCCTCGCCGCGGCCCGCGCCGCGCTGGCCGAGCTCTCCGGGCGCACCGGCACACCGGTCGAGAACCTCGTGACACCCGACCTCGTGCGGCGCCTGTGCTGGTCGCCGCCCGACGACCGCAGCCCCGAGGGGGTCGCGGCGGCGCTCGCGGCGCTCGGCGCCCGGCCGTGGCAGGCCGAGCTCGCCGCCCCGCTCCTGGCCGACGCGCTGGACGCCCGGCCCGCCCCGGCCGTCGACGACGCTCAGACCCCCGACGCCGCCGGGTCCTGAGCCCCGACCCGCACCGGCAGGGTCACGGTCACGGCCAGTCCCCCGCCCTCGACGGGCTCGGCGGTCACCCGGCCCGCGTGGGCGCGGGCGACGGCGCGCACGATCGACAGGCCCAGCCCCGTGCCGCTGCCCGTGCGCCCGGCGCCGCGGCGGAAGGGCTCGAAGAGCTCGCCGACCGTCGCGGGCGCGACGACCGGCCCGGACGACGCCACGTGCAGCACGGCGTGCCCGTCCTCGGTGCCGGTGCGCATCAGGAGCCACCCGCCGTCGACGTTATGGCGCACGGCGTTCTCGACGAGGTTGCCCGCCACGCGCCCGAGCAGCGCCCCGTCCCCCGCGACGGGGGCGGGCGCGAGGTCGGTCGACACCCGCAGGCCCCGGTCGCGGGCCTCGGCCCGCACCGCGTCCAGGGCGCCGGGCACCGTCTCGGCGAGGTCGACGGGCTCGCGGGGCACGACCTCGGTGGCCTCGGTGCGTGCGAGCAGCAGCAGCCCGGCGACCAGGTGCTCGGCGCGGCGCGTCGCCTCGCGGACCACCCCGGCCATGCGCCGCAGCTCGGCGGGGTCCGCGTCGGGGTCGGCCAGGGTCACGTCGACCTCGGTGCGGATCACCGCCAACGGGGTGCGCAGTTCGTGGCTCGCGTTGGCAACGAAGCGGGTCTGCGCGTCGAACGCCGCCTGCAGGCGGTCGAGCATCGCGTCGAACGTGGCCGCGAGCTCGGCGACCTCGTCACGCGGGCCGGTGACCCCGATGCGGGCGTCGAGCGACTCGGCCGAGAGCCGACGGGCGGTGGCCGTCACCTCGTGCAGCGGGCGCAGGACGCGGCGCACCAGCACCCACGACACCAGCGCCGCCGCCACCACGACCATCGCGAACGCGACCGACCCGACCCGCAGCACCTCGACCCGCGCCGACTTCCCCAGCGCGTCGGCCAGCTCCCCCGCCGGCACGCGGACGCCGTCCACGAGCACCGGGGTATCGGGCGGCAGCTGCGGGACGGACGCGGCGACCTCGCCGACGAGCATCCAGCCGAGCCACACCAGCGTCACGGCCACGACGGCGACGAGGCCCGTGGCCAGCAGCGTCAGGCGCACGCGCAGGCCGGGACCCCGGCGCTGGCCGGGCGCGGTGACGGGGTCGGCGGAGGGCACGCCGCGACGCTACGGGGCCGGCCGGCAGGCCTTCGTGAGGACCCGCTCGCCCGGTGATCGAAGGACCGATACGGACACTGGACGTCAGCGACGCCACTTCGCTGACACCGACTCGGAGAATCAGACGGTGGCGGGCGCGTCGACGGGGACGCGGTAGCCCGAGCCCACGACGGTGTCGATGATCCCGGGGTCGCCGAGCTTCTTGCGCAGGGTCATGACCGTGACCCGCACCGTGGTGGTGAACGGGTCGGCGTTCTCGTCCCACACGCGCTCGAGCAGCTCCTCGGAGCTGACCACGGCGCCACCGGCGGCCATGAGCACCTCGAGCACCCCGAACTCCTTGCGGGTGAGCTCGAGCGGGGCGCCGCCGCGGGTGACCGTGCGCTTCGCCGGGTCGAGCACGATGTCGCCCGCGCGCAGCACCGGCGGCACCGCCGGGGTGGCGCGCCGGGCGAGGGCCCGGACGCGGGCGACGAGCTCGGGGAAGTCGAACGGCTTCGACAGGTAGTCGTCCGCGCCGAGGGCCAGGCCCTCGACCTTGTCGCGCAGCGTCCCGCTGGCGGTCAGCATGATCACGCGGGTGACGTCGCCGACGATCTCGGCGCACAGGTCGTCCCCGTGGCGTCCCGGCAGGTCGCGGTCGAGCACGACGACGTCGTAGCGCGTCACCCCGACCTTCTCGCTGCCCTCGTCGCCGTCGTAGGCGACGTCGACGGCCATGCCCTCACGGCGCAGGCCGCGGGCCAGGGCGTCGGCCAGTGGCTGCTCGTCCTCCACGATCAGTACTCGCACGCCTTCTACGGTGCCACAACGCACCTGAGCAGCCGCTGAGAAGATCCGGTGGGGAGTCAGCGCGCGAGCGTGTCCGCGGTGTCGTCCTCGGCGGCGGCCACCGTCGTCGCGTCCCGCCCGGAGACCCACTCGGTGATGCGGCGGGCGACGCCGGCGTCGGTGAGGCCCGCCGCGGCCAGCACCTGACCGCGCGAGGCGTGCGCCAGGAACTCCTGGTCGAGCCCGAGGCGCCGCACGGGCACGTCGATCCCGGCCGCCGAGAGCGCCTCGGCCACCGCGGAGCCGACGCCGCCGTGGCGCCCGCCGTCCTCGACGGTCACGACGAGGTGGTGCTCGCCCGCGAGGTCGAGCAGCGCGTCCGGCACGGGCTGCACCCAGCGCGGGTCGACGACGGTGACACCGATGCCCTGGGCGGCCAGCCGCTCGGCGGCCTGCACCCCGAGCTCGCCGAACGCGCCGACGGCCACGAGCAGCACGTCGGTGGTCCCGGCGCCGGGCAGGCGGTCGACGGCGGTGGGCCGCGGGGCCGCGAGCGAGGCCCGGCCCGGCTCGGCGAGGACGTCGACACGCCCCGGGCCCTCCGCGGGCCCGAGGACGCGCAGCGCGGGCACCGAGGCCGGCACGGCGCCCTTCGACCAGCGCAGTGCGGTGGGGCCGTCCTCGATGGCCACGGCCTCGCGCAGCTCGTCGCGCAGGGTCACCGCGTCGCGGGGCGCGGCGACGCGCAGGCCCGGGACGATGCCGAGCACCGAGAGGTCCCACATGCCGTTGTGGCTGGCGCCGTCGCTGCCGGTGACCCCGGCGCGGTCGAGCACCACCGTCACCGGCGCGCGGTGCAGCGCCACGTCCATGAGCAGCTGGTCGAACGCGCGGTTGAGGAACGTCGAGTAGATCGCGACGACCGGGTGCAGGCCGCCCTGGGCGAGCCCGGCGGCCGAGGTCATCGCGTGCTGCTCGGCGATGCCGACGTCGAACAGCCGCTCCGGGTAGGCCAGGCCGAACGGCGTGAGCCCCGTCGGGCCCTGCATGGCCGCGGTGATCGCGACGATGTCGGAGCGCTCGCGGCCCAGCTCGAGCATGGTGTCGGTGAACACGGCGGTCCAGTCCCGCGCCGTGGGGCCGACGGGGATGCCGGTGTCGGGGTCGAGCACGCCGGTGGAGTGCATGAGATCGGCCTCGTCGGCCTCGGCCGGCGCGAAGCCCCGGCCCTTCGCGGTGACGGCGTGGACGACCACGGGCCCGCCGAAGTCGCGGGCGCGCCGCAACGCGTGCTCCATCTCCTCGACGTCGTGGCCGTCGACCGGCCCGAGGTACTTCAGCCCGAGGTCGGCGAACAGCGGCTGAGGGCTCAGCGCGTCCTTCACGCCGGCCTTGGCCGCGTGCACCGCGGAGTACAGGGTCGACCCGATCACCGGCAGGCCCTGCAGGGCGCGCTTGCCGTGCTCGAGCGCCTGCTCGTAGCGCGGCAGCAGCCGCAGCGAGGTCAGCTTGCGCGACAGCCCGCCGATCGTCGGCGAGTACGAGCGCCCGTTGTCGTTGACGACGATCACCACGGGCCGGTCGGGCGCCGCGGCGATGTTGTTCAGCGCCTCCCAGCTCATGCCGCCGGTGAGCGCGCCGTCACCGACGACGGCCACCACGGAGCGGTCGCGCCCGGTGAGCGCGTCGGCCTTGGCGAGGCCGTCGGCCCACGACAGCGCGGTGGAGGCGTGGGAGTTCTCCACCAGGTCGTGCTCGCTCTCGGCCCGGCTCGGGTAGCCGGAGAGGCCGCCGGCCTGGCGCAGGCCGCCGAACTCCCCGGCCCGGCCGGTGAGGATCTTGTGCACGTAGCTCTGGTGGCCCGTGTCGAACAGCAGGGCGTCGCGGGGGGAGTCGAACACCCGGTGCAGCGCGAGCGTCAGCTCCACCACACCGAGGTTCGGCCCCAGGTGCCCACCGGTGCGGCACACCCGGTCGACGAGGAACGCCCGGATCTCCGCCGCGAGGGCCACGACCTCGTCGGCGTCGAGGCCGCGCAGGTCCGCGGGGGTGCGGACACGGTCGAGCAGCGTCACTCGGGTCACCTCGGCTCCGCCGGTGGATCAACGGCTCCGCCAGTCTACGGACGGCCCCGGACCCCGCAGCGCGCGAAGCGGCCGGATCAGGCGTTCGCGACCCGGGGACGGCGCGCCACGTAGACGACGGCCGGCGGGACGTTCGCCCAGACCGTGCGGCTGACGACGACCTCCTCGAACGCGGCCTCGAGGTTGCGCTGCACCTGCCGGGCGGTCGGGAAGAAGCGGATCCAGGCGTGCGCGAGCTGCGTGACGGCCCCACCCGGCGCGGCGAGGCGGGCCAGGTCCTCGAAGATGGAACGCCCCTGGCGGGGGGCGGTGAGCAGCCACGGGAGCCCCGACACGGTGAGGTCGGTGCGCACGCCCTCGTCCAGCAGGCGCTCGACCACCGCCCTCGCGTCGTCGCAGATCACCTCGACCTTCGGCTGGCGCTCGGCGAGGACCGCGGCCATGCGGGGGTTGAACTCCACCGCGATGTGGCGGCCCCGGCCACCCAGGCGCTCCTGGATGACGTCGGTCACCTGGCCCGTGCCGGCGCCGAGGTCGAGCACGACCGGGTCGCCGGTCTCGGGCAGGGGCGCCGCGGCCTGGCGGCAGAGGGGGGCGGCGCTGGGGACCAGCGACGCGACGGCGAGGGGGTCCTTGAGGAACTCGCGGGTGAAAGCCTGGATCTCGGTCACGGTGACTCGTCGGCTCCGGTGAGAGAGGTGGTCTCCGGCACGGGCTGTGGGCTCGACCCGATCGCCGGCGCGGGGGCGAGCGCCGCGCCCGCGGCCACGACGGAGGCGAGGAGCGCACGCGCCACCTCGCCGACCATCGCGTCGTCGGGCGAGAACTCGGGGTGGTGCAGGCCCGGACCCGCGCCCGGGGTGGTCCCGGTCGCGGCCGTGCCCACGAACAGCATCAACGACGGCAGCACGTCACCGTAGTGGGAGAAGTCGTCGGCGCCACAGGATCGGAAGGTGGTGTCGAGCACCAATCCCGTCGGGGTCGCGGTCGGGTCACCGTCGGGGCTCGGCGCGGTGCCGTCGAGGGGTGCCCCGTCCTCCCGGCGCCCGCCCCCCAGCGCCGCCGCCACCGTGCGCGCCAGCGCCTCGTCGTTGACCACCGCGGGCTCGTTGGGGACGACGTCCAGCGTCGCCGTGCAGCCGTAGGCCGCGGCGGTGCCCTCGACGACGCCCCGGACGGCGCCGAGCAGCTCGTCGCGGTCGGCGTCCAGCGCCCGCACCGTGCCCCGCGCCGAGGCCGTCTCCGGCACGATGTTCGGCGCCGAGCCCGCCTGCACCTGCCCGATGGTGATCACACCGGCGGTCATCGGGTCGACGCGGCGGGACACGATGTGGTGCAGCCCGCCGACGATCTGCGCCAGCGCGAGCACCGGGTCCCGGGTGCGGTGCGGGTAGCCGCCGTGGCCGCCGCGCCCGTGCACCTCGATCTCGATCTCGTCGGACGACGCGTTCACCGGCCCGCCCCGCACCGAGACCGTCCCGCGCGGCAGCTCGGGCTGGACGTGCACGCCGAGCACCGCGCCGGCGCGGTGCGCGACGAACGCGGAGTCGGTGACGACGTCGGCGGCGCCCGAGGGGGCCTTCTCCTCCCGCGGCTGGAACACCGCGAGCAGGGGCGCGGGCAGCCCCTCGGCGCCGGTGCGGGCCAGGGCGCGCACCACGGCGACGAGGGCGGCGACGTGCACGTCGTGCCCGCAGACGTGCGCGGCGGGCCCGGTGGCGCTGAACGGCAGCCCGGTGCGCTCGACCACCGGCAGCGCGTCGAGCTCCGCGCGCACCGCGACCGCGGGCACGCCCTCGGCCGCGGGCGCCCCGAGGCGCAGCAGCGCGCCCGTGTCGGCCACCGGCTCGGGCGCCGCGCCGGCGGGCAGGACGTCGGCCAGCGCCGCCAGCACCAGGTCCCGGCTGTCGCCCTCGTCCCCGGACAGGCGCGGGTCGCGGTGCAGCGCCTGCCGCAGCGCCACCGCCGCGTCGAGCTCGCCCTCCAGCGCGGCGAACAGCGCGGGGTCGACGTGGGGCGGGGAGGCGGGGTGCGGCCGGCTCACGCCGGCATCCGCCCGTACACGCGGCGTGCGTTGTCGGTACCGATCATGGTGGCCACCCGTTCGGCGTCGGCGGGCGCGAGCTCGTCGGTCGCGCAGAGGTGCTCCAATAGACCACCCAGCGCCGACCGGAAGCGCAGGGCCCCCAGCAGGTGCAGCTCCGGCAGGCCGAAGGCGTCCGAGGAGTAGAGCACCTTGGCGAAGGGCGCCAGCTCGAGCAGCTCGGCGATGATCGTGGCGGCCCGCGCGCCGACGTAGGGCACGGCGAGGCCCACGTCGACGTGCACCACCGCGAACGCCTGGGCGAGCCACGCGGCCTCCCGGTGGAACGGGTAGCAGTGCAGCAGCATCAGCGGCACGCCGAGCGGCTCGACCAGGCGCGCGAGGCCGACGAGCAGCGCGGGGTTGGCGCGGTGCAGGTCCTCGTCGGGGTCGCCGAAGCCGGTGTGCAGCTGCAGCGGCAGGCCGGTGTCCAGGCCCGCCCACAGGCCGTGGCGCAGGAGCACCGGGTCGCGCAGCGGCTCGCCGGTCTGCGCGCGGCGGCGCAGCCACCCGTCGGCGGCCCGCGCCACCTCCGCGGGCTCCGGCCGGGTCGGGTCGACGTCGAGGCCCGCGCGATAGGCGAGCACGCTCTTGCAGGCCACGGGCAGCGGGTCCGCGCCCGGGTCGGTACGCACGGCCACGGCCTCGCGCAGCGCCTCGCCGTAGCCCGCGGCGTCGATCCCGGCGTCGGCGACGGCCTCGGCCACGGCCTCCAGGCGCACGACCTCGCCCACCGGCGCCCCGGCCACCCGCCCGAGGGCGGACGGGGTGAGCAGGCCGTCGGCGGCGAAGCCGTGGTCGACGAACAGCGCGCCCACCCCGGCGCCGCCCAGGAACCGGCGCGTGACCTCGTCGGGCCCGAGCTCGGCCCGCCGGGCGAGGTAGTCGTCGGCGGCGGCGTGGGCGGGCAGGTCCAGCGCGGGCGCGCACCAGCGGCGCACCGAGAAGCCGAGCGCGGAGTCGAAGCAGCTCGTGCCCTTCGCCGGACCCGGCCCCTCGGTGAGCAGCGCCTCGAACCCCGGCCGGTCCAGCGGGCCGTCGACGACGCTGTGGCAGTGGTGGTCGACGAGCCGGACGCCGTCGAGGAAGCTCACGGGGCCCGCCGGCACCAGTCCCGCACTGACCAGGCTCCCGCTCACCGGTGACCCCTTCGACGCCGCCGGGTCCTGTGTACCGGAGCGCCTCATCCCGTGAGCAGGGTTGCGACGCACTCGACGTGGTGGGTCATCGGGAAGGCGTCGAACGCGCGCAGGCCCTCCAGGGCGTAGCCGTGCTCCCCCAGCGCCGCGACGTCGCGGGCGAGCGCGGCCGGATCGCAGGCGACGAGCACGACGCGCGCGGCGCCCTGCCGGCCCAGCTCGCCCGCGAGGTGGCGCCCGAGGCCCTTGCGCGGTGGGTCGGCGACGATCACCGCGGGCGGGCCGGGCAGCCCGCCGAGGACCTTCTCCACGCGCCCCCGCACCACCTGCACCGCGGGCAGGTCGGCCAGGCACGCCCCCGCCGCCGCCGTGGCCGTCGGGTCGCTCTCCACGAGCACCACCCGGCCGGTCGGGCCGACGCGCGCGGCCAGCGGGGCGGCGATGAGCCCGGCGCCGCCGTAGAGGTCCCACGCGCAGGCGCCCTCGGCCAGGCCGCCCGCGCCGTCCAGCACGGCGTCGACCACCGCGTCCGCCGCGTGCGGGTGGACCTGCCAGAACGCCTCGGCCGGCAGGTCCCAGGACCGGCCCGCGGCGCGCTCGTGCGCGGTCCCGCTGCCGATCTCCGGGTGCCGGGTGCCCTCGAACAGCTCGGCGGCGTGCACCTCGCCGTCGTCGTCGCGGACGATCTCGACCTCGGCGGTGGGGGTCCACGGGCGCTCCAGGACGGGCAGGAGCGCGCCGGGCGCCGCGATCGGGCAGTCGCCGACCGGCAGGACCTCGTGGCTGCGGTGGGCCCGCAGGCCCGGGCGTCCGTCGTCGGTGACCGCCATCCGCATGCGCGTGCGCCAGCCCAGGGAGCCGCCGGGCAGCTCCTCGACGGTGACGTCGCGCTCGATGCCGGCCAGGCGTGCCAGCTGCTCGGTGATCACCGCGGCCTTGAGCGCCCGCTGCGCGGCCGGGGTGGCGTGCTGCCAGTCGCAGCCTCCGCAGCCGCCCGGCCCGGCCCACGGACACGGGGGCGTGACGCGGTCGGGCGAGGCGGTGAGCACGGCGACGGCGTCGGCGCGGCAGAACGACCCGCCACCGTCCTCGGTGACGACCGCCCGCACCCGCTCGCCGGGCAGGGCGTGGCGCACGAAGACCACGCGGCCCTCGGAGCGGGCCACGCAGTGCCCGCCGTGCGCGACGGGGCCCACGTCGACCTCGAGCAGCCGGTCGGTCCAGTCGAGGGTCTCCGGGTGAGTGGTCACCGCGGCCGCGCCGGCGTCCGCGAGGTCGGCGCGGGCGCCGCGGCCGGGTTGGGCGGCGGAGCCGGGGCGGCGTCGGTCGGGGCGCCGTTCGGCGCTTCGTAGCCGCGCCGGGCCGAGCCGGGGGCACCCGGCGGCTTGCGCATCGCGGCCCGCTTCGACGACTCCAGCTGCCACGGCACGCTGACCACCATCACCCCCGGCTGGAAGAGCAGCCGGCCCTTGAGCCGCAGAGCGCTCTGGTTGTGCAGGAGCTGCTCCCACCAGCGGCCGAGCACGTACTCGGGGATGAAGACGGTGACCACGTCCCGGGGGTTGTCGGTCCGGATCCGCTTGACGTACTGCAGGATCGGCTTGGTGATCTCACGGTAGGGCGACTCGACGACCTTGAGCGGCACCGGGAGGCCGCGCTTCTCCCACTCGGCCACCAGCGCCCGGGTGTCGCCGTCGTCGACGTTGACCGTCAGCGCCTCGAGGACGTCCGGACGGGTCGCGCGGGCGTAGGCCACCGCCCGCAGCGTGGGCATGTGCAGCCGGGAGACGAGCACGACGGCGTGGTTGCGGCTGGGCAGCGTGCTGCTCATGACCTCCGGGGCGGCGATCTCCTCGCTGACACGGTCGTAGTGGCGCCGGATCGACAGCATCATGAGGAACGCCAGACCGCCGGCGAGCAGCGCGATCCAGGCGCCCACGAGGAACTTGGTCACCAGCACCACGATCAGCACCGTGCCGGTCATGGCCGTGCCGAACCCGCTGATCCACCGCGAGCGCCGCAGGCGGGCCTGCTCGCTCGCGTCGGGCTCGGTGCGCAGCAGGCGCGTCCAGTGCCGCACCATCCCCGTCTGGCTCAGCGTGAACGAGACGAACACGCCGACGGTGTAGAGCGGGATCAGCGCGGTGACCTCGGCGCCGAAACCGACGACCAGCACGATCGCGAAGAGCGCCAGGAACACGATGCCGTTGGAGAACGCGAGCCGGTCACCGCGGGTGTGCAGCTGGCGGGGCAGGTAGCGGTCCTGGGCGAGGATCGAGCCGAGCACCGGGAAGCCGTTGAAGGCCGTGTTGGCGGCCAGCACGAGGATCAGGGCGGTGGAGATCGTCAGCGCCCAGAAGCCGGGCGGGAACCCGTCGAACACCGTGCGGGCGAGCTGCGCGATCAGCGTCTCCTGGCGGTACCCGGACGGGGCGCCGACGAGCTGCTCGGCGGGCCGCTCGGCCATCACCACGCCCGACGCGCGCGCCAGGTAGATCATCCCGGAGAACAGGAACACCGCGATGAGCCCGAGCATGGCCAGGGTCGTGGCCGCGTTGCGGGACTTCGGCTTGCGGAAGGCGGGTACCCCGTTGCTGATGGCCTCGACGCCGGTGAGCGCCGCGCAGCCCTGGGTGAACGAGCGCAGCACGAGGAAGATCAGGGCCAGCTGCGAGAGGTCGTCGGTGGAGTCGGCGCCGCCCTCGGGGAGGATGCCGAAACCCGCGCTGGGCGCCACGAGGGCGTCGCCCGTGGCCAGGCGCACGACGCCCACGACGATCATGCCGACGGCGCAGACGATGAAGCCGTAGGTCGGGATGGCGAAGGTGATGCCGGACTCGCGCACCCCGCGCAGGTTGATCGAGGTGAGCAGGAGGATCGCCGCGACGGCGAAGAGCACCTTATGGTCGCCGACGAACGGGATGAGCGCGCCGAGGTTGTCCGCGGCCGCGGACACCGAGACGGCGACGGTGAGCGTGTAGTCGACGAGCAGGGCGCTCGCGACGGTGAGGCCGGCGTAGCGCCCCAGGTTGACCGTGGCGATCTCGTAGTCGCCGCCGCCAGACGGGTAGGCGTGCACGTTCTGGCGGTAGCTCACGATCACCGTGCCGAGCACGACCATCACGGCGACACCGACCCACGGCGAGAGCGCGTAGGCACCCAGCCCGGCCAGCGAGAGGGTGATCAGAACCTCCTGCGGGGCGTACGCCACCGAGGACAGGGCGTCGGAGGCGAACACCGGCAGGGCGATGCGCTTGCGCAGCAGGGTGCCGTGCAGCTCATCACTGCGGAACGGCAGACCGAGCACGAGGCGCTTGGTCGCCGTGGCGAGCTTGGGCACGACTGGAGCGTAGGCCTACTGCGGCACGGAGCGGAGCGGAGCTGCCGCGCCGGAGGCGGGTGACTGCGGCACGGAGCGGAGCGGAGCTGCCGCGCCGAAGCGGAGCGAGCGCGGTCCGGTCGTGCGGGCGCTACGGTGCCCTCCGCTTGACGAGCCGGTGGAGTCGGGGAGGCGTGGTGCACATCGTCGTGATGGGCTGCGGGCGTGTGGGGTCCTCCCTCGCCCTGGCCCTCGAGCGGCTGGGCCACGGCGTGGCCGTCGTCGACCGCGACCCGCAGGCGTTCCGCCGCCTCGGCAGCGACTTCCACGGCCAGGAGGTGGTCGGCACCGGCTTCGACCGTGAGGTGCTGACCGCCGCGGGCATCCACCGCGCCGAGGCGTTCGCCGCGGTGTCCTCCGGCGACAACTCCAACATCATCGCCGCGCGCGTCGCCCGCGAGACCTTCGGCGTCTCGCACGTCGTCGCCCGCATCTACGACGCCAAGCGCGCCGCGGTCTACGAGCGGCTCGGCATCCCCACCGTGGCCACGGTGCCGTGGACCACCGACCGCTTCCTGCGGATGCTGCTGCCCGACGGGGTGGCCACCGCCTGGCGCGACCCCTCGGGCACCGTCGCGATCATGCAGGTGCACTTCCACGAGGACTGGGCCGGACGCCCGGTCACCGAGCTCGAGGAGGCCACCGGCAGCCGGGTGGCGTTCATCGTGCGGTTCGGCACCGGCCTGCTCACCACGCCCGACACGGTGCTGCAGGCCGAGGACGTCGTCTACACGGCCGCCGTCAGCGGCACCGTCGCCGCCGTCACCGCCGCCGCGGCGGCCTCCCCGGAGAAGGAGTAGCCCCGATGCGCGTGACCGTGGCCGGGGCCGGGGCGGTCGGCCGCTCGATCGCCGCCGAGCTCGTGGAGGCCGACCACGAGGTGATGCTCATCGAGCGCGACCTCGCCCAGGTCGAGCCGGAGTCGGTGCCGCAGGCCGAGTGGGTGCACGCCGACGCCTGCGAGCTCGCCTCGCTCGAGGAGGCGCGCGTCCAGGGCTGTGACGTGGTCATCGCCGCCACCGGCGACGACAAGGTCAACCTCGTCGTCTCCCTGCTGGCCAAGACCGAGTTCGCGGTGCGCCGCGTCGTCGCGCGCGTCAACGACCCGCGCAACGAGTGGCTCTTCACCGACGCCTGGGGCGTCGACGTCGCGGTGTCCACCCCGCGCATGCTCGCCGCGATGGTCGAGGAGGCCGTGACCGTCGGCGACCTCGTGCGCCTGCTGACGCTGCGCCAGGGCACGGCCAACCTCGTCGAGGTCACGCTGCCCGCCAACACCCCGCTCGCCGGCCGCGCGGTGCGTGACGTGCCCCTGCCCCGCGAGGCGGCGCTGGTCGCGATCCTGCGCGGCGGGCGGGTCATCGTGCCCCAGGCCGACGACCCCCTCGAGCCCGGCGACGAGCTGATGTTCGTCGCCGGCGAGGACGTCGAGGACGAGATCCAGCGCGTCCTCAAGGGCGACCCGGCCTGAATCAGGCCGCGCGCCGCCGGCGGGCCGGGGCGGCGGCCTGGCGGCTGCGCCGGATGGCCCACACGGTGACCGCGGCGGCGAGGGCGGCCAGGGGCACGCCCATCGCGATGCGCACCCAGCCCAGCCAGGTGTCGGCGTACTGGGAGTCGTAGAGCCAGCGCTGCACCACGAACCGCGCGCCGAACACGAGCACCCAGGCCAGCGACGCGAGGTCGTAGGCCCGCACCACGCGGCGGTCGCGGCGCCAGTCCTGGCCCTCGCCGTTGACGAGGTGCCAGATCACCCCGACCAGCGGTCGCCGGACGAGCACCGACAGCAGGAACACGCCGCCGTAGACCAGGCTCGTCCAGATCCCGAGCAGGAAGAAGCCCTTGGCCTCCCCGGTGCGCCAGGCCACGACGGCGCAGACCGCGACACCGAGCAGGCCCGAGAGCGCCGGCTGCACCGCCTCGCCGCGTGCGAGTCGCCAACCCGCCACGGCCAGGGCGGACGCGACCGCCGCGATGATCGAGACGACCAGGTTCCCGGCCACCGCCTGGGCGACGACGAAGACCACCACCGGCACGCCGGATGCGACGATGCCCGACACGCCGCCCATCTGGTCCAGCAGCGTGGGCGTGCGGGGCTCCGCGGGCTCCTCCTCGGCCGGCTCCTCGACGTCGTCGACCGGGTCCTCGACCTCGTCGGGCTCCGCGGCGCGCCGACCGGTGGGGGCCAGCCGTTCGGTGGGCGGGTCGGCGCGCGCGACCTCGATCGGCCCCGTCGGGGGGTCGACCGGCTCGCCGGGCGGCGTCGCGGAGCGCGTCTCGGGTCGGATGGCGGACTCCTGGGGGGACGGCGGGCGGGGCCCGCGACGGCCGGCGGCCGGTGCCCTGCACGGTACGACCCGGCCCGCGGCGGGGATCCGCCGGTGACCGGCCCGCGGGTCAGTGTGCCCGCTGCAGCTCGTAGTACGGGTTGTAGATCACCTTGCGGCCGTCGCGGACGGCGACACGGCCGCTGGCGCGCACGGTGCGGCCGGGCTCGATGCCCGGGATCCGGCGGCGGCCGAGCCAGACGAGGGTGACCCCGTCGGTGCCGTCGAAGAGCTCGGCCTCGAGCGTGGCGACCGACCCGCGCGGACAGATCTCCACCGACCGCAGGCGGCCCTTGACCGTGACGGCCTCGCCGGAGGCGGAGTCGCACGCCCGGTCGCACCCCGAGCGGGCGGCCTCGGCAGAGAGGTCGTCGGCGTCGAGGTCGCCGACGTCGGAGGTGAGGCGGCGGACCATGCGACGCAGGAACCCGGTCTCGGCACTCATCGTTCGCTCCCGTACCCACTCCGCGGAGGGCACCCCGAACGGGCACCCTCGACCGCGGACACCTGAAGGATAAACGAGTTGCGCCCCGCCGGTATGCCCCGTCGGGAGGCTCGTCAGCTGCGTCCCGGCGACGTCCCCGCCCCGGCGCGCTGGGGCAGCATCATCGGGATCACGGGGCCGTCGGGCTTGGTGATCTGCCGGGGCTTGGTCGGCATCGACTCCACCAGCGAGTCGGCGAACTCGGCCGGCACGTCCTCGGGGATCTCCAACGGCAGCAGCGAGCGCACCGGCAGCGGGTCCGAGGAGCGCGCGACGACCGTGCCTCGGATCATCTCCCGCAGCATCCCGTGCAGCTTGAGCGCGTGCTGGATCTGGCCGGTGCCGACGCCGCGCAGCATCCACCGGGGTCCCTCGACGCCGATGACGCGGGCGACGGTGTTGCCGTTGCGGGCGACCAGCTCGCGGCCCCACTCCCCGCGGTCGCGCCGGATCGTCGCGCCCTCGGAGGCGAGCTGCGCGGCGAGCTCCTCGACCAGCTCGGCCCAGAGTCCGCCGGTGCGGGGCGCGGCAAAGGCGCTGACGGTCAGCCGACCCTCGGGGATCAGCGCGTGCACCGCGCGCAGGGGACCCGAGGGATCGGGCTCGGCCTTGAGGCGCGCCCCGCGCGGGACGGGCAGCTGCACCGACCCGAGGTCGAGGCGCAGCCGGCCGTCCCGGGGCGCGTCCTCGGCATCCCAGGGGCCCTGGCGCCGGTGGTGCCGGCGCCCGGCGGGGTCGGCGGCCACCGACACCTGGGCGACGCGACCGGTGCGGCGGTGTCGTCCGCCACGCGGCTCCTGGCTCACCGGGGTCCTCCTTCGCTGGGGTCCGCGGGCACGCCCGGGGCGACACCCGTCGAGCCGAAGCCGCCCACCCCGCGGGCCGACGGGGCGTGGGCGGCCAGGGCCTCGAGGTCGTCGACGCCGTCGAGGACGTGGAACACGGTCTCCTCCACCCGCTGCACCACGAGCTGGGCGACGCGGTCGCCGCGGCGCACCGTCACCGCCCGGGCCGGGTCGTGGTTGATCAGACAGATCATGACCTCGCCGCGGTAGCCGGCGTCGACGGTGCCGGGGGCGTTGAGCAGGCCGAGGCCCTCGCGGACGGCGAGGCCGGAGCGCGGGACCACGAAGGCCGCGTAGCCCTCGGGGAGGACCAGCGCCACGCCGGTGCCCACCAGGGCCCGCTCGCCGGGGGCGAGGGTGACGTCACGGGCGGCCGCGAGGTCGGCGCCGGCGTCGCCGGGACGCGCCCTCGCGGGCACCGGCAGCCCCGGGTCGAGGCGGACGAGGTCGACCTGCAGCACGGCGGGCGAGACTACTCTGGGTGTCGTGAGCACCTCGCCACCCTCACCGGGATCCGACGCGGGCCCCGCCGCCGGGGCTCCCGCGGCCGCGCACGCGGAGCGCCTCGCGGTGCCGTGGTGGTGGTGGCCGCCGGCGCTGCTGGTGGCCGTGCTGCTCGCCGCCGAGCTGCACATGGGCTACCCGGGTGTGCGCTCGTGGCTGCCCTACGTGCTGCTCCTGCCGCTGGCCGCGGCCGTGCTGCTGTGGATGGGGCGGGTGCGCGTGGGCGTCACCACGGGTGCCGACGGCGCACGGGAGCTGCGCGCCGGCGAGGCACACCTGCCGGTGACGTTCATCGGGCGCGTCGACGTCGTGCGCGGCGAGGCCAAGCGCCAGGCGCTGGGGCCGCAGCTCGACCCCGAGGCCTTCGTCCTGCACCGGCCGTGGGTGGGGCCGGCCGTCCGCATCGAGGTCGTCGACCCGGACGACCCCACTCCCTACTGGGTCATCTCCACCCGCCGTCCGGAGGACCTGATCGCCGCCCTCCGCTGATCACCGAGTGATCGACGGAGCGCGATGGCGCCGGGTAGGGCCGGGTAGGTCAGTGCGACGTCACCCGGTGAACACCGGAGCGCGACGGCGCCGGGTAGGTCAGTGCGACGAAGGAGCGCTGACCTACCCAAGCCTTGGAGCGACGATCAAGCAGCGCAGTCGCGGCAGATGAACATCCCGCCGCGCTGGTCCGCCAAGCGGCTCCGGTGGTGCACCAGGAAGCAGCTGCCGCACGTGAACTCGTCAGCCTGCTTCGGCAGTACGCGGACCGTCAGTTCCTCGCCGGAGAGGTCGGCCCCGGGGAGCTCGAAGCTCTCGGCGGTGTCGGTCTCGTCGACGTCGACGGCGGCGGACTGCGCTTCGTTGCGCCGGGCCTTGAGCTCCTCGAGGGAGTCCTCACCCATCTCGTCGGTCTCGTTGCGGCGCGGGGCGTCGTAGTCGGTCGCCATGCGGTTTCCCACCCTCGGTCTTGCCCGGTTCCTGTCCGGTCCCATCTCTGTCGTGCGGCAGCACAACGCGGGACGGCGACCGTTTGTGCCTGACCGGGAAAGTGACCCGGGTCTCACAAGGGGGTCTCCCCCGGCACGGACGATGCAGACGTCCGCGCGGCTGCGGAGCGGCGGGAGGGTAACCCACTGCAGGGGCGCGGGACAGCCACCCCACGCCCACTACCCTGTGCCCGACCGGTGGTGGCGGGGTCCGTGGCGGGAGGAACGTCGGTGGTCGGCACGTCGGGCGGCACGGGCAGGACGGGCACGTCATGGGTCAGGGAGGCCTACCGCCGGCGCAACCTCTGGCCCGCCACGGTGCTGGTCGCCGTGCTGGCGGTGGCCAGCATCGTCACGTGGACCGTCGTGTTCACCAGCTCCACCGCCGGGTCGGTGACGTCCTGCAACGTCTCCCCCGTCGCCGGGGCCGGGAGCCCGCAGTCGGCCGACGCGCTCGACGACCAGGCGGCCGCCGCGCCGGGCGACGTACGGGTGCACGTGCTCAACGGGGCGGGCCAGCGCGGTCAGGCGCAGCTGGCGGCCGCCGAGCTGGGCGAGCTGGGCATCGCCGAGGCGCAGCCGCCCGACAACGACCCGTTCTACCCCGCGCAGGACCTCTCGTGCGTCGGCCAGATCCGCTACGGCCCGGAGGGCGCCTCGGCCGCCCGGACGCTGAGCCTCGTCGTCCCGTGCGCCGAGCTCGTGGTCGACCAGCGCTCCGGCAGCGAGGTCGACCTGGCGCTGGGCGACGACTTCCGCGACATCTCCCCCGCCCAGCAGGTCACCGACGCCCTGCGCGCCCTGGCCCGCCAGACGGCCACCGACGGCTCGGGCGCGCCGGCCCCGGTGCCCGACGACGCCACCCTCACCCAGCTGCGCGCCGTCGACTGCAGCAGTTAGATCGCTCCGGCCCCTTCGGCGACCAGGAGTGACGTCAGCGCCGCCGCCAGGCCGGGCGGCGCGACGAGGGTCGCCGCGGGCCCCAGGCCGTCGGGGTCGGCGCCGGGCAGGCGGACCACGGCCCCGGCCTCCTCGGCGATGAGCCCGCCCGCCGCGACGTCCCAGGGCTGCAGGCCGTGCTCCCAGAAGCCGTCGAGCCACCCCGCGGCGACCGCGCAGAGGTCCAGCGACGCGCACCCGGTACGCCGCACGTCCCCGAGGCGCGAGGCGACCCGCGCCAGGACGGCGGCCTGCCGGCCGCGCCGGCCGGGGTCGTAGTTGAGGCCGGTGCCGATCACGGCCAGGGCGAGGTCGTCCAGCGCCGAGACGCGCAGCGCGACGCCGTCGCGGTACGCGCCCTGCCCCCGTGCCGCCCGCCACACCCGCCCCGACACGGGCTCGACCACCGCTCCGGCCACGACCCGGCCGTCCACCTCGGCCCCCATCGAGACCGAGAACCAGGGCAGGCCGTGCAGGTAGTTGACCGTGCCGTCGATGGGGTCGACCACCCAGCGGACCTGCCCCGGCGCCGGCGTACCGCTGGTGCCGCCCTCCTCCCCGAGCACGAGGTCGTCGGGCCGGGCCGCGGCGAGGCGCTCGCGCACGAGGGCCTCGCAGGCGTGGTCGCCCTCGGTGACGACGTCGGTGGCCGAGCTCTTCGTGTCGAACTCCTCGGCGTGCACGGCCCGTTCGCGCACCTCGAGGGCGAGGGCGGCGGTCTCGCGGGCCACCGCCTCGGCGAGGTCGGCGAGCTCGCCGGGCGCGGGGCCGCCCGGAGCTGCGACGACGTCGGACGGACGACCCACGGTGCGGTCCATCCCGGCAGTCGACCACAGCCGGGGTGTCGGGCGGGCGACACGCCGGTGAGCGCCCGGCGACGCACGCGTCGTCCGCCTCGGAATCGATCCCGTTACCCCCTTGCGGCCCCTCCCTCACCTGCCTGCGGCCGTGAGGTGCGACGGACCGTGCTCAGGCTCGTTACAATGGACGGGAGCCGAGGCGGTACACCGGGATGACCGGGGCCCTCGCGTGCCACGATCCGGGTGGCCCTGCGCTGGTCCGGCCCTGTGGTTCCCCCGCACGCCGTGCAGCCGTACATCACGAAAGGTCGTCTGTGGCAGCCGCAAAGTCCGCAACCCAGCGCCGCGTCACCGACGCCGCCGACACCGACGCGACCGCCGCGGGTGGCCCGGTCGGTGTGGTGACGGCCGCCCCCGAGGCCACCGAGGCGCCGGCCCCTGCGAAGAAGGCCGCCACCCGTTCGGCCAAGGGCACCAAGAAGGCCCCCGCCAAGGGCGCCAAGGGCAAGGCCGCCACGAAGGGCGCCGACGCCCCGGAGGGCGGCGAGGAGATCGAGGCCGCCGACGGTCCCGAGGGCACCGACCTCGAGGGCCTCGAGGGCCCCGAGCTCGAGGCCGCGGCCACCGAGGAGCTGTCCGAGGAGGTCGTCGTCCTCGGCGCCGAGGTGGTCGAGGCCACCGAGGTCGAGACCGAGGAGCCCACCGAGGAGGACAAGAAGTCCGGCGACTTCGTCTGGGACGAGGAGGAGTCCGAGGCGCTGCGCCAGGCGCGCAAGGACGCCGAGCTCACCGCCTCCGCCGACTCGGTCCGCGCCTACCTCAAGCAGATCGGCAAGGT
>JAQSWW010000224.1 GCA_029266415.1 Actinomycetospora sp. | reverse complement strand
TGGCCGACTCGAACTGGCACCGCGACTCCAACTGGCACTTCACCGAGTCGAACTGGCACCGCGACTCCAACCGGCACTACGCGGACCCGAACGGCGACTCCAACTGGCACTAGACGCCCGCCGTCCCCGCGGAGCGGAGGGCGCTCGCTGCCTCCCGGGCAGCCAGGGCGCCCCTCGCTCGCTCCGGGGATCCACCTCACCGCGCCCGCGCCCCGCGCCGCGCCGGCGGCACCAGGCGCGCGATGACCACGATGCCCAGCGCCGCCCCGAGCGGGTTCGCGGCGAGCAGCAGGCCCACCGCCACCGGCCCGCCGCCCAGGGCCGCCGCGTAGGGCGCGGCGAGGCCCTCGATCGTCACCACGAACGACGAGACGCAGGCCAGGGCGACGAGCGCGCGCAGGCGCCGGTCGCCCAGCACGATCCGCGCACCGTCGCGCAGTCCGGCCGTCCGTGACGCCGGGGTCGCGGTCGACCGCTGCTCGGCCACCCCCAGCTGCAGCACGAGCGCGGAGAGCACGAACGTCGCCGCGTCGGCCAGCAGCGCGACCGGCACCCCGACCAGGGCCACCAGTGGCCCGCCGAGCGCGAACCCCAGCACCTGGCCGCTCTGGTAGGTCGTGCCGGACACCGCCGAGGCCACGACGTAGCGCTCGCCGGTCAGGACGTGGGGCAGGATCGCCGCCCGCGCCGCGGCGAAGGGGGCGGCCGCGAGCTGCCCGGCGACCACGAGCCCGCACAGCGCCCAGAACGGCATCCCGGGCACGGCCATCAGCGCGAGCAGGCCCGCGCGCAGCAGGTCGGTGACGACCATCGTCGCCCGCCGCGGCGCGCGGTCGGCGATGCCCGAGAGCAGGGGACCGGCGACGAGGTCGGGCAGGAAGGTCAGCGCGTAGGTCAGCGCGGTGAGGCCGGCCGACGCGGTCTCGGTGTAGACGAGCACCGCGAGCGCGACGCGGGCCACCTGGTCGCCGAGCACCGAGAGGAGCTGTGCGACCCACAGCGCCCGGAACTGGGGGTCGGCGAGGACCTCGGCGAAGCGCACACCGCCCGTGCTCGGCCGGTGCTCCTCGGTCACGGTGCGACGACTCTACGGACACGCTGCGCGACACGCCCGGGATCCGGGGGGCACTGGCGCCACACCCGTCCCACGGTGCACACTGCAGCGCGGTGTGATCCGTGAGGCCGTCGGGTGACGAGGACGTTGGGGAAGGCGCTTCTCGTCGAGCCGGAGGTCAGCAGTGAGCACCCGTGGCGTGATCTACGTCCACTCGTCGCCGTCTGCGGTCAGTCCGCACGTCGAGTGGGCGATCGCGGGCGTCCTGGACGCCCGTGTCGTACTGGACTGGTCCGCGCAGGGCGCGGCACCGGGAACCGTGCGCGCCGAGTGCACGTGGGCCGGACCCGCGGGCACCGCGGCGCGCGTGGCGACCGCGCTGCGCGCGTGGGGCATGGTGCGCTTCGAGGTCACCGAGGACCCGTCGCCGGGCACCGACGGCGAGCGCTTCAGTCACGTCCCGGGACTCGGGCTGTGGCACGGGCGCACCAGCGCGAACGGCGACATCGTCCTCGGCGAGGACCAGGTGCGCGCGGCGCTCGCCGGCGCGTCCACCCGGGAGTCGCTGACGCGGCGCCTCGACGACCTGCTCGGCACCCGCTGGGACGCCGCGCTCGAGGAGTTCCGCTTCGCCGGGGACGGCGCGCCGGTGGCGCGGCTGCACCAGGTGGGCTGACCGGCCCCACGGGCCGGGGCGACGTCGGGGAGGGCTGGCAGGCTGGACGGCATGCTGGGTCGGCTCCGTGACGGCGTGCGCGACGGCGCCCTGCGCGACCGGCTGCGTCCCGGGGTCCTCGTGCCCGTCGCGCTCGGCGTCGTCCTCGTGCTCCTCGTCGTCGCGGGCGCGCTGCTGGGCGAGCGCGCCGCCACGGTCGGCCGGGCGTCGGTGGGCGACACCGGGCCCGTGCTCGTGGGCGTCGAGCTGCCCGCCGACGGGTCCGCCGGCCCGCCGACGGTCACGCTCTCGGGGTCGGCCGCCGCGCACCCGCGGTCCGCGGCGGTGCGCGACCTCCTCCAGCGCTGGGTCGACGCCCGCAACACCGGCGACCTCGCGGCCTACCGCGCGACGCTCGCGCCCGGCACCCGGATCGACCCGGCCTTCGCCGAGACCGCGCGCACGCAGCGCGTCGGCTCGGTCGTCGTCCGGCGCATCGACCCGGTGGCCGGGGGCGAGCTCGTCGTCCCCCTGGGCTACGTGACCACCCAGGACCCGGCGGTCGCGCCGGCGGACGTGCGCGTGCCCCGCCTGTGCTGGCAGGTCAGCGCCGTCATCGCGCAGGACGGCGACGAGCCGCGCCTGGTCGACCCGCGGCCCGGGAGTCAGCTCCGCACGCCCTGTTAGTGACCGCGAGCTGGGGCCTTTCTCGCCCTATCGGCGTGCTGTATCGACTCGCCGGCAAGGCCCCCGGGCTGGCAGATCAGGCGGGGGTGAACGCCAGGCAGACGTTGTGCCCGCCGAAGCCGAAGGAGTCGCTGATCGCGGCGTCCAGCGACGTCTTGCGGGCCTCGCCGGCGACGACGTCGAGGGTCACGTCGGGGTCGAGCTCCTCGAGGTTCGCGGTGGGCGGGATCAGGCCCTCGCGTACCGAGAGGATCGTCGCGATCGCCTCGACCGCGCCCGCGGCGCCGAGGAGGTGCCCCAGCGAGCCCTTCGGCGCGGTGAGCACCGGGTGGTCGCCGATCGCCTTCTTCACCGCCACGGTCTCGGCCACGTCGCCCACCGAGGTGGCGGTCGCGTGGCAGTTCACGTGACCCACGTCGGCAGGGTCCAGCCTCGCCGTGCGCAGGGCCGCCGCGACGGCCCGGGACTGGCCCGTGCCCTCGGGGTCGGGCGCGGTGATGTGGTAGGCGTCGGCGCTGGTGCCGATGCCGGCGAGGCGCCCGTGCACCGTGGCGCCGCGGCCCTTCGCGAACTCCTCGCGCTCGAGCACCACGATCCCCGCGCCCTCGCCCAGCACGAAGCCGTTGCGGCCGGTGTCGAACGGGCGGGAGGCGCGCTCGGGCTCGTCGTTGCGCAGCGCCATCGTGCGGGCCTGGCTGAAGCCGGCGAGCGTGATCGGCGCGATGCACGCCTCGGTGCCGCCGGCGACGACGACGTCGACCTCGTCGGCCATGAGCATCCGCCAGCCCCAGGCGATCGCCTCGGCGCCGGACGCGCAGGCCGACACGGGCGCGTGCACGCCGGCGGCCGCGCCGAACTCCAGGCCCACGTGCGCGGCCGGGCCGTTCGGCATGAGCATCGGGATCGTCAGGACCGCGACCTTGCGCAGTCCCTGCTGCTCGAGCAGGTCGTCCTGGCCCAGCAGGGTCAGGGCCCCGCCGATGCCGGTGCCGATGATGACCGCGAGGCGCAATCCGTCGACCTTGGGCGAGCCGTCCTCGGTCGACGGGTAGTCGCCGAGGTCGGCGTGCGCCCACGCCTCGCGGGCCGCGACGATCGCGGTCTGTTCGCTGCGGTCGAGGCGCCGGGCCTCGACGCGCTTGAGGTCGGGCTCCTCGGCGAGCTGCGCGGCGATCTTCACCGGCAGCTCGAACGTGTCGACCCAGTCCTTCTCCAGCTTCGAGACGCCGCTGCGACCGGCCAGGAGGCCGTCCCAGGTGGTCGCCACGTCGCCGCCGAGCGGGGTCGTCGCGCCCATTCCGGTGACGACGACCCCCTGGCCGGTGCTGCTCACGCGTCGCCCCTTACGAGTGGTTCGAGATGTAGTCGACGGCGTCCTGGACGGTGGTGAGCTTCGCGAGCTCGTCGTCGGGGATCTTGACGCCGAACTTGTCCTCGGCCTGCACGGCGATCTCCACCATGGACAGGGAGTCGATGTCGAGGTCGTCGACGAACGACTTCTCGGAGGTGACCTCCGCGGCGTCGACGCCCGCGACCTCCTCCACGATGCTCGCCAGGTCGGGCAGGATCTCTTCGTTGGTCGCCACGTGCTCCCTTTCTCGTTCTCACTCGGTGGTCAGGGGTGCGCGGGTGCGCACCGTAGGGCAGATCAGGGCAGGACGACGACCTGTGCGGCGTACGACAGACCGGCGCCGAAGCCGACCAGCAGCGCGACGTCGCCCGAACGGACGCGGCCGGCGCCGCGCATGTGGTCGATCGCCATCGGGATCGAGGCCGACGAGGTGTTCCCCGAGTACTGGATGTCGTCGGCGACGCGGAGGTCGTCGCGGCCGCCGACCTGGCGCACCTTCTTCGCGATCGCCTCGACGATGCGCAGGTTGGCCTGGTGGGGGACGAGCACGTCGATGTCCGAGGGCTGCAGCCCGGCGGCCTCGACGGCGCGCAGGGCCACCGGCGCGATCTTCGTGGTGGCCCAGCGGAACACCGCCTGGCCCTCCTGGCGCAGCGCGTCGGTCTCGTCGATGTGGATCGTCGAGACGAGATCGCCCGCCGCGCCCCAGATCACCGGGCCGACGCCGACCTCCTCCTCGGTGTACGCCGGTCCGACCACGGCCGCACCCGCGCCGTCGGCGAAGATGATGCAGGTCGAGCGGTCGTTCATGTCCAGCCAGTCGGAGAGCTTCTCCGAGCCGATGACCAGCACGTGCTTCGCCGTACCCGAACGGATCATGTCACCGGCCAGGCCGGTGCCGTAGCAGAACCCGGCGCAGGCGGTGTTGAGGTCCATCGCGCCGATGCCGTTGACGCCGATGCGGTCGGCGGTCTGCGCGGCGGCGTTCGGGATGGGCTTCTGCATCGTGCAGGTGGCGACGATGACGGCGTCGAGGTCGTTGGGCGAGAGCCCGGCGTCGGCCAGGGCCTTCGACCCGGCCTCGACGCCCATCGACACCACGGACTCGTCGGCCGAGGCGAACCGGCGTTCGACGATGCCCACGCGGCTCTGGATCCACTGGTCGTTCGTCTCGACGATCTTCTCGAGGTCCTGGTTGGTGACGACCCGGTCGGGCTGCATGCTGCCCAGCCCGAGGATGCGGGCGCCCGCGGCCTGCGGGGTGAGCTGGAGCCTCACGCGCCGCCCCCGATCGCCTCGACGACCTTCTGGAGGTCGTCCGGAGTGTTGACGTTGTGGGTCGCGGTGCCCTTGAGCGCCCGCTTGACCATGCCGGTGAGCGTGCCGGCGGGGGTCAGCTCGATCACGGTGTCGACGCCGCGTTGCCCCATCGTCTCCATGCAGGCGTCCCAGCGCACCGAGCGCGTCACCTGGGCGACGAGGCGGTCGAGGAACTCGCCGCCGTCGCCGACCACGGCGCCGTCGGCGTTCTGCAGCAAGGGGTGCGACGGGGCGGCGGGCGCGAGCTCGTCGCGGTGCTCGCCGACCCACGGCGCCAGCGCCTTCTCGGCAGGCTCCATGAAGCGGGTGTGGAACGCGCCGGCGACCGACAGGGCCCGCACGCGGGCGCCCTCGGGCGGGTTCGCGACCAGCTCGTCGACGGCCTCGGTGCGCCCGGCGGCGACGACCTGGCCCGAGCCGTTGCGGTTGGCGGGCTCGAGGTCGAGCTCGGCGAGGCGGGCGAGCACCGCGTCGGCGTCGCCGCCGAGCACCGCCGCCATGGTGGTGGGCTCCACGGCGCACGCGGCGGCCATCTCGCGCCCGCGCACCGCGGCCAGCGCCACGGCCTGCTCGGCGTCGATGACCTCGGCGATCGCGGCGGCGGCGAGCTCGCCGACGGAGTGGCCCGCGACCAGGGCGTCGTCCGGCACCGTGACCTCGAGGCGCAGCTGGTCCCAGGCCAGCAGCGCCGACGCGACGAGCAGCGGCTGGGTCACCGCGGTGTCGGCGATGGCGTCGGCGTCGGCGTCGGTGCCCAGGTTGACCAGGTCGAGGCCGGCGGGGTTGGAGTACGCCTAGATCCGCCCGCGGGCTTCGGGTCGGTCGATCCACGGTGCGTTGATGCCGGGGTTCTGGGCGCCCTGGCCGGGGGCGAGGATCGC
>JAQSWW010000045.1 GCA_029266415.1 Actinomycetospora sp. | reverse complement strand
GGACTCCCGGAGGTAGCGCTCCTTGCCCGTCAGGGGGTCGATCCCGGCGTAGATCACCGCGCGGTAGGAGCCGCTCGAACGCTGCTCGACGTACCCCCGGCTTCGGCTCTTGATCGCACGCACGGGGAGGAGGTTAGGCCGTTCTCATCCCCCGAGTCCCTCCCATTACGAGGTGAGCGCCTGGGGTCGAACGGTGAACGTGCAGGTCAGGCCCGGCGCCCCCGGCAGGATTCGAACCTGCGACACCCGCTTTAGGAGAGCGGTGCTCTATCCCCTGAGCTACGGGGGCCCGGACGCAGCCTAGCGGCCCCTGCGTTGCGCGTGGTCCCGTCCGGCGGCCCGCGGGCGCCGGCGGGTCGACGGGGTCGTGTCCGGCACCTGCCCATCCTCCCGGATCCGTCGCACCGACCGTCCGCCCTGCCCGGCGGGTGTAACGTGCTCCCGATCGGCGCCCGACGGTCGCCGATGCGCAGACCCGATCGGGACCACGTCGGGAACTCCGGCAGGCACACGCCAGCCGGGACGACGACCGAGGTGGGCGCGGTGGACCAGGTGCGGCTGAGCCAGGCGCTGGCGGCCGCGGTCGCGAGCAACGACCCGGACGCGCCGCTGGCGGTCTGCCGGGCGTGTGTCGCCTGGCTACCGGTGACCGGCGCCTCCCTCACGGTGATGGCCGGCCCGGATCGCCAGGAGCCGGTGTGCGCCACGGACGACGTCTCCGCGCGGATCGACGAGCTGCAGTTCAGCCTCGGCGACGGCCCGTGCGTCGAGTCGTTCTCCACGGGCCGCGCGGTGCTCGTCGCGGACATCGCCGACCCCGGCGAGCGCCGCTGGCCGGTGTTCGCGGCCGCGGCGGCCGACACCGGTGCCCGCGGCATGTACGTGTTCCCGCTGAACGTGGGCGCCAGCCGGATCGGTGTACTCGACTGCTACCGCGACACCCCGGGCACGCTCGACCAGCAGGAACTGACCGGCGCGTTGCGGGCGGCGGACGCGGCCGTGTGGACGTTGCTCGACACGATGGCCCCGCACGCGGCCACGCACGGGGCGCCGGAGGTGGACGTCGTCGACGGGTCGTCGCTCGCCCGCGCCGAGGTCCACCAGGCCACCGGCATGCTGATCGCCCAGGGTGACCTGACCGCGGCGGCGGCCCTGGCCCGGTTGCGGGCGGCCGCGTTCGCCACCGGGCGCACGATCACCGACATCGCCGACGACGTCCTCGCACGCCGGCTACGCCTGCACCTCGACGGGTCCTTGCGTGCCAACGGGTACCAGGACGATGAGACGATGGACGACCCCGCTCACCCCAGGAGCCGGGGCGAGGAGGACCCGCCATGACCACGCCCGCCCGGGACCGAGAGCAGACGCTCGTCGAGGCGTTCGTCCGTCTCGCCGACACCCTGGTCACCGACTACGACGTCATCGACCTGTTCCACGGGCTGTGCGCCGACTGCGTCACGCTCCTCGACGCGGACGCGGCAGGGCTCCTGCTGACCGACCAGCGCGGCAGCCTGCAGCTGGTGTCGGCCTCGAACGAGCAGGCGCACCTGGTCGAGCTCTTCCAGCTCCAGGCCGACCAGGGCCCCTGCCTGGACGCCTTCCGCACCGGCCACCAGGTCCGCGCCGACGACCTGGCCACCGAGGATCGGTGGCCCCGCTTCACCTCCCGCGCGCGGGAGAGCGGGTTCGCCGCGGTGCACGCCCTGCCGATGCGCCTGCGCGGCGAGGTCGTCGGGGCCCTCAACCTCTTCCACCGGCAGCACCACGTCATGGACGAGGCCGACCTCGGGGTGGGGCAGGCCCTCGCCGACGTCGCCACCATCGCGATCCTCACCGACCGCAGCAGCCGGCAGCGCGAACTGCTCACCGAGCAGCTCCAGGCCGCCCTGACCAGTCGGGTCATCATCGAGCAGGCCAAGGGTGTCCTGGCCGAGCGCGGCCGCATCGGTCTCGACGAGGCCTTCGCCCGGATGCGGTCCTACGCCCGTGGCCACCAGGTGCGCCTCGCCGACGTGGCCCGCGACGTCGTGGAGGGCGACATCGACACCGCCGCGCTGTTCGGCTGATCCACGTCACACTCCTTCGCGGGGTGGACAGCTCCCTCGTCGATGAGCAACGGTGGGGACCGTCGACCCGGACCCCGTCGGCACGCCCTCGTCGATCGCGGGGGCCAGGTACGACCCGGGGGAAGCCTTGCGCCGTAGGCGCCCGCACGACCAGCAATCAGAGGCGGACGTCCGCCGCGCCCAACACCTCGTCGCCACCGCCCGCGGCTGCACCCTGCGCGAGGGCGCCGACGCCCTGCGCGCCCGCGCCGCGGACCTCGGCGTCTCGCTGCACGCCGCGGCGTTGGCCGTCCTCACGAGGCGCCCCGTCGACCCGCTGCTGCGCGACCAGCACGTCCGCTGAGCCCTCCCGCCCACCGTCCGGCCCCACCGGGAGCCGGCACTCCCCGGAACGAGCGATGACGACGATCCCCGGCGGACCCCACGTCCGCGCCGACACGACCCCCCTCGACCTCGAGCGACTGCAGGTCGCCGCCCGCGCGGTGCTCGACTGGATACGCGGCGAGGGCGGTGCGGGTCTGGAAGCGGTGCGGGTCGAGCAGATCACCCGGCACGCCCGGGCCCTCGCCGAGGCGTGCGTCCACGCGACCCCGTTCACGGCCACCCGCGCGCATGCCCTGACCGTTCGCAACGAGCTGATCGTCCTCGCGACGGAGCAGTCGCTGACCCTCGCCGTCTGGTTCGACGACGCCCTGGGTCTCGGTGCGCTGCGCGGCGGCGCGATCACGGTGGATCCCGCCGAGCTGCCCGGGTGACGGACCCGCCCGCGGGTTTCGGGGCCTCGCCGCATCGGGAACCGTGAGTCGCCGCCGGCGAGGGCCGGTGGTCGGGACGGTCCCGCCGGAGGTTGAGCAGACAGCACCGGCGGGATCGTCGCCGCTCGCCCTGAGAGCCGAGGCGCACGAGCACGCCGCGCCCCGCGAGGCGGCGCGACGGCCACGGCGGTCCCGGGAGCCCGGGACCTAGGAGTACTCGGGCGACCGCTCGTCGACGGGTGTCCGCGACGCCGGCACGTCGGTGGCACGCCGGGTGCGCTGCGCGGCGTCGACCAGCGCCTCGAGGAACCGCGCCGTCTCCGGGCCGCCGTCCGTCGGCACGGCGCGGGCGCTGCGCTCGGTGGAGCCCACGGGGGTGCTCAGCAGGCTCAGGCCGGGGGCGCCGTCCGCGGCCCCTGCGGTGACCTCGACCTGCTGGAGGCGGTGGAACGTGACCTGGGTGTCCGGGTCGATCCCGTCGCTGTCCGGGTCGCGGTCGCACACGACCAGGACGTCCGGGGTGAGCAGGAGCTCGACGGCGTGGCGCCGCGGTCGGCCGCGGCCGAACCAGCGCTTGCCGGCGCTGACGAGGTCGGTACGCAGACCGTGCGTGACCTCGGGCAGCGGGTCGCGGAACAGTCCGCGCACCTCCGCCTGCTCCTGGATCAGCGAGATGACCGGCGCCGGCAGGCCGTGCACACCGATGACACGGGACGACGGGTTGCGGTGGGTCCCCACGACACCCCTCCACTCCGCGCCGGAGCCGGGATACCGTCCCCCGGAGGTGCTCGCGACGCCGCACCCGTGAGGTCGAGGTGGGGCGGGCGTGTGTTACACGTATCGCTCGTCGGGGTGACGTCAGGGGGACTCAGCGCCCGAAGTCGGCGAGCACGCGCTCGAGCGGTGCCGGGCGCACCGAGACGTCGCCGGAGAACGGGTGGTCGATCGACACGGCGACGAAGAGCAGCACGCCGATCACCGCCGCGAGGCTGCCCGTCATGATCACGTGCAGGGCGGTGCTCCGCAGGCCGAAGATCATGGCGAAGCCGATGGTCACCGCGGCCCCGAACACGAGCGCGACCCACAGCACGCCAGGCAGCCCCTGCTCGACGAAGTCGAGCCGCTGCGAGCGGTACGACACGACGTCGGCGAACCGGTCGGCCTCCACCGCGACGTAGGCCTCGCGGGCCGGCGAGTCGGCGGGCAGGGCCGCGAGGTCCTCGGCCGTGCGGTCGAGCACGGCGGCGACGGCCGGGTGCCCGGGCTCGCCGCGGCCCATCGCCGGCCACTCGTCGACCAGCACGGCGGTGACGTAGGCCCGCACGTCCTCCTGGACCTGCCGGCGCGCCTCGGGCGGGAACGCGGTGCTCTCGCGGTACAGCCCGCGCAGGGCGCTCGCCTCCTGCCCGACGACGCCCTCCGCCTCGTTGAACTGCTCCCAGGACACGATCACCACGAACGCCAGCAGCACCGCGTAGATCACGCCGACGATCGCGATGATGAAGCCGGCGACGTCGTTGTGGTCGCCCTCGGCGAGGTGGGGCCACCGCCGTCGCACGAGCACCTGCAGCCCGACGACCGCCCCCGGCGCCACGACGACGAGCAGGACGAACAGCAGCCAGATCGGGAGTGCCCCCACGGGGCGGCAAGGTACTCATGGACCGTGACCCGCCGACAGATCGCGTTCCCGGGATTGGTACGCCGCCGACTGGTGACCCCAGCACCATGGTGACGAGCACGGCGCGGCCCGCCGACGAGGACGTCGACGGGGTCGATCTCGGGCTGTTCGGCCCGTCGTCCGTGACGTGGCGGGTCCAGCTGGAGCCGGTGCTGTGGGTCGCGGGCATGCGCGCGCTGTTGCTGCAGTCGCTGCACCCGCGGGTGATGCGCGCGACCTACCAGAACTCGGCGCTGTTCGACCCCAAGAAGGCCTGGCCCCGCTTCCAGCGCACGGTCGGCTTCGTGGGCACCCGCACCTTCGGCTCGCGCGCCGACGTCGAGTCGGCGGCGGCCCGGGTCCGGCGCCTGCACGCCTCGCTGCGCGGGCAGGAACCCGACGGCACGCCGATCGCGCTGGACGACCCCGAGAACCTCCTCTGGGTGCACAACGCCGAGATCGACTCGTACGCCGACGTCGCGCGCCGGGCCGGGGTGATCGACGACGCCGAGGCCGACGCGTACATCGCGGAGAGCGTGCGCGCCGCGGAGATCGTGGGGCTCGACCCGGCGCGGGTGCCGGCGTCGCGGGCCGCGCTCGCCGCCTACTTCGACCGCGTGCGCCCCGAGCTGCGGCTCACCGACGAGGCGCGATGGGGCGTCGGCGGCCTGCTCACCCCGCAGCCGAGCGCGCCGACCGGCATCGCGCTCGCGCTGTCGTCGATCGCGGCGGTCTCGTTCACGACGCTGCCCCGCTGGGCGCGGCGGATGTACGGCCTGCCCGGTCTGCCGACCACCGACCTCGGGGTCACCGTCGCGCTGCGCGCGCTGCGCAACGCGACGGACCGGCTGCCCGACATCCCGGCCCCGCCCGAGATCGCCCGGGCGCGGCAGCTGGTCCGCGAGGCCCGCGCGGCGGGGTGACCGGGGCACCCCTGGTGCCGGCCTGGGAGCCACGGGCGGCACGGAGCGAAGCGGAGCTGCCGCGCCGGAGGCAGATGGCTGACACTGGGTGCGAGGAAATCCCCCACGATCACCCGGAGGCACCGTGCCCGTGACCGAGGCGTACATCGTCGACGCTGTCCGCACGCCGGTCGGGACGCGCAAGGGCGCGCTCGCCGACGTGCACCCCGCCGACCTCGGCGCGCACGCGCTGCGCGCGCTGGTCGAGCGCACGGGCATCGACTCCGGTGCGGTCGAGGACGTGCTCATGGGTTGCGTGTCCCAGCTCGGTCCGCAGGCGGGCGTCATCGGGCGCACGGCGTGGCTCTCGGCCGGCTTCCCCGAGCACGTGCCCGGGACGACGATCAACCGCGCCTGCGGGTCGTCGCAGCAGGCGCTGCACTTCGCCGCGCAGGCGGTGCTGTCGGGCACCCAGGACCTCGTGATCGCCGCCGGCGTCGAGAACATGGCGATCGTCCCGATCGACGCCAACGCCGCCGTGCTCGAGCGCATGGGCACCCGCCGCGAGGGCGCAGGCTGGATCGAGCGCTACGGCGAGCAGGAGATCAGCCAGTTCCGCGGCGCCCAGCTCATCGCCGAGAAGTGGGGCCTGACCCGCGCGCGGATGGAGGAGTTCGCGGTCGAGAGCCACCGCCGTGCCGCCCGGGCCACCGAGGAGGGCCGGTTCACCGGGCAGATCGCCCCGCTCGAGGGGCTCGACCGCGACGAGGGCATCCGCCCGGACGCGAACATCGAGCGGATGGCGACGCTGCCGCCGCTGCGCGAGGGCTACGACCTCACCGCCGCGGTCTCGAGCCAGGTCTCGGTCGGGGCGGCGGCCCTGCTCGTGGCGTCGGAGGACGCGGTGCGCACGCACGGGCTCACCCCGGTCGCGAAGGTGACGACAATGGCGGTGGTGGGGGAGGACCCGGTGCTCATGCTCACCGGCCCGATCCCGGCGACGCGGGCCGTGCTGCGCCGCGCCGGGCTGACCGTCGACGACATCGACCTGTTCGAGTGCAACGAGGCCTTCGCGCCCGTCGTGCTCGCCTGGGCGCAGGAGACGGGCGCGGACCTCGAGCGCACCAACGTCAACGGCGGGGCGATCGCCATGGGTCACCCGCTGGGCGCCACCGGCGCGGTCCTCGCGACCAAGCTCGTGCACGAGCTGGCGCGCACCGGGGGCACGCGCGGGCTGCAGACGATGTGCGAGGGCGGCGGCCAGTCCAACGCCACGATCGTCGAGCGGGTCTGACGCCGTGGAGCTGCGTGATCGCGTCGCCGTCGTCACCGGGGCCGGCGGGGGGATCGGCCGGGCCGTCGTGACGGCCCTCGCCGACGCCGGCGCCCGGGTGGTGGCCACCGACCTCGCCGTCCCCGACGCCGAGGGTGCCGTCCTGTCCCGCGCCCTCGACGTCACCGACGTCGACGCCACGGCGGCGCTGCTCGACGAGGTCGCCCGCGAGGTCGGCCCCGTCGACGTCTACGTCGCCAACGCCGGTGTCGGCGCCGGGACCGACCCCGTGTCCACCCCGGACGCGGTCTGGGACACGGTGCTCGACGTCAACCTGCGCGCGCACATCGTCGCCGCGCGCCTGCTGCTGCCGGGCTGGCTGGAGCGCGGTGAGGGCTACTTCGTCTCGACCGCCTCGGCGGCGGGCCTGCTCACGCAGATCGGTTCCGCGCCGTACGCGGTGAGCAAGCACGCGGCCGTGGCCTTCGCCGAGTGGCTGTCGGTGACCTACGGCGCCCGCGGCATCCGCGTCTCCACCGTGTGCCCGATGGGGGTGGCGACCCCGATGCTCGAGACCGACCCGGACGGCATGGGCGCCACGGCCACGGGCGCGGTGCGGGCGGCGGGCGAGGTGCTGACGCCGGAGGCGGTCGCCGCCGCGGTGCTCGAGGGCATGGCGCGCGAGGAGTTCCTCGTGCTCCCGCACCCGGAGGTGCTCACCTTCTTCCGGCGCAAGGGCGAGGACTACGAGCGCTGGCTCGCCGGGATGCGCCGCCTCCAGGAGAAGGTGACGCGGACCTAGCGGGGCCGGCAGCGCTCGCGCAGCGACTCGGCCTCGGTGCGCAGGTACGACCGCGTCAGCCCCGTCGTCAGCGCGCCGAACACCGCCGAGAGGCCCCGCTGGTCGAGCGCGAGCGTGATGCGGGTGCCCCCGTCGGGCAGGTCGGTCAGCTCGTGGGTGGCGCGCGTGCGTCCGCCCCGTGGGCCGCTCACCCACGAGAACCCGTGCCCGGGACGGACCTCGTCGACGGTCCACACGAGCACGGGCAGTCGGGGCTGGGCGATGCGCACGCGCGTCCCCGGCGCGAGCGGCCCACCGTCGAGCACCTCGAGCCGCCGCACGGTCGGCGTCCACTCCGGCCAGCGCTCGACGTCGGCGAGCACCTCCCAGACCTCGTCGCGGAGTGCCGGGATGTCGGCGGTGCTGTCGTGGCGCACGGCGAGGACGCTAGCTCGCTTGACGAAGTCAAGCAAATGTCGCGCGCCCGGGCGCGGAGCGGGACGATCCCGGGTCATGACCGACACCCGGGAGATGGCGCGCCAGGAGCGGGCCGAGCTCGCCGCGCTCCTCGCGGCGCTGACCCCGGAGCAGTGGGACGCGCCCACGCTGTGCGCGGGCTGGGCGGTGCGCGACGTCGTCGCCCACGTCATCGGGTACGACCTGAAGGGCACGAGCGGGTTCGTGCGCTCCCTCGTGCGCGCCGGCCTCTCGCCGGGCCGCGCCAACCGGCGCGTCGTCGACGACCTGCGCGACCTCGACCCGCCGGGCCTCCTCGCCCTCGTGCGCCGGTACGAGACCCCGGAGGGGTTCACCGCTCGCCTCGGGTACCGCATCGCGCTCACCGACGGCGCGATCCACCAGCAGGACATCCGCCGCCCGCTCGGGCTACCCCGTGCGATCCCGCCCGAGCGGCTCCGGGCGGTCCTGGACTTCGCGATGGTCGCCCCGCCGGTCGGGGCGTTCGCGCGCACGCGCGGGCTGCGGCTGGTGGCCACGGACCTCGACTGGTCCTCCGGTCGCGGCACCGCGGAGGTCCGCGGGCCCGGCGAGGCCGTGCTCATGGCGGCGGCGGGGCGGTCCGCCGTGCTGGACGAGCTCGACGGGCCGGGCGTGGCCACGCTCGCCGGGCGGTGCGGCGCGGCCTGAGGGCATGATCGCGGGCGTGGACGTCCGCTTCTGGTTCGACCCGGTGTGCCCGTTCTGCTGGCTGACGAGCAAGTGGCTGCGCCTGGTCGCCCCCCGGCGGGACCTCGCGATCGAGTGGCGCTTCATCTCGCTGCGCCTGCTCAACGCGCACGTCGACTACGACGCGCAGTTCCCGCCCGAGTACGAGGCGGGCCACACCGCCGGCCTGCGCGCCCTGCGGGTGGCGGCGCGCGTGCGCCACGAGCACGGCCCCGAGGCCCTCGACCGCCTGCAGGACGCGTTCGGCCGGCACGTCTTCGAGCAGGAGTTGGTGCCCGACACCGCGGAGGCGAAGGGCGCGCGGGGGACCGATCGGTTCGTGGCGGGCGTGCTGACCACCGCCGGCCTGCCGCCCGCCCTCGCGGAGAGCGTCGAGGACACCGCGTGGGACGCCGTCGTCCGGGCCGAGACCGATGAGGCGCTGGCGGCGACCGGGCGGGACGTCGGCACGCCCATCCTGCAGATCGACCCGCCCGAGGGCCTCGCGTTCTTCGGGCCGGTGATCAGCCGCATGCCCACCGCGGAGCAGGCGGCCGAGCTGTGGGACCACGCCGTCGGGCTGGTGCGGTTCCCGGGGTTCGCCGAGCTCAAGCGCAGCCTGCGCGAGCAGCCGCAGCTGCCGGCGTTCGGGGTCGCGGCGGGCGAGGTCGGCGTCGTCGAGGACTGGCACGGCGGGAGCCGGCGGCAGCACCGCTGAGCAGTCCCCGCCCGCTCACCACACCGACAGCTGGTAGTCGCCGCGCCCCTCGTCCCACTCCATGGTGACGAGGTCGCGGGCACGCGCCGCGCGGGCGAAGCTCAGGAATCCGTTGAACCCGTACCGCTTCTCCGAGAAGCCGGGGTCGCGCTTGCGCATCTGGTCCTTGAGTCCCGAGAGCTGGGGCGGCGCGCCCGTGGACTCCTCCAGGTCGCGCACCGTGGTGGCGAACAGCGCGAACGCCTCGTCCTCGGCCGAGGTGTCCTCGGGGAACGCCACCTCCGGGTCGCCGGCCGCGGTGCCCGGCGTCAGCGCCACCACCCCGCGGTTCTCGAGGTGGCGCAGGAGCTCGCCGAACCCGCGGAAGCCCTGGTCGCCCTCGTCGAACGTGGGGTCCTTGCGCAGGATGGCGCGCTTGAGGGTCGACGCGCGCACCGGCCCGTCGGCGGCGCGGGCGAGCCCGGCGAGGGTGCTGGTCACGAGGGTGGTGAGGTCGGGGTCGGGTCCGTCGGACGAGGTGTCCTCGGACGGTTCCGGGGCGGCGGGCGCCACCGGCTCGACCGGCTCGGGGACCGCGGCCGGGGTGCTCGGGGCGGTCGTGGTGGCCGGGCGCCGGCGCGACGACGTCCGGGCCGGCATCGGCCGGCCCTCCACCCCGGGCAGGCGGTCGTAGAAGAGGAATTCGTCGCACGCGGCGGGCAGCAGCTTCGAGGTCGAGGACTGCACGCCGATGCCGATGACGCGCTTGTCCATCTCGCGCAGCTTGTGCATCAGGGGGGTGAAGTCGGAGTCGCCGGTGCCGATGGCGAACGTCGTCACGAACCCGCGCTCGTAGGCCAGCTCGATCGCGTCGACGGCCATCTTGATGTCGGCGGCGTTCTTGCGGGAGCCACCGATGCGCTGCGGGATCTCGATCAGCTCCACCTGCGCGCGGGCCAGCAGGCGGCGGTCCTCGTCGAACGACGACCAGTCGGCGTACGCCCGCCGCGTCACCACGCGCCCGCGCTCGGCCAGCGCGTCGGCGACCGGCCCGAAGTCGAAGGGCGAGACCCCGAGACCGTCGCGCGCCCCGATCGCGAGGTTCTCGTAGTCGAGGAACAGGGCGATGCGTTCGTCCTCCGGGGCCATCGGGGCAGCGTAGGGCGCGGCGGTGACGCGGACGCGTGGGCTCCTCCGTGCGGAGGCAGGTCGGTGACGATCCCGTTGCAAACCTTGCGTGCTCGGATAGTACGTGCTCGGATTGGCGGCGGAGGTGGTCGCCATGGACCAGAACCTGTTCAACGACATCTGCCTGCAGCAGCTGACGCTCTCCGGCGTGCGCGAGGGCGAGACCGTCGCGGTGCTGACGCGCGGCGCCGAGCGCGGCGAGTACGCCGACGCGTTCCTGTGGGCGATCCAGAAGCTGGGCGCCGCGGGCTACCACATGCGCCTGCCCGCCCCGGCGAGCGCGAGCGGCGCGTGGGCGGTCGGCGACTCCGGCCTCGGGCAGAACCCGCTGGCCGTCGAGGCGCTCAAGGCGGTCGACATGGTCGTCGACTGCACCTTCCTGCTCTTCAGCCCCGAGCAGTTCGCCATCCAGGACGCGGGCACCCGCATCCTCACCGCCGTCGAGCCCCCCGAGCTGCTGGCGCGGCTGATGCCGACCACCGAGCTGCGCGAGCGCGTCGAGACCGGCGCGGAGCTGCTGGCCAAGGCCTCGTCGATGCGCATCACCAGCGCGAACGGCACCGACGTGACCTACAAGCTCGGCGTGTACCCGACGATGAGCGAGTACGGCTACACCGACACCCCCGGCCGGTGGGACCACTGGCCCGCGGCGTTCGTGTTCACCGGCGGCGCCGACGACGGCGTCGACGGTCAGATCGTGCTCTCGCCCGGCGACGTGCTGCTGCCGTTCAACACCTACGTGCAGACGCCGGTGACGCTGACGATCGAGCAGGGCTTCATCCGCGACATCCGCGGGGGTCTGGACGCCGAGCTGCTCTCGTCCTACATCCAGAGCTTCGACGACCCGCGCGGCTACGGCATGAGCCACGTCGGCTGGGGCCTCGACGAGCGCGCCCACTGGCACGGGCTGACGCAGTTCCCCGGCGGCATGGGCATGGAGCTGCGCAGCTTCTACGGCAACGTCATGTTCTCCATCGGCCCGAACAACGAGCTCGGCGGGCCGAACGACACCCCGTGCCACTTCGACATCCCGATGCGGGGCAACAGCCTCTACCTGGACGACGAGCTGATCGTGGACAAGGGTGAGCTGACCGTCCCCGAGATGCGACCGGCAGGAAAGCGATGACGAGGGACCACCACATCGGGATGATCGTCCCGAGCTCGAACCTCACGATGGAGACCGAGCTGCCGCGGATGCTCGCGGCGCGCGAGCAGGCGATTCCCGACGACCGCTTCGTCTTCCACGCCGCCCGGGCGCGCATGCAGCACGTGACGCCCGAGCAGCTCCAGGCCATGAACGCCCAGGCGGTCCGGGCGGCCGCCGAGCTCGCGGACGCCCGGCCGGACGTGGTGGCGACGGCCTGCCTCGTCGCGATCATGGCCCAGGGCCCGGGGTTCCACTGCAGCGCCGAGGACGACATCACCCGCACCCTGCGCGACGAGGGTGCCCAGGCGCCGGTGATCTCCTCGGCGGGCGCCCTGCTCTCGGCGATCGCGGCGCTGCGGGCACGGCGGGTGGCGATCGTGACCCCGTACATGGAGCCGCTGACCGCCGCCGTCGTGGCGTACCTGGAGGACGCCGGCGTCGAGGTCGTCGACTCCCTGTCGCTCGAGGTGCCCGACAACCTCGCCGTCGCCCGGCTCGACCCCGCCGACCTGCGCGAGCACCACCGTCGCCTGGACCTCTCGCGTGCCGACGCGCTGGTGCTCTCGTGCTGCGTGCAGATGCCCTCGCTGCCCGCGATCGAGGCGGTGCAGGACGAGGTGGGCATCCCGGTGCTCTCCGCGGCCACGGCCACGACGTTCCGCATCCTCTCGGAGCTGGGCCTCGAGACGCGGGTGCCGGGCGCGGGGCACCTGCTCAGCGGTGGCGTCGCCGACCCCGGGGGTGTCACCCGGGCGGCCTGACCGTCACCCACGACGACGCCCGCCCCGGAGATCCGGGGCGGGCGTCATCGTGTGCGCTCGTCGTGTGCGCTCGTCGTGTGCGCTCGTCGTGTGCGCTCAGAGCATCGTGCGCAGCGCGTCCCGGGTGGCGCTCATCGCCGCCTCGGGGTCGTCCCAGAACACCATGTGGCCGGTGCCCGGCACCTCGACGACCGACGCGTCCGGGTTGGCCTTGGCCGCCTCCTCGGCGCCGGCGGCGGTGACCACCGGGCTGTCGCCGCCGTGGATCAGCACGGTCGGCGCGGGGACCGACGGCCAGGTGGCGAAGAAGTCCTCGGACTCGAAGCCCTCGTGGGTGGCGACGATCGCGTCGCGCGAGATCGAGCCCAGCCAGCGGGCGCGCAGCTCCTGCTCGCGGCGGGCCCAGCGGGGCCAGGACGCGGCGACCTCGTCGGCGTCGGTGCCGCGGCGGGCCTGGTCGAGCTGGCCGAGGAACGCCTCGAGCGTCGTCGGGTAGGGGCCGCGACCCGGTCCGCTCATCGGCGGGTCGACGAGCACGGTGCCGCGCAGGTCGAGCCGGGTCGCGGCGACCGCGGTGATCCGCGCGCCCATCGAGTGCCCGAGCACGATCGGCCGGTCGAGGCCCAGGCCGTCGACCACGGCGGCGACGTCGCCGGCGTAGGCGTCGAGGTCGTAGGTGTCGCCGTTGTCCGAGAGGCCGCGGCCGCGGACGTCGAGGACGATCGGGCGGACGCGCAGCGGAGCGGAGCCGGACCCCGGAGCCGGCACGAGGTCGGTGAGCTCGCGGGCGACGAAGTCCATGGCGATCGCGGGGCTCGTGATGCCCGGGACGATCAGCAGCGGCACGCCGTCGGCGGGGCCGTGGTCCAGGAGGTGCAGTCTCGTCGACCCGGAGCGCACCCAGCGGCTCACCGCCGGGGTCTCGGCGAGGTCGGCGAGCGCCGGCTGGGTCAGGACGCGCTGGGTGGGCGATTCGGTCACCGCTCGGCCTTCCGGAAGGGGTCGTCGAGGTAGGCCACCGCGTCGTCCAGGGCGACGACGTCGGCGTACTTGGCCTGCAGGTCGTACAGGGCCGCGTCGTGCGGGCCGCGGGCGCGGTCGCCGCAGGCGTCGGCGACCACGAGGGTGTCGAAGCCGGACTGCACCGCGTCGACGGCCGTGGCGCGCACGCAGCCCGAGGTGGTGGCGCCGCAGACCACGGCGGTGTCGACGTGCAGGCCGGCGAGCAGGGCCGCCAGCGACGAGCCGTGGAACGCCGAGGCGCCCTTCTTGACCACCAGGTGGTCGGCGTCGCGGCGGTCCAGGCGCGGGTCGAGGGCGACGGCGTCGCTGCCCTCGCGCAGCGCGCGCATGCCCGGGGCCTTGCGCAGCCACGCGAGCGCGTCGCCGTCGGCCTCGGCGGGCGTGAAGGCGATGACGGTCCAGACCACCGGGATCCCGCCGGCGCGGGCGGCGGCGACGAGCCGGTCGGTGGCCTCGACCTCGGCGGTGAGGTCCGACCCCGACGGGAACGCGGGCTCGGTGAAGCCGCGGGTGAGGTCGACGACCAGCAGCGCGGGCCGGGGGCCGCGGGGGACGGCGGCGCCGAAGCCGGCGCGCGCGAGGGCGGCGTCGGTGGCGGGGCCGTGGAGTCCGGGGGTGCCGGCGTCAGCGTCGGCCATGGCGTCGCAGCTCCTCGATCAGCATCTTCTGGCCCTGCAGCCGGCCGAGCAGCCAGCCCTGGAACAGGCCCAGGCCGGCGACCGCGACGAGCGCGGCGTAGCGCTTCGTGCCCGCGGGCAGGAGCATCGCGAGGCCGTCGAGGGCGTCGTCGGCGGGCGCCGGGGCGGGCGAGCCGGGGGATTTCCGGGCCCTATCGGCGTGCTGTGCTGAGTCAGCCAGCGTGGCCCCCACGCTGGCACCGGAGGTGCCCACACCGTCGGTCGGGGCGGGGGTCGAGAGCTCGCCGGCGAGGTTGCGGGCGAACTGGTCGAGCAGGCGGCTCGAGACCGTGGTGATCGCGCCCTTGCCGAACTGCGCGATCTTCCCGCGCACCAGGAGGTCGGTGTGCAGCTCGAGCGTGGCGCCGCCGTCGGCCTCGGCCACCGAGAGCACGACGTCGGCCTCCGCGTCGCCCGCGCCGTGGGCGTCCGCCGCGCGGGCCGACAGGCGCAGGGTCCGCTGCTCGGGCACGACCTCGGTGAACCGCAGCGTGCCCGCGTAGGCGGCGCTGATCGGGCCGACCTTGACCTTGACGCGGCCGCGGTACGCCTCGCCGTCGCGGCCCTCGAGCGTCGCGCCGGGCAGGCAGCCCGCCACCCGCTCGACGTCGTTGAGCAGCGCGAACACCGCGTCCGGGTCGGCGGGGACGGCCAGCTGGTTGTCCAGGATCATGCGGTCGCCTCCCGGCGGGCCTGCGCCGTCGCGCAGACGGCGTCGACGATGGTCTGGTAGCCGGTGCAGCGGCACAGGTTGGCCGAGAGCGCCTCGCGGATGTCCTCGCGGGAGGCGTCCGGCTGCTCGGCCAGCACGCCCTCGGCGAGCATGAGGAAGCCGGGGGTGCAGAACCCGCACTGCAGGCCGTGGTGGTCGCTGAACGCCTGCTGCAGGTCGCTGAGGGCCCCGTGCTCGCCGCCGAGCGACTCGACGGTGCGCACGTCCGCGCCCTCGGCCTGCACCGCGAACACCAGGCAGGCGCGCGTCGGGGCGTCGTCGAGGAGCACCGTGCACGCCCCGCACACCCCGTGCTCGCAGCCGACGTGGGTGCCCGTGAGGCGCAGGTCGTGGCGCAGGACGTCGGCGAGCGTCCGCCGGGGTTCGACGACGACCTCGTGCTCCTCGCCGTTGACGTGCAGCGTCAGCAGGTGGGGATCGTTCACGGCCTGCCCTCCAGGGCGTCCAGCACGGTCGCGGGGTGGATCGGGGTGGTGTCGAGCTCGACGCCGGTGTCGCGCAGCGCGTCGTTGACGGCGTTGAGCACCGCGGCCGGAGCGCCGATCGTGCCGCCCTCACCGGCGCCCTTCGCGCCGTTGGCGGTGAACGCGCACGGCGTCTCGAGGTGCGCGATCGAGATGTCGGGGATCTCCGTCGCGGTCGGCACCAGGTAGTCGATGAACGACGCGGCCGACGGCTCGCCCTGGGCGTCGTAGGTGACCTCCTCGAACAGCGCGCCCGCGATGCCCTGCGCGATCCCGCCGCGGCACTGCCCCTCGACGACCTGCGGGTGGATGACGACCCCGCAGTCCTCGACGCACGCGTAGCGCAGGATCCGGATCTGCCCGGTGCCCGCGTCGGCCTCGACCACCACGGCGTGGGTGGCGTTGGAGAAGGTCCCGTCGCCGGGGACGTCGAAGCTCGCCGTGGCCGTGAGGGTGGGTTCGACGTCCTTGGGCAGCAGGTGGCTGCGCAGGTAGGCGACGTCGGCGATGTCGGAGTACGACAGGCGCCGGTCCGGGTCGTCGAGCTGCACCACGCCGCCGTCGCCGTCGAGCGCGACGTTCTCGGGGCGCGTCTCGAGCAGGTGCGCGGCGATGCGGCAGAGCAGCTCGCCGAGCCGTTCGGACGCCAGCGCGACCGCCGAGCCGCCGATCGTCACCGACCGCGAGGCGAACGTGCCCCAGCCGTAGGCGATGCGCTCGGTGTCGCCCTGGCGCAGCTTGACGCGCGCCGTGTCGATGCCGAGCCGGTCGGCCACGATCTGCGCGAACGTCGTCTCGTGGGACTGGCCGTGGTTCATCGTGCCGCTGGTGACGACGACGGCGCCCGTCGTGTCCATGCGGATCTCGGAGAGGTCGAAGCCGGGCACCACGGTCATCTTGCGCTTGGCGAACGCCTCGGAGCCGTAGCCGGTGCGCTCGGAGAAGCAGCAGTAGCCGATGCCGAGGTGCCGGCCCGCCGCCGCCGCGCGGTCGCGCTCGTCGTACCAGCCCTCGTCGCGCAGGATCGCCTCGGCGAGGTCGAGCGACTCGCGGTAGGTCCCGGGGTCGTAGGTGACCCCGTTGACGCCGGTGTAGGGGAACTGCGTGATGACGTTGCGCCGCCGCACCTCCACCGGGTCCAGGCCCAGCGCGCGGGCCGCGCGCTCCATCACGCGCTCGATCGCCACGACGTACTGCGGGCGGCTCACCCCGCGGTAGGGCGCGGTCGGGGCCTTGTTGCTGGTGATCGCGCGGCCGCGGACCCGGTAGGCCGGCACCCGGTACACGCTGGGCATCTCCGCCGAGGCCATCAGCGGCTCGATGCCCGCGGTGAAGGGGTAGCAGGAGTAGGCGCCCATGTCGCAGACGATGTCGACGTCGAGCGCGGTGATGTGCCCGTCGCCGTCGAACGCCGCGCGGGTCCGGTAGTGCTGCTCGCGCGCGAGGAAGCCCGCGGTCAGGGCCTCGCGCCGGTCCTCGATCCACTTCACCGGCCGGTGCAGACGCTGCGCCGCGGCGGCGACCGCGATCTCCTCCCGCCCGACGACGCACTTCTGGCCGAAGCCCCCGCCCATGTCCGGCACGGTCACCCGCACCGTGCGCTCCGGGACGCCCAGACACCGCGCGACCATCGTGCGCACCTGGTGGGGGACCTGCGTCGTGGTCTGCACGAGCAGCTGGTCGTCGCGTGCGTCCCACGACGCGACGGCGCCACGGGTCTCCAGCGGCAGCGCGTTCTGCCGGCCGCTGCGGGTCTCGACCTCGACGACGCACCCGCCGGCGTCCGCGAACGCCTCGTCCACCCCGGGGGTGTCGAACATCGACACGTCGAGCAGCACGTTGTCCGGGGCCTCGTCGTGCACCACCGGCGCACCCTCGGCGAGGGCGCCGTCGGAGGAGTTGACGGCCTCGAGCACGTCGTAGGAGACACGCGCGGCCTCGATGCCGTCCTCCACCGCGTACGGGTCGCGGGCGACGACCAGCGCGACGGGCTCCCCGACGAACCGCACCTTGTCGCGGGCGAGGACCGGCATGGCGGTGGGCGTGAACTCCTCGGCGGGGCGGTCGAGGATCGCGACGATGTCGCCGAGGGCCAGGTCGGCGGCGTCGTAGGCCGCGACGACGCCGGGGACCTCGCGGACCGCGGACAGGTCCAGCTCCGTGACGCGGGCGTGCGCGACCGTGGCGCGCACGAACCCCGCGTGCAGCATCCCGGTCAGCGCGATGTCGTCGACGAAGCGGCCGCGACCGGTGAGCAGGCGCGGGTCCTCGTGGCGGGGGATCGAGGCGCCGACCCAGCGGCCCCGGTGCCCGTCGAAGCGCGGCTCGGCGGGCGTCCCGTGGTCGCCCTCGCCGCCCGGTTCGGGGCGGTCGGGGTCGGCATCGGCCGGGAGCCCGGGCACGTCGGTGGCGGTCATCGCGCACCTCCCACGGTCTGGGGCACGGCGCGGCGGCAGGCGTCCGCGACGAGCGTGCGGGTGAGGCGGCGGCGGTAGGCCGCGGTCACCGGCGGATCGTCGGGCGGGTCGATCGCGGTGGCCGCGGCGTCGGCGACGGCCGCGAAGAGCGCGTCCCCGGGGTCGCCGGCGCCGGCCAGCACGGCCTCGGCCTCGGCGACGCGCACCGGGGCGGGCGCGACGCCGCCGAGGACGACACGGCCGCCGGTGACGGCGTCGCCGTCCAGCTCGAGCGCGACCGCGGCGTCGACGATGGCGAAGTCCCCGTGGCGCCGGGCGAACTCGCTCAGCGCGGCGTGCGGGGCGGGCCGGGTGAAGCGGACCTCGACGACGACCTCGTCCGGGTCCACGGCGGTGGCGTAGAAGCCGTGGAAGAGCTCGTCGGCGGGGATCTCGCGGCGGCCCGCGGGCCCCTCGGCGACGACGACGGCGTCGAGCAGCAGCGCGAGCAGGCACCACTCGGCGGTGGCGTCGCCGTGCACGAGGCTGCCGGCCACGGTGCCGCGGCTGCGGATCGGCAGGTGCCCGACCCAGCGCATGGCGTCGCTGAGCACCGCGAAGCCGGGGGAGAGGGCGGCGGTCTCCACCGCGTGGTGCGTGACGAGGGCGCCGAGGGCCAGCACCTCGGGATCGTCGGCGATGGCCGTCATCGCCGGGACCCGGCGCAGCGGGCCGAGGTCGACCAGCGCCGACGGGCGGGCCAGCCGGAACGTCATCATCGGCATGAGGCTCTGCCCGCCGGCGATGAGCTTCGGGTCCTCGCCCGCCGCGGCGAGGTCGGTGAGCAGCCCGACGGCGTCGGTGAGGTCGTGCGCGCGGTGGTAGGTGAACGCGGCGGGCTTCACGTCCCGGGCCTCCTCTCGAGTGCGGGGTGACGTCCGGGCGGAGGGCGCCCGTCGCCGGTCTCGCTGAGCGACGGGGCCCTCCGCCCGGAACGGGATGGTGCTCCTCAGGCTCGCGAGCGCTCGCTCCCCGTCGACGCCGGGGTGTCCGGCACGTCGGTGGTGATGCGGTCGAGCTCGCGACCGGCGGTCTCCGGCGCGCCCACCCACATGAAGACCACGGCCCCGACGACGAGGACGCCGAGCAGGGTGAACGTCAGCGGCAGGCCGAGCACGGGCCAGAGGACGCTGCCGAAGAGCAGCGGGGCGAAGCCGGTGATGGCGCGGCTCGACGACGACGCCCAGCCGAAGCCCGACGCCCGCAGCTCGGTCGGGTAGAGCTCCGAGACGTAGGCGTACATGACCGGGATGACGATCAGCGCGAACAGGCCGAAGGCGCCGATCGCGATGACGGCGAGCGTCGGGGTGCCGAGCAGCAGCGAGAACAGCACCAGTGTCGCGGCGGCCACGGGGCCGGCGATGGCGATGACGCGCTTGCGGCCGTAGCGGTCGACCACGAGCACCGAGATGGCGACACCGACGATGCCCAGCGCGTTCATCAGGGTCGTGGAGGCGAACGCCGCGATCTCGCCGAAGCCCTCGGCCTTGAGGATGGACGGCATCCAGCTCAGGGCGGCGTAGTAGACGAGCATGACCGCGATGAACAGCGACCACGCGACGCCCGTGATCCTCGGGTTGAACGCCCACACGCGGCGCAGCTGGTCGAGCGCGGCGGCCCAGGCCCCGCCCCGCTTGTCCTCGTCGACCGCGACCGGGATGACGTAGGGCTCGGGCGTCGTGCCGGTGCGGGCCACGAGGTCGTCGATGACCACGCGGGCCTCGGCCTCGCGGCCCATGCGCGAGAGGTAGAGCGGCGACTCGGGCACCCCGCGACGGATCCAGAACAGCAGCAGCGCCGGCAGGATCATCAGCACGAGCATCCAGCGCCAGTTGCCGTCGACGGGGACGAGCAGCGTCGCCGAGACGCCGGCCAGGGTGGCGCCGATCGGCCACCAGCCGTCCATCGCCGAGAGCACGCGCCCGCGGCTCTTGCGGGGCGAGAACTCGCTGACGATCGCGTAGTCCACCGGGATACAGCCGCCGAGCCCGACGCCGGCGAGGAAGCGCAGCGCCAGGAACATCTCGATGTTCGGTGAGAGCGCCCCGAGCACCGAGAACAGCGCGAAGATCAGCAGCGTGATGCTGAAGGCCTTCTTGCGCCCGATGCGGTCGGCCACCGTGCCCCAGGCGACGGCGCCGACGGCCATGCCGATGAGGTTGGCCGTCGCGACCAGACCCTTCTGGCCCGGCGTCAGCCCGAACTCGGTGCCGACCAGCGGGGTGAGGAAGCCGTTGAGGGCGACGTCCCAGGCGTCGAACATGTAGCCGAGGCCGCCGATGAGGAAGATCTTGCCTTGGACGCCCCACCGCCAGGGCAGGTCCTGGACGATCTGGTCTCCGGTGCGCATGGGTTCGCTCCCGTCGCGGGTGGTGTGGTCGCTCGGTCCGCGCGTCAGCGGGCGAACTTGTAGTGGATGGACTCGGTGTCGGGGTCGTGCAACGGGCTGCCGTTCCACAGCCAGTCGTACGAGACGTCGGACTCGCCGTCGAAGGTGCGCAGCTTCTCGTCGCGCTCGCGCTGCTCGGGGCCGTCGGGCAGGTGGTAGAAGGCCATGTTCTGCAGCGAGGCGTCCTGCACCATCCCCGCGTGCTTGGCGCGGCGGTCGACGTAGCGCACGAGGGCGCCGTCGATGTCGTCGCGCGTGACGCGGCCCAGCTCCTCGGCCAGCACGGCGGCGTCCTCCATGGACTGCGAGGCGCCCTGGGCCTGGTAGGGGAGCATGGCGTGGCAGGCGTCGCCGAGCAGGGCGACCCGGCCGTCGACCCACACCGGGTCGCGGCGCCGCCGGTACATCGCCCACAGGGAGACGTCCTCGGGCTTGGCCTTCGACAGCATCGCCGGCACGCGGTCGTCCCAGTCGCCGAAGTCGGCGGCGAGCTGCTCGGGGGTCGCCGGACCGCTCCAGTCGCGCTCGATGGTGTCGGAGCAGGGCACGATCGCGACGACGTTGAGGTACTGGCCGTTGCGGATGATGTAGTGCACGAGGTGCTTGTCCGGGCCGTACCAGATCGTCGAGTGGTAGCGGTCGACGAGGAAGCGCGTGGCCGGGTCGGCGGCGATCAGCTCGCCGGGGATCAGCGCGCGATAGGCCATCTCGCCGGAGAACACCAGCGAGTCGTCGAACCCCGCGAGGTCGCGCACGGCCGAGCGGATGCCGTCGGCGCCGACGAGCACGTCGCCGGCGAACCGGCGGCCGTCCTCGGCGACGGCGACCGGGCGTGCGGGGTCGGTGCGGTCGAGCTCGACGACCTTGGCGCCGGTGTGGAGCGCGACGAGCGGGCCCGGGAGATCGGGGTCGGTGCAGGCGTCGAGCAGCACACGGTGCAGGTCGGCGCGGTGGTAGTGCCAGTACGGGGCGCCGTACTGGTCGATCACCCGCTGGCCCAGCGGCAGCTGCGCGATGATGCTGCCGTCGGCCCAGCGGCGGCGGACCTGGTCCTCGGGCTGGGTGCGCACCGCCTCGAGCTGCGGGCGCAGCCCCAGGCCGATGAGGATGCGGCTCGCGTTGGGCGCGGTCTGGATGCCGGCGCCGATCTCGCCGAGCTCGGGGGCGGCCTCGACCACGGTGACGCGCAGCCCGCGCTGCCGCAGGGACAGCGCCGCGCAGAGTCCGCCCAGACCCCCGCCGACGATGGTGACCTCGAACGACTGGCTCGCCATCTGGCCGCCTCCCGGTGTGTGCTGGATCGCCTGGGTGACGAATATCCGAGCACGTACTATCCGAGGACGCAATAGTTCGGGCGGTCCCGAAACGCGGCCGTGACCTATCGTTGCTCCGACGGGAGGAGTCGGCTGACCTCGCCGCAGCTGTGGTGCCGCTCTCAGAGGGCGTCGCGGTCCGCGACGCCCTCCCACTGCGCGCCCAGGTCGTTGAGCAGCGCGGCGAGGTGCGGGCGGTGCTCGGCCGGGCAGCCCGCGAGCAGGGCCTCGTCGAGGGCGCGGGCGCGGCGGTTGGTCTCGGCCAGCGCCGCGGCGCCGTCGTCGGTGAGCGTGAGGACCTTCGCCCGCGCGTCGTGCGGCGCCGCGTGGCGGCTGATGAGGCCGCGGCGCTCCATGCGGCGGCAGACGTCGGCCATCGTCGAGGTGTCGAGCGCGACCGCGCCGGCCAGGGCGGTCTGGTCGGCGTCGGGGTAGGCGCGGACGGCGCTGAGCACGGCGAACTGCGGCCCGGTGAGCACCGCGTCGACGTGGCGGTTCCACGCCGCGAGGTAGGCCTGGTACAGCCGCCGTGCCCCGTAGCCGGGTGCGGCCACGAGGTCCGGCGGCGGGTCCGGGCTGACGCGGCCGCGAGCGGGCGTGCGGACGCCGTCGGGGGTCCCGCCGTGCGGCGTCGTCGACCTCGTCACGGCCCCGCCTCGCCTCCGTCGCTGCCTCGCCCCGTCACAGATAGTACGTGCTCGGAACGGATCGCGACGGGTCACGGGCCGGCGGCAGGTCACCGGTCGGCGAGCACCTCCGCGGCGAACGCCGGGTCGCGGCCCAGCCACGCGACCAGCCGGGTGGTGGGGGCGGCGTCCGGTGCGGCGGGGACGGGCGGGCCGAAGGGGATCGGTCCGCCGCGGGGCTCGGCCGGCAGCACCTGGTGCGCGGTGTCCTCGATCGTCGCGGCGAGCGCGTCGTCGAGCACGGCGGTGCGTCCGGTGGCCGCGGCGAGGTCCCAGGCGTGCACGGTGAGCTCCTGGACGTAGCCGAAGCCGACGAACCGGCCGAGCATGGTGCCCCAGGGCACCGTGACCTCGCGGTCGAGCACCGCGGCGTCGGAGCCGTCGAGACCCCACGCGCGGTCGACGTCGGCGCGCGCGGCGACGAGCTCGGGGGCGATGCGGTCGTCGGCGAGCGTGGGCATGGTCGAGACCTCGGAGAACAGCCCGCCGCCGCCGACGTGGGCGATGCGGCGGTGGACGCCGACGAGGTGCGCGAGCAGCGCGCGCACGTCCCAGTCGTCGCAGGGTGTCGGCGCGTCGAGGGCCTCGGGCGGTGTGGCGGCGACGAGGCCGGCGACCTGGTCGAGCGCGCGGGCGAGCAGGGGGCGGGGGTCCGGTGCGGTCATGAGGAGGACTGTGCGCCCCCATACCGGACACGTGCTGTCCTGATTCTGCGGCATCCTCGACGGGTGCGCTCGGACCGCCTGCTCGCCACCCTCCTGCTGCTGCAGACCCACGGCCGGATGGCGGCGCCGGAGATCGCCCGGCAGCTCGAGGTGTCCACCCGGACCGTGTCCCGCGACGTCGAGGCCCTCTCCGCGGCCGGCGTGCCGGTGTACTGCGAGCGCGGGCGGCGCGGGGGCGTCGTGCTCGTCGAGGGCTACCGCACCGACGTCACCGGCATGACCGACGAGGAGGTCCGCGCCCTCGTCGCGCTCGGGTCGTCGACCGACGGGGGCGCGCTGGGCCCGGCGCTGGCGTCGGCGTCGCGCAAGCTGCTCGCGGCGCTGCCCGAGGCCCGGCGGCCCGGCGTCGACCGGGCCCGGCGCCGGCTGCTCGTCGAGCACCAGGGGTGGCGCCGGGCGCCCGAGGACCTGCCGGCGCTCCCCGCGCTCGACGCCGCGCTCGTCGCCGACGAGCGGGTGCGCCTGCGCTACGCCACCGGGGACGCGCCCACGGCGCCGTGGCGCACCGTCGACCCGTACGGCCTGGTCAGCAAGGCCGGCACCTGGTACCTCGTCGCCGCGCACCGCGGGGTGCCGAAGATGTTCCGCGTCAGCCGGGTGCGCGAGGTCGCGGCCACGGGCGTGCCCGCGCGGCGTCCCGACGAGCGCGACCTCGCCGAGGTCTGGGCCGAGCTGCGCGACCGGCTGCAGACCCCGAGCGCCGAGGTCGAGGTGCGGCTGCGCGTCGACCCGGGGTGGGCGCCGACGCTGCGCCGCGTGCACCTCGCCCAGCTCGCGGGCCCGTGGCGGCGCGAGGGCGTCGAGCCCGACGGGCGCGAGGTGCTCGTCGCCCCGTTCC
>JAQSWW010000044.1 GCA_029266415.1 Actinomycetospora sp. | reverse complement strand
AGTACGCCGAGCTGGGCCCGGTGCACCGCGGACGCTCGCTGCAGGGCACCTGGGGCGCGACCGACCTCATGGTCCCCGAGCCGCGCGGCGTCGCGGCCGTCATCACCCCGTGGAACGACCCGGTCGCGGTCGCCGCCGGGCTGATCGGCGCGGCGCTCGTCACCGGCAACACGGTGGTCCACAAGCCCAGCGAGCGCTGCCCACACCTCGGGCGGCGCTTCGCCGAGCTCGTCGCGTCGTACCTGCCGGAGGGCGTCCTCGAGATCGTCGACGGCGCGGGTCCGACGGGGGAGGCCCTGGTCGGCCACGCGGACATCGACCTGATCGCGCACGTCGGCTCGATCGGCGCCGGCCGGGCGATCGCCCAGGCCGCCGCCGGCACCGGGGCACACGTCCTGCTCGAGAACGGCGGCAACGACCCGCTGGTGATCGACGACGACGTCGACCCCCGCTGGGCCGCGGAGCAGGCCGCGCTCGGCTCGTACGCCAACGGCGGCCAGGTCTGCGTGTCGGTCGAGCGCATCTACGTCGCGGCCGGCATCGCCGAGCCGTTCCTCGACGCGCTGGCCGAGGAGGCCGCCCGCTGGGTCCACCGGCCGGGGCCCGGGGAGAAGGCCCTGGGCCCGCTGGTCGACCGCCGCCACCGCGAGCACGTCCACGGCCACGTCGCCGCGGCGATCGCCGACGGCGCCCGCGTCCACGCCGGCGGCTACCTGCCCGAGGGCGAGGGCGCGTTCTACCCGGCCACCGTGCTCTCCGGGCTCACCCCGGCGATGACGATCCTGCGCGAGGAGACGTTCGGCCCGGTCGCCCCGGTGCGCGTCGTCGAGGACTTCGCCCAGGGGCTGGCCGAGGCGATCGACGACCCGCACGGCCTCGCCGCCACCGTGATGACCGGCCGCATGGCGCACGCCCAGCAGGCGTGGCGCGAGCTGCCCGTCGGCACGGTCAAGATCAATGCGGTGTTCGGGGGCGCGCCGGGCGGGGCGGCCGAGCCGCGCGGGCGCTCGGGGTCGGGCTTCGGCTACGGCCCGGAGCTCCTCGACGAGATGACGACCACGAAGGTCGTGCACTGGTCGCCGCTGCCGTAGCGGGGGGCAGCGAAGGACGCCCTGACGGCGTGGCGCGCCGTCAGGGCGTCCTTCGCAACGTCGGCCTGGCCCTCAGCGCATGAGGGCGACGAGGTCGCCCGGGAGCTGCTCGAGGGTGCGGTCGACCTGGTCCTCGGGCAGCCACTCGCGCAGCAGCCGCAGCACCTGCTCGACCTGGCGCTCGACCTCCTCGGCGTCGACCGACGTGACGTGGCCGCTGACCGCGTCGACGAACGCCTCCTTGCTCACCGCGCGGGCGGCGTCGTCCTTCGGGCGCTGGGCGCGCAGCTCGGCCGACAGCTCCGGGGGCAGCGCGACCGTGAGCTCCTGCGCCAGGCCACTGCTCACCGCCTTGCCGAACTCGTTGAGCGTGCTGCGGACCAGCACTTCGGCCTCCGACGCGTTCTCGAGCCCGAGGCGGCGCTGCACCTGGCCGCTGAACGCCGCGAGGGTCTGGCTCGAGCGCGCGGGGTTCGGGTCGTCGGGGTTCTCGTCCTGCTGCACGGGCGGGGTGGTCATTGGTCCTCCGGACTGGTGAGTGCTTGTCCGTGCCCTGGCACGGAGAACCGCTCACGAGGCGGAGCCGAAGCCCTCCTGCGCGGCGTGGTGCAGGCCCTCCGTCCAGCGCGCGCGGCGCTGGTCGTCGGTCTGCTCCCACCACGCGGGGCCTCGCTCGCCCAGGGCGGTCTTGGCCGCCTGTACCCGCGCACGCGCCGTCGATTCACCGTCGGCGTCACCGGCGCGGGTCGCGGTCCCCACATCGCGACGGGCGGCCATGAGCCAGCGCCGCAGCACCGCCGCGTCGTCCTCCGGGATCGCCGGGTCGGTGGCGCGCCACCGGCGCCCCTCGACGACGATGTACCGCCCGTCGTCGGTGTGCTCGACCATCCCGACCGTCAACCCACCGGCACCGCGCGCACCCGCCGCGCGGCGTCGACGACCTCGGCGGGGGTGATCGCCAGGCACTCCTGGCCGAACGGGCACACGAGCTGGCGGCACGGCGCGCACGACACGGGGACGGTGAGCACCTCGGCGCGGGTGGAGCGCGGCGCGTACTGGGCCACGGTCTCGGTGCCCGCGAACAGCTCGACGACCGGCGCGCCGACGGCGTCGGCGAGGTGCACGCCGCCCGAGTTGTTGGCCACGACCACCTCGGCGCCCGCGAGCAGCGCGGCGAGGTCGCCGAGGCCGAGCCCGCCCGCGAGGGGCACCCCGACGTCGCCCGCGACCTCCGCGACCAGCCCGGCCTCCTTTTCGGTGCCCGTCACCGCCACCGTCAGCCCGTCGTCGGCGAGCGCCCGCACGACGGCCGCGAACCGGTCGGCCGGCCAGCGCCGCGACGGGCAGCTCGCACCGGGCGCGACGACGGCGTAGCGGACGCCGACCACGGCCAGGGGCGTCGCCGCGTCGTCAAGGATCCGCGCGTGCAGGGCGTGGCCCCGCGACGGCACCCCGACGGCTGCGAGCTGGCCGAGCATCCGGTCGACCTGGTGCTGGTCGTCGGGCGGCGCGGGCACCCAGTGGGTCAGCAGCCCGCCGCCGAACTCCTTGGACGTGCCCACCCGCACCGGGATCCCGGCGCGGCGGGCGACCTCCGCGGCGGGCCACGGCGACTGCGAGAACGACGTGAGCACGACCGCGGCGTCGAACCCGCGGGCGGCGAGCTCGTCGACGAGGGCGGCGTCGGGATCGGCGCCGGGCACGAGGTCGAGCTGCTGCCACGACACGGACGCGGTGACGACGTCGTCGACCTCGGGCAGCAGCGCGGCCGCCGCGGCGCCGGCCGGGGAGGCGAGCAGCACCAGCTGGGCGAACGGTGCGGCGGCGCGCAGCGCCCGGAACACCGGGCCGGTCATGAGGACGTCGCCGACGTTGTCGGGGCGCACGACGAGGACGCGGCGCATCGCGGCCCAGTCGGGGTCACCGTGACCGGGGCGGTGCGCCGCGGGGTGGCGGAGGTCGACGGGCACGGCCGCGAGTACCCGCATCGGTGGCAGGCTCACCCGCCGTGACCTGGTTCTCCACCCGTCCCGTGGCCCCGGGGGTGTGGCTGGTCGCCGAGCCCGGGCACGTCAACTCCTTCCTCGTCGCCGGGCGCGACCGCGGGGTGCTCGTCGACTCCGGGCTCGGGATGGCGCCGATCCGCCCCGTGATCGAGGCGCTCACCGACCGCCCCGTCGACGTCGTGCACACCCACGCCCACCTCGACCACGTCGGCGGCGACGCCGAGTTCGACCGGGTCGCGATCCACCCCGCCGGGGTCGCCGAGCTGCGGGCGGGCGCGAGCGCGGCGGAGCGGCGTCGCTACCTCGCGCACACCCGCCGGCTGCTGGCCGCCGCCGACGCCTACCGGGCGCTCGACCGCGACTTCTTCCACCTGCTCTCCGCCGACTCCGACCCCCGCCCGCTGCCGCCCGGCCTCGACGAGTCCACCTGGGCGCCCGGCCCCGCCCCGGAACCCGGCCTGCTCGCCGAGGGCGATGTCGTCGACCTCGGCGGGCGCGCGCTGACCGTCCTGCACACTCCGGGGCACTCGCCCGACTCCGTCTGCTTCCTCGACGAGCGCGCCGGCCTGCTGTTCGGCGGTGACACGATCAACACCGGCCCGACGTACGCGCAGGCCCCGGAGTCCGACCTCGCCGCCTTCGCCGCCTCCACCGCGCGCCTCGCCACGCTCGCCGACGACGTGCACCTCGTGCTCGTGGGCCACTTCGGGCGCGCGGTGGTCGAGGGCGCCTACCTGCGCCAGGTCGCCGACGCCTTCGCCCGGCTCCTCGCCGGCGACGCCGTCCTGCGCCCGGCACGCGACTGCGACGACGACCCGGTGCGCGAGGCCGTGTTCGACGCGTGCTCGATCTACCTTTGAGCTTCGCTCTCGTGCGCGCTCGCCCGTGCCAGAGCACGGGCAAGCGCGCACACCCGCAGGTCAGCGCGGTTGCCCGCCCCGGCCATCGGGTATCGGCGCCGGGTGAGTCCCCTCCGCGTCGCCCTCGTGCACGGGCGCGCCGACCCCGCGCACGACGGGGTCGCCGACTACACCGTGCACCTGGGCGCGGCGCTCGACCGCCAGGGCGCCGACGTCGTCGACGTGCCCGTGGACCCCGGTGTCCGGGGTCTCGCGCGCGCCGTCCGCCACCTGCGCGCGAGCCACGTCGACCTCGCCCACGTGCAGTTCGCGCCGTCGGCGTTCGGGTTCTCGGGCGCGGTCGGGCTGCTCGGCGACCTCGCGGGGACACCGCTGGTGACGACGCTGCACGAGTACGGCGGGTGGTCGTGCGTGCCGCGGGTGCCCGCCGGGCTGTGGTCGGCGCTCGAGCGGCGGCGCCTCGCCGACCGCGACACCGGGCGGCTCGTCCCGCGCAGTGCCGCGGTGCTGACCACGAACGGCGAGCACGCCGCGGTCCTGCGCCAGCGGTGGGGCCTCGCGTCCCGGCGCGCGCCGCTGCTGCCCAACGTCGAGGTCGACCCCGACGCCCCCGACCGCGCCGCCACCCGCCGCGCGCTCGGGGTGCCCGAGGACGCCGAGCTCGTCGTCTTCTTCGGCTTCGTGCACCCGGTGAAGGGCCTGCGCTACCTCGCCGACGCCGTCGCGCGCCTCGCCGGCGAGCACCCGCGGCTGCACCTGCTGGTGCTCGGCGGGTTCACCTCGCTCGCGCTGCCCGAGGACGAGGCCGCGGCGTTTCGCGCGGAGCTCACCGGGCAGATCGCCGAGGTGGGCGCGGTCGACCGCGTCACGATCACCGGCCACCGCCCCGCCGGCGAGGTGTCCGCCGCGCTGCAGGCCGCCGACGTCGCCGCGTTCCCGTTCACCGCCGGCGCGACGCTGAAGAGCGGCGCGCTGCTGGCGGCCCTGGACCACGGGCTGCCGACGCTGGTCACGCGCCGCCCGGACGCGCCCGCGGACCCCGATCTGTGCGACGGCGAGACGGTCGTCGTGGCCCCGCAGGTGCGCGACGCGGGCGTGCTCGTCGACGGGCTGCGGCGGTTGCTGGACGACGAGGCCCTGCGCCGCAAGGTGGCCGAGGGTGGGCACGCGCTCGTGCACGGCCGCGACTGGGACACCCTCGCCGCGGACCACGTGACCCTGTACCGCGAGGTGCTGGCGTGCGCCGCGTCCTCCTGATCGACCTGCTCGGCGGGCTCGGCGACCTGATCATGGTGCTGCCGAGCGTGCACGCGCTGGCCGACGCCCACCCCGACGCCGAGCTGACCGTGCTCACCCACGCCCCGAGCGTCCCGCTGCTGGCCCGCGACCCCGCCGTCGCCGCCGTGCGCACCGCCGAGAAGCACGACGAGCGCGCCGCGGTCGAGCAGGCGCTGGCCGACCTCGCCCCGGACCTCACGGTGACCACCACCCGCTTCGACGGCATCGGCGACCTCGTCGAGGCCGACGCCGCGGCCCGCGGCACCCGGGCGGTCGCGAACCTGTGGCGCTCGCCGCCGCCCGACGAGCTGGTGGGGGAGCGCTACCAGCGGATCCTCGCGGCCGAGGGCGTCATCGCCGACGAGGTCCGCCCCCCGCGCGTCGTCCTCGGCGACGACGAGCGCGCGGCGGGTCGGGCCGCACTCGTGCACGCGTGGGGGCCACGCGCGGCACGGAGCGCCGCGGGAGCTGCCGCGCCGGAGGCCGGAGACAGCAGCACGCCCACCGTCCTCGTCCCCGACGCCGGCATGGCGGTCAAGCGCTGGCCCGCGCGCCGGTGGGCCGAGCTCGCGGCGACCCTCCCCGGCCCCGTGCTCTCGGTCGGCCCCGTCGACGGCGCGACCGAGCTCCCGCCGACCGACCTGCGTGGCCTCGGCGCCCTGTTCGCCGCGGTGGGCGAGGCCGGCGGCACCGTCGTCGGCCCCGACACCGGCCCCGTCCGGCTGGCCGCCGCCGTCGGCGCGCGCACCGTCGCGCTCTTCGGGCCCACGGCCGCATCGCGCTACGGGCTCGAGGAGGGCACGAACCTCCAGGGCCTGCCCGAGTGCCCGCACCGCATGCCCACCGCGATCACCGAGCAGGTCTGCTGGTGGGACGCCGGCTGCCCGCTCGCGCCCGAGCCCGCCTGCCTGCTCGACCTGCCCGTCGAGCGCGTGCGCGAGGCCGTCCTCGCCCGACCCGCGCAGCTGTGAGCGCCTTCCCGTGCCCCAGCACGGGAAGGCACTCACGAGACCGAAGGTCAAAGGCGGGTAGAACGGAGGGCATGCGCTATCTCGACCTCCCCACCGCGAAGAGCTGGTCCGCGATCGGTCTGGGCACCTGGCAGTTCGGGTCCCGGGAGTGGGGCTACGGGCGTGACTACGCCGGCGCCGACGGCGAGGCCGGGCGGATCGTCGCGCGCGCCCTGGAGCTGGGCGTCACCGTCTTCGACACCGCCGAGGCGTACGGCTTCGGGCGCAGCGAGCGCATCCTCGGCGAGGCCCTCGACCGCGCCGACGCCGACCCCGCGACCACCGTCGTCGCGACGAAGATCTTCCCCGTCCTGCCGGTCGACCAGGTCGTCGTCCAGCGCGGCACGTCGAGCGCCGCGCGCCTGCGCCGCAAGATCGACCTCTACCAGGTGCACCAGCCCAACCCCGTGATCGGCGACGGCACGACGATGGCCGGGATGCGGACGCTGCAGGCCGCGAACGTCGTCGACGAGGTCGGTGTCAGCAACTACTCCCTCGAGCGCTGGCAGGGCGCCGAGACCGCGCTGGGCACGCAGGTGATCTCCAACCAGGTGCAGTACAGCCTCGTCTCCCGCGAGCCCGACCGCGACCTGCTGCCCTATGCGCGTACCGCAGGCCGGGCGATCCTCGCCTACAGCCCGCTGGCCCAGGGCCTGCTGTCGGGCAAGTTCGACGCCGACCACCGCCCGGCCAACCGCATCCGCTCGCTCAACCCGCTCTTCCTGCCCGAGAGCCTGCGCCGCGTCACCCCGGTGATCGAGACGCTGCGGGCGATCGCCGACGCCCACGACGCGACGCCCTCGCAGGTCGCGCTCGCGTGGACGATCCACCACCCCGTCGTCTGCGCCATCCCGGGCGCGTCCAGCGTCGCGCAGCTCGAGAGCAACTGCGCGGCCGCCGAGATCCGCCTCGGCGACGACGAGTACGACGCGCTGACCGCGGCCGCCGAGTCGTTCGAGCCGGTGCGCGGCCTGTCGGCGCTCACCGGGATCGCCCGCGCGCAGATCGGCGCCTGAGCGAACGCGGAGTTCGTGCGCGTAGAAGCAGCGAACAGCGCGTTCGCTGCGCCCGACCCGGTCAGCCCAGCCGCGCCAGCATCGTCCGGTTGCGCGTGCCGGTCTTGCGCAGCAGCGAGCCCACGTGCTTCTCCACGGTCTTCGCCGAGATCGCGAGGATCCGGGCGATCTGGCGGTCGGTGAGTCCCCGGGCCACGAGCCCGCGGACCTGGTGCTCGCGCGGGGTGATGCCCGTCGCCCGTCCCGTGCGGGGCGGGGCGGCGAGGCGCCCGAGCTGGTCGTCGGCGAGCAGCGTCTCGCCCCGCCCGGCCGCGGTGACGACGGCGACGAGGCGGTCGGTGTCGGCGTCCGGGTCGACGCAGCCCTTGACCCCGGCGGCCACGGCGGCGCGCAGACGCTCGTCCGGGCAGTGCTGCGCGAGCAGGACGACGGCGGGCGGGTCGGGGAGCGCGGCGAGGCGGTCGAGGACGGCGACGAGGTCGTCGCCGAGCAGCTCGTGCTCGACGACCAGGACGTCGGGGCCGAGCAGTCGGCAGGCGCCGGCGAGGTCGTCGGCGTCGGTGACCGCGGAGACCTCGGACACCATGCCGAGCCCGGGCTCGCCGAGCTGCAACATCCGGACGACGCCGGCGCGCACCACCGGGCGGACCGCGGCCACGAGCACGCCGGTGCGGGTGCGGCCCGGGGTGGGGGCGGGCGCGGCCGAGCAGGGCACGGTGACGCGCAGGCGGGTGCCGCGCCCCGGCGCGCTGTCGATCTCGAGCTCGCCGTCGAGGCGCCGCGCGCGGGCGGCCGTGGCCCGCAGGCCGAGGCGTGCGCCCGCCCCGGCGACGTGCAGCCGGGCCGGCGCGGCCGCGTCGAAGCCCCGCCCGTCGTCCTCGACGAGCACGGTCAGCGTCCCGGGGCCGTGCAGCACGCCGACCCGCACCGTGGTGGCGTCCGCGTGCACGGCGACGTTGAGCAGGGCCTCCTGGGTGACGCGGAAGACCTCGTCGGCGACCTCGTCGGGGATGACCCCGGCGCCGACCGTGACGAGGTCCGCGCGCACCGACCCGTGCGCCTCGACCCACGCCAGCTCCTGCCGGACGGCCTGCTCCAGCGAGCGGCCGGCGAGCGTCCCGCCGTCGGCCAGCGCCAGCACCGCGTAGTCGGCGAAGAGCTCGGCGAGGTGGACGTCGGCGTCGGAGAAGGGCCCGTCACCGGTGACCACGCAGGCACCGACGACGCGCGGGCCGCGCACCACGGGCACCGCGAGCACCGGCGGATGCCCGGGGCCGCCGTCGACCACCGGTGCCCGCGTCGCGAGGACCCGCGCGACGGCGTCGCCGGGGACGCTGCCGGTGCCCACGGCCACCGTCGCGAACCCTGCGGCCTCGTCGACGCGCACCACCCACCCGGCGCCGCCGGTGAGCGTGGCGAGGTGGTCGGCGATGCGGCGGAGCAGCGGGTCCTCGGGCCCCGTCTCCTCGGCCGGCGTGGAGAACGGAGCTGCGGCGACCACCAGCCGTCCTCCTCGACGTCCCCTCGGACCCGATGCATACAAGATGCATCGATGTTCTGAGAGTAGGGTCACGCCGATTCGACAGCAAGGGGGGTTCGGTGGCGGGGAACGGAATCTCGGCCAAGGAACGGGCATACCGGGACACCAAGGCCCGCATCCTCGACGGCTCGCTGCCCGGCGGTGAGCTGATCACCGAGGGGCAGGTCGCCGACACCTTGGCGATGAGCCGGACCCCGGTGCGCGAGGCCTTCCTGCGCCTGGAGGCCGAGGGTCTGCTGCGGCTGTTCCCCAAGCGCGGCGCGCTCGTCGTCGCGGTGTCCCCGGCCGAGGTCGAGGCCGTCCTCGAGGCCCGGGAGCTGGTCGAGGGCCACGCGCTGGGCAAGCTCTGCGAGGCGCCCGCCGACGAGCGCGCCGACGTCGCCCGCGCCCTGCACGACGTCCTCGACGTCCAGCGCGCGGCGATGGCCGCGGACGACGAGCCGGCGTTCGCCGAGGCCGACCGGCGCTTCCACATCACGATCGTCGAGAGCGCGCGGAACCCGATCCTGCTCGAGCTCTACGCCTCGCTGCGCGACCGCCAGCTGCGCATCAACCTCGGCTCGCTGGACCGCGGGCCACGCCGCCCGCGCGAGATCCTCGCCCAGCACGAGGCGATCGTCGACGCGATCGGCCCCGGCGGCGCCGACGAGGCCCGCGCCCGGCTGCGCGAGCACCTGGAGGCCACCCGCCTCGCGGTCGGCGCAACCCGCACCGCCGCCACGTCCTGACCGACGGTCGTGGGGGACATCCCCCATACCGGAGGTGGGGACAGTCCCCGTGGCCGGGGTGGGCCGGGCGCTCCTAGCGTCCTGCGGCGCCGGGCGTTCGCGCGGCCGCCCCCCGACCGGTCCCGTCCCCCCACGGGTCCGGGCGGGTGCGGGCGTCCTCCCACCTCACGTGGAGGCCCACCCCATGCCGGGACTGAACCTGGCCGATGCCCGACGGATGCTCGACGCCGGGCTGGCCGAGGCCGACGCGATCGGCCAGCCGATGAACGTCGCGATCGTCGACGCCGGGGGCCACCTGGTCGCCTTCGCCCGCCAGGACGGCGCGATCCGGGCCAGCATCGACATCGCCCAGCGCAAGGCGGCGACCTCGATCCTCATGGAGGCCCCGACGGCGGCCCTGATGCCGCTGGTGCAGCCGGGCGCGGAGCTCTACGGGCTCGAGCAGACCGCCGGCGGCATGGTCGTCTTCGGCGGCGGCATCCCCGTGCACCGCGACGGCGAGCTGATCGGCGCCGTCGGCGTCAGCGCCGGCTCGGCCGAGCAGGACGTCCGCGTCGCCGAGGCCGCCGTCGCCGCGCTGAAGGCCTGACCTGACCACGACCCCACACGAGCGGATGGTGAGCGACCCGTGACCCAGACCGGCGACCGGCATCTCGACCCCGCGGTCGACTACCCCTTGAGCAGCCGGCGGCCCGACCTGCTGCACACCCCGACCGGCAAGCACATCGAGGACCTGACCCTGGACGCGGTGGTGGCGGGCGACCTCAGCCCGCTGGACCTGCGCATCGCTCCCGACACGCTGCTCATGCAGGCCGAGATCGCCGACGGCGCCGGGCGGTGGCAGCTGGCGGAGAACTTCCGCAGGGCTGCCGAGATGACCGAGATCCCCGACGAGCGTGTCCTCGCGATGTACAACGCCCTGCGGCCCAACGCCTCCACCGGGCAGGAGCTGGCCGACCTGGCCGACGAGCTCGAGCGTGAGTACTCGGCGGGGCGCACCGCGGCCCTCGTCCGCGAGGCCGCCGACGTCTACGGGCGACGCAACCTGCTGGCCGCCGCCGACGACTGACCCCGCGGACGACACCGTCGCCCCGCGACCCGAGAGAGGCCGTCATGACCAGTACAGACCGCCCGGCCCAGAACCGGCGCTCGACGCGCACCGAGATCATCGAGGCCCGACCGATCCAGCTCGACGGCTTCGTCGAGGAGTGGCCCGAGGTCGGCATGATCGCGATGGAGAGCCCGTACGACCCGGAGCCCAGCATCCGCGTCGAGGACGGCGTCATCGTCGAGATGGACGGGCGCGAGCGCTCCGACTTCGACTTCCTCGACCAGTTCATCGCCGACCACGCGATCGACATCTCCGCCGCCGAGGAGGCCATGGCCCTCGACGCGCAGGAGATCGCCGCCCGGGTCGTCGACCCCCGGGTTCCGCGGCAGGACATCCTCCACCTCACCCGCGGGCTGACCCCGGCCAAGCTGCTCGACGTCGTCGAGAGCATGAACGTCGTCGAGATCATGATGGCGATGCAGAAGATGCGCGCCCGGCGGACCCCCGCCAACCAGGCGCACTCGACCAGCGCCCGGGACAACCCGGTGCAGGTCGCCGCCGACGCCGCGGAGGCCGCGCTGCGCGGGTTCGCCGAGCTCGAGACCACCCTCGGCATCGTGCGGTACGCGCCGCTGGTGGCCATCGCGCTGCAGGTCGGCGGACAGACCGGGCGCGGCGGCGTGATCACCCAGTGCGCGCTCGAGGAGGCGACCGAGCTCGAGCTCGGGATGCGGGGCATCACCGCCTACGCCGAGACGATCTCGGTGTACGGCACCGAATCGGTGTTCGTCGACGGCGACGACACGCCCTGGTCCAAGGCGTTCCTCGCGTCCGCCTACGCCTCGCGCGGGATCAAGATGCGCTTCACCTCGGGGACCGGGTCCGAGGTGCAGATGGGCAACGCCGAGGGCAAGTCCATGCTGTACCTGGAGATCCGCTGCATCCAGGTGGCCAAGGGCGCGGGAGTGCAGGGCCTGCAGAACGGCTCCATTAGCTGCATCGGCGTGCCCGGGGCCGTGCCCTCCGGCATCCGCGCGGTCGCCGCCGAGAACCTCGTGGCCAGCATGCTCGACCTGGAGTGCGCGTCGGGCAACGACCAGTCGTTCTCGCACTCGCCCATGCGGCGCACCGCACGCACCATGCCCCAGCTGCTGCCCGGTACCGACTTCGTGGTGTCCGGCTACTCCGGCGTCCCCAACGCCGACAACATGTTCGCGGGCTCCAACTGGGACCCGGAGGACTACGACGACTGGAACACCATCCAGCGCGACCTCAAGGTCGACGGCGGGCTGCGCCACGTCGCCGAGAAGGAGGTCCTGGCGGTGCGGGGCAAGGCGATCCGCGCCCTGCAGGCCGTCTTCGCCGGCCTCGACCTGCCGCCGATCACCGACGAGGAGGTCGACGCCGGCATCTACGCCCACGGCAGCGAGGAGCTCCCGGAGCGCGACGTGCTCGAGGACCTCAAGGCCGCCAAGGGCGTGATGGACCGCGGCATCACCGGGCTGGACCTGGTGGCCGCCCTGGAGAAGGGGGGCTTCCGCGACGTCGCCGAGAACCTGCTCCACGTGCTGCGCCAGCGCGTCTCCGGCGACCTGTTGCAGACCTCGGCGATCCTCGACGGCGACTTCTCCGTGCGGTCGGCGATCAACGACGCCAACGACTACGCGGGTCCCGGCACCGGCTACCGCCCGTCGGGCGAGCGCTGGGAGGAGATGAAGCGGCTGCGCCACGTGCTGTCCGCCAGCAACCCCGAGCAGGAGGTCGAGTGACGTGACCAGCACCGAGACCGGGCGACCGGAGCGCACCGCCGAGATCACCGAGAAAGGGCCGGCCGAACGCGGTGAGCGCGAGGACGAGGTGGTCCTGGGGATCTCGCCCGCCTTCTGTTCCTTCTTCACCAAGACCATCTCGAACATCCCGCTCGCGGAGGTGCTGCGCGAGGTGATGGCCGGTGTCGAGGAGCAGGGTGTCTCGCTGCGCATCGTGCGCGTGAAGGACTCCAGCGACCTGGCCAAGATCGCCCACCGGGCAGCCCGTCTGTCCGGGTCGGGGATCGGGGTGGGGATCCTGTCCCGCGGGACCTCGATGATCCACCAGAAGGACCTGGCCAAGCTCAGCAACCTCGAGCTGTTCCCCCAGGCCCCGCTGCTGACGCCGGAGACCTTCCGCGCCATCGGGAGCAACGCCGCGCAGTACGCCAAGGGCGAGTCGCCCGCGCCGGTCCCGGTGCAGAACGACTTCATGGCCCGCCCGCGCTACCAGGCCAAGGCCGCGCTGCTGCACCTCAAGGAGACCGAGATGATCGAGCCGGACGGGGGCATCGTCGAGCTCGACGTGTCGATCCGACGCGCCGGGAGCTGACCGCGTTGGCATCCGGCGCGCCGCGCCTCGTCGTCGGCGTGGACATCGGCAACTCGACCACCGAGGCCTGCTGTGCCCGCGTCGACGACGACGGCGGCCTGGAGTACCTGGGCAGCGGCCTCGCGCCCACCACCGGGATCAAGGGCACCCCCGACAACGCCGAGGGCGTGCGGAAGGCCGCCGGGCAGGCGCTGGCCGACGGCGGGTGCCGGTGGCCGGAGGTCGACCTCGTCCTCACCAACGAGGCCACCCCGGTGATCAGCGGGCTCGCCATGGAGACCATCACCGAGACCGTCGTGACCGAGTCGACGATGATCGGCCACGACCCCCGGACCCCGGGCGGCAGCGGGATCGGGGTGGGCACCACGGTCGCCCTGGCCGACCTCGCCGATCGGGCGGCCGGCGAGGACGTCCTCGTCGTGGTGCCCGCGGCGGAGGACTTCGAGGACGTCGCCGAGGCCCTGGTCGCGGCGGCTCACCGCGGGGTCGGGGTGCGCGGCGCGATCCTGGGGGGCGACGACGCGGTGCTGGTGGCCAACCGGCTGGAGGAGACCCTGCCGATCGTCGACGAGGTGACCTTGGTCGACGAGGTCCCGCTGGGCATGCTCGCCGCCGTCGAGGTCGCCGAGCCGGGACGCACCATCCGCACCCTGTCCAACTCCTACGGCATCGCCACCCTGTTCGACCTCGACGCCGAGCAGACGAAGATGATCTCGCCGGTGGCCCGGTCGCTCACCGGCAACCGGTCCGCGGTCGTCGTGCGCACCCCGGGCGGCGACATCACCGACCGCCGGGTGCCGGCCGGGTCGATCGCTCTGCGCGGGCGGGCCTCGACGGTGTCGGTCGAGGTCGACGCGGGCGCCGACGAGATCATGCGGGCGCTGGCCCGGATCCGGCCGCTGGTCGACGCCGAGGGGGAGAGCGGCACCCACGTCGGCGGCATGATCGCCGGTGTCCGCGACGCGATGTCGGAGCTGACCGGGCAGCGTCCCGACGAGGTCGCCATCGAGGACCTGCTGGCCGTGGACACGCTCGTGCCGCAGGAGGTCCGCGGCGGGCTGGCCAAGGAGGTCGCGCGGGAGGACGCCGTCCTGCTCGCCGCGATGGTGCGCACGAGTCGCGGGCCGATGGAGCAGGTGGCCGCCGAGGTGCGCCGTGTGCTCGCCGAGGAGGCCCAGCGGGTGCTCGAGGTCGAGATCGGCGGGATCGAGGCCGAGATGGCGGTCGGCGGCGCGCTGACCACCCCCGGCAGCGGGGAGCCGATCGTGGTGCTCGACCTCGGCGGCGGCTCGACGGACGCGGCCCACGCCGACGACGACGGCGAGGTGTACTCGGTGCACGTCGCGGGCGCCGGGGACCTCGTCACCACCCTCATCGACGCCGAGCTCGGCCTGGACGACAAGCAGGTGGCCGAGGAGGTGAAGCGCTACCCGCTGGCGAAGGTGGAGAGCTTCTTCCACGTCCGGCACGAGAACGGCACGGCGCAGTTCTTCACCGAGCCGCTGGCCCCGGAGCTCTTCGCCCGGGTCGTGGTCCTCACGGACGAGGGCATGCACGCGGTCCCGGGCCGCCACGACCTGGCGACGCTGCGCCACACCCGGCGCGAGGCCAAGCGGCGGGTGTTCGTGGTCAACGCGTTGCGCGCCCTCGAGCAGATCGCGCCGGGCGGCACCCTGCGCCAGATCGAGTTCGTGGTGCTGCTCGGCGGATCCGCGCTGGACTTCGAGATCCCCGACATGATCGCCGACGCGGTCGCGCCGCACGGCATCGTCTGCGGCACCGGCAACGTCCGGGGCAGCCTGGGCCCCCGCAACGCGGTGGCGTCCGGGCTGGTGGCCGGGCACGCCCGCCGCCGCCGGGTCTCGGGGGCGGCGTGAGCGTCGGCGACGGCCCGACCCGTCCGGTGGTGCTCGTCGCCGCCGCCGGGACGTTCCCCGCCGCGGTCCTCCGGGAGCTGCGCGCCGGGCTGGAGGAGGAGGGCGTGCCGCACGAGCTGCGGCCCGGCCACGACGACGAACCCGACCCGACCGCCCTCGCCCACCGTGTCGCGCGCGATGCACCGCTCGAGGTCGGCGTCGGCCTCACCGAGCGCGGGATCGCCGTCCACCACGGGAAGCTCCCCGCGGGGCTACCGGTCGCGGTCGACCCCGACGTCACCGCCGAGGTCGCCCGGCGGATGGGTCACGACGCGGCCCGCGTCGTCACCGGCATCCCCCTCAAGCTCGTGACCGACGAGGACCGGTGAACGCCGGTCAGGCCGACGTCAGCTCGGCGTCCCGCTCGCCGCGCCCGTCCCCGTCGAACTCGAGGGCCTGGCGCAGGGCGCGCTGACCGGTCTCGATCCCGCGGCGCAGGACGTCGGGGTCGGTCTCGAGCGGGTTGATGGTGTCGGCGCCGGCGGGCGGGCGGATCTCGAGCAGGTGCGGCGGCTCGTCGGTCGGCGACGCGGTGGCGTGGGCGAGGCGGCGGTCGTCGCCGCGGCGGTTCTCCAGGCGGTTGCCGACCACGTGCACGAGCCCGGGGACGTTGACCGTGCCCAGCCGAGAGACCAGCGCCTTCTCCAGGCGCGTGGCGTCGATCGCGGTCTGGTCGGCGCGGCGGGTCCGCAGGACGAGCACGTGCGTGGCGCCCTGGTCGAGCGCGGTGCGGAAGGGGATCGGCTCGGCGACGGCGGCGTCGACGTAGCGGCGCCCGTCGATCTCCACGGGCAGCCCGGCGAGCAGCGGCACCGCGGCGCTGGCGCGCAGCGCGCGCTGCAGGGAGGCCTTGTCGACGATGGTGTCGGCGAGGTCGACGGCCTCGCCGGTCTCGACGTCCGTGGCCACCGGGTGCAGCGACACGGGCGCGTCGATGACGGCATGCCAGTCGACGGGGATGATCGTCTCGCCCACGGTGTGGATGAGGTACTCGACGTCGACCACCGGTTGCCCCCGCAGGCCCCGGCCGGGCTTGGTGACGCGCTCCATGAGCCCGGGGCGGTACCAGCCCGCGCAGCAGTGCGCGGCCTGCGCGCCGACCAGCCAGCTCCCCGCCAGCGCCCCGGCCGACGCGCCGTAGACCGCGTCGAAGCACTCGGCGAGCCCGAGCTCCTCGAGCGCGAGCACCATGCCGCTGGAGTACGTGGCGCGGCTGCCGCCGCCCTCGACGGCGAGCACGACCCGGTGGGGATCGGTGCGTGTCTGCGGGCACGAGCCCTCGGTGCGGCGGGCGGCCAGGACGTCGAGGACCGGGTGGGCACGCACCGGGGCATCATGCCCGCTGTCCCGCGGCTCCACCGATCGGGCCATGTGAGCACCGTCCGCCTCGATGGCGGCGGAAAGTGCTCACCGGCGGGACCGCCGCTCCAGGACCACGCGGTCGATCTCCTGGCCCGTGTCGGTGGTGGCGCGGACGGTGAGGCTCGTCGGGCCGCCACCGGTCGGCGCCGGGACGACGTCGACGGTGACGAAGGCGTAGTCCAGGTAGCGCGCCTGCGACCAGTCGACGAGGTCGGGCTGCTGCGCGTCCTCGCCGAGCGCCAGGTAGCTGGCGACGCTCACGCCGCTGTCCGGGCCGGTGCGGCCGCGGTAGCGGTCGGTCACGCCGGGCTGCCAGTCGTAGCGCGGGCGCCCGCCCGAGCCCACGCACACGTATGTCGTCCCGTCGGTCGCGGGCCGCACGGTCGCGCCGTCCGGGGCCTGCAGCACCGAGCGCCCGCGCCGGATCGGGTTCGTGCGCTCGTACTGGTGGTTGTGGCCCTGCAGGACGAGGTCGACGGCGAACTCGTCGCACAGCGGGGCCACCGCCGCGCGCACCCCGGCGTCCGACGCGTGCGCCATCGACGTCGCGAAGGCGCAGTGGTGCAGGAACGCGACGACCCAGTCGACGGACGGGTCGGCGCGCAGGGCGGTCAGCGTCTCGCGCAGCCAGCTCACCTGCGCGCCGCCCGAGTACCCCGCGTTCGTCGGGATCTCGGTCGACAGGTCGTTCGCGTCGAGGCTGATCACCCCGACGTTGCCGTGGCGGAACGTGTACACCGACGGGCAGCCCGACGGTCCGGTGCGGGGCAGGTCCAGGCGCGCGGCGTGGCCGCCGTAGCCGTGGGTGGCCCCGCCCGGGCTCCGGTCGTCGTCGTAGAGCGCTTCCATGTCGTGGTTGCCGGTGGCGAACATCCACGGCGTCGACGCGGCGCTGCGCTCGATCTGCGCGAAGTACGTCGTCCAGACCGTCGGGTCGCAGGCGTCGAAGCTGCCCGGGGCGCGGCGGGTCCCGGCGCTGCGCACGGGGTGGCCCTCGCCGGAGGGGTCGGCGTAGCAGATGTCGCCCGCGAGCAGGTGGAACGCGGGACGCTGGGCGGCGACGCGCTCGACCAGCGCCGTCGCCGGCGCGCTCGTGCGGCGCGTGTCGTCGGGCTCGTCGTCGTTGGTGAAGCCGTCGAGCCCGCTCGGTGGCACGGTGTCGACGCCCTGGTCGGCGAACGCGGTGAAGCTCCACGGCGCGGTCGACCCCGGGCCGGGCGCGGTGGTGAAGCCGGCCTCGGCGGTGGTCGTGCCGTCGGCCAGGCGGAATCGGTAGCGGTAGCGTTCGCCCGGCGCGAGGCCGTCGGCCAGCGCGTGCACGAAGAACTGCTCGCTGCCGCGGATCGACCCGTCGGCCTGCGGCACCTGCGAGACCAGGCGGCGCACCTCCACCGGCAGCGTCGTCCCGAACGCGCCGTCCCGGCCGAGGTCGACGACCACCGGGCCGGCCGGCGCCGCGGTGAGCTCGCCGGCGAGGGCCATCTGGCGCTGCGGGTCGGCGCCGAAGGCGAGGTGACGGCCCACCACCGCGACCGGCGTCTGCGCGGCCTGCGCGCACGCGGCGACCGTCCAGGGCGCCGCGGCCAGCCCCATCGCGGCCAGGACCCCGGTCCCGCCCTTCAGCGCCGAGCGCCGGCTCACGGGGTGGCGGCCCAGGTGCGACGCCAGCCACTCGTGCTGCTCGGCGACGGTCATCCGGGCGGCCAGCACCGCGGGGACGCCGACGTCGGGCGCCCCGCCGCGCGGTGTGGAGGTCACGGTCGCAGGGTCTCCGGTCGCGAGCGCTCCCGCCGGACGACGCGGCGGGTCCGGGGTGGCCGCGGGGCGACACCGGGGGCCGGACCGGCCGCGCCTCCGCGCCGCCCGCGGCGATCGGCGAGACTGACCGGGTGAGCCTCGCGACCGCCGTCCTGCGCCGGGCGATGCGCCTGCCCGCGCCCCGCGCCCCGCGGGTGTCGGTCGACCGCGACGTCGCGGTCCCGATGCCCGACGGCACCGTCCTGCGCCACGACCACCACCGCCCCGCCGGCGTCGAGCGCGGGCCGGTGGTCGTGGTGCGCAGCCCCTACGGGCGCGCGGGCTGGATCGGCACGGTGTTCGGGCGGCTGGTGGCCGAGCGCGGCTTCCAGGTCGTGGTGCAGTCGGTGCGCGGCACCGCGGGCTCCGGCGGCGTGCTCTCGCCGTTCGACGAGGCCGGCGACGGGGCCGCGTTCGTCGAGTGGGTGCTCGACCAGCCGTGGTGCGACGGGCGCCTCGGGACGCTGGGCCCGAGCTACCTGGGCCTGACGCAGTGGGCGCTCGCGCCGGCGGCGGGGAAGGCCCTGCGGGTCATGGGCACGCTGGTCACCGCGTCGTCGTTCCGCGACCAGACCTACGCCGGCGGATCGTTCTCCCTGGACAACGCCCTGTCCTGGAGCTCGATGATGCGCACGATGGCCGCCGGGCCCCTCGCCCGCACCGTGCGCATGCTGCGCGGGCGCCGCAACGTCACCGCCGCCCTCGACACGCTGCCCCTGAGCAGCGCCGACCGCCGCGCCACCGGCGGCGAGGTCGGCTGGTTCCAGGAGTGGCTGCGCGAGTCCGACCCCGCGTCGGCCTACTGGACCCACCGCGCCTACACCGACGGCGTCGAGGACGTGGCGCGCGCCGGGGTCGAGGTGACGATGCTCGGCGGGTTCCACGACATCTTCCTGCCCTGGCAGCTCGCCGACCACGCCGCGCTGCGGGCGGCGGGCGCGCGGCCCCGGCTCGTGCTCGGTCCGTGGGTGCACACCGCGGGCCCGGGCATGGCCGCCGGGATGCGCGAGGCGCTGGCCGCGTTCGAGCGGGTGCTCGACGGCGCCACGGTGGGCACGGTCACGGCGGCCGCCACCACCGACGAGACCCCGGTGGCGGTGACGCTCTCGGGCGGCGGGGGCACGCGGCGGCTCGCCGACTGGCCGCCGCCGGACGCCGTCGAGCGCACCTGGTACCTGCGCGCCGACCACTCCCTGTCGGTCCAGCCGCCGCCCGACCGCACCGCCGGCGCCGTGCACTGGCCCGGCACCCGCGTCGACTACGACCCCGCCGACCCGACCCCGGCCGTCGGCGGCGCGATCCTCACCGGGCGCTCCGGGCCGCGGGACCAGCGCGAGCTCGAGGCGCGCCCCGACGTCGCCGTGTTCACCTCCGATCCCCTGGCCGAGGACGTCGTCGCCCTCGGCCCGGTGTCGGCCACCGTGCACCTGCGCGCCGAGGTCGAGCACCTCGACGTGTTCGTCCGGGTCTGCGACGTCGACCCCCGGGGGCGCTCGGTCAACGTCACCGACGGTCTCGTCCGCCTCACCCCGGGCACACCGGCCACCGCCGCCGACGGCACCCGCGCCGTGGACCTGGAGCTCTGGCCGGCCGGCCACCGCTTCGCGGCGGGGCACCGCCTGCGCCTGCAGGTCTCCGGCGGCGCGCACCCCCGCTTCGCCCGCAACCCCGGCACCGGCGACGCGCTGGGGGAGGCCACGACCCTCGTGCACCAGCCCCGCGAGGTGCTCCACGATGCCGCCCACCCCACCGCGGTGCGGCTGGCGGTCGAGCCGCGCCGCTGACCTGGTCGAGGGGGTCTCGGCAGCGGTAGCCTCGCGACGCCCCCGCCGGTCACGCCCGCGACATGTGTGGGTACGGCGCGTACGGGGCACAGACCCACCGCACAGGTACTCCGGTTCAGACACCAGCCGGGTCAGCTCACACGAACAGAGCGCCCCGCCTGCATCCGGAGCCCGATTCCGGATCCCCGGGGCCCCTCGGGGGTGACCGATGGCCGGACGCAGCAGTGATTACGACGAGTACGTCCCGTTGCTCGCGGAGTACGCGGAGCTCCCGGCGGACGATCGGCGCCGCGAGCGGGTCCGCGAGGAGCTCGTGGTCGCCTTCCTCCCGGTGGCCCGCAACATCGCGCGGCGCTTCGCCCGTCGCGGAGAGCCGACCGACGACCTCGAGCAGGTGGCCTCGCTGGGCCTGCTCCACGCCCTCGACCGGTTCGATCCGGGCCGCGAGCGGGACTTCCTGTCCTACGCCGTCCCGACGATCATGGGCGAGGTCCGGCGGCACTTCCGTGACTCGGCCTGGTCGGTGCGCACGCCGCGCAGCGTCAAGGACCGCTACGTCGCGGTCGGCTCGGCCACGGCGTCGATGTCCCAGCAGCTGGGGCGCGCCCCGACGGCCGCCGAGCTCGCCGAGCACCTGAGCATGAGCCGCGACGAGGTCGCCGAGGCGATCGCCGCGCACGGCTCGTACCAGCCCGCGTCGCTCGACGAGTCCCTCGGCGACGGCGACGACTCCGCGCTCATGGACATCCTCGGGGTGCCCGACGGGGAGCTCGACCGGGTCGAGGTGCGCACGCTGGTCGGGGCCCTGGTCCGCGACCTGCCGGAGCGCGAGCGCACGATGCTCGCCCTGCGGTTCGTGCACGAGAAGACCCAGGCCGAGATCGCCGCGGTGCTGTGCATCTCGCAGATGCACGTGTCCCGGCTGCTCTCGCGCACGCTCGCCGCCCTGCGCGACCAGATCGAGCGCGAGGCGGGGATCGACCAGCTGGTCGCGGTCTGACAGCGGCACGCGCCCACGTGAGCGATCTTCGGGGCGATAGGCCCGAGGATCGCTCACGTGGGGGAGCCGTTTGCCCCGCCCACCGTGGGGACACCTCCGGGGCATGGTCGCTCCCGTCCTCCCCGCGCACGAGCTCTCCGCGTGGCACGACCCCGAGCACGCCGAGGAGCCCGACACCTACCCGGCGCTGCGCGGCGACCGCCGGGTCGACGTCGCCGTCGTCGGCGCGGGCATCACCGGCCTGACGACGGCCGTGCTGCTCGCCCGCGAGGGACTGAAGGTCGCGGTGCTCGAGGGCCGGCGCATCGGCGCGGTCGCCAGCGGCAACACCACCGCCAAGATCTCGGTGCTGCAGGGCACCCGGGGCGCCCAGCTCGACGCGCGCCACGACGCGGAGACCGTCGACGCCTACTTCGCCGCGCACCGCGCCGGGCGCGACTGGCTGCTCGACCGCGCCCGGCGCGCCGACTGCGACCTCGAGTTCCGCGACGGGGTCACGTTCGCGACGGCGGGGCGCGCCTCGGCGGGCGCGGAGGCCGTGCGCCGCGAGGCCGCGGTGCTGCGCCGCGCCGGGTTCCCCGCGCAGCTGGGCACCGACGTCGGGCTGCCGTTCGCGGTCGCCGAGGCCGTGACCCTGGCCGACCAGGCGCAGTTCGACCCCATGCCCTACCTCGCCGACCTCGCCCGCGAGCTGCACGATCGCGGCCACGCGGTGCACGAGAACACCCGGGTGCGCAGCGTGTCGCTGCTCGGCGCGCCCCGGCTGCGCACCGACCACGGCGTGGTCCGCGCCGAGCGGGTCGTGCTCGCCACCGGCGTCCCGATCCTCGACCGCGGCCTCTACTTCGCCCGCGTCGAGCCCGGCCGCTCCTACGCCCAGGCCGTGCGCGTCGACGGGCCGCTGCCCGAGGCGATGTACCTGTCGGCCGACGAGCCGACCGTCTCGCTGCGCACCGCGGTGATCGAGGGCGAGCGGCGCCTGCTCACCGGCGGCTTCGGCCACCGCGTCGGCGCGAGCACGCCCACGTCGTCGCACGAGCGCGCCCTGGCCGACTGGGCCGCACAGCGCTTCCCGGTCCGCGAGATCACCCACCGCTGGTCGGCCCAGGACTACCAGCCCGAGGACGGGCTGCCCTTCGTCGGCCCGATGCGCTGGCAGCCGCGCATCCTCGTCGCGACCGGGTTCGCGAAGTGGGGCATGACCGGCGGCACCGCGGCGGGCCTGGCGCTGCGCGACCACATCGTCGGCCGGGCCAACCCGTGGATGCACGCGCTGCGCGCCGACCGCGCTCCGACGGCCTCGGCGCTGCCGACCCTGGCGCGCGCCAACGGCGAGGTCGGCCGCTACCTCGCCACCGGCTGGGCCCGCCCGCACCTGCCCACCGGCGCTCCGCTGGCCGAGGGGGAGGGTCGGATCGAGACGACGTCGCACGGCAAGGTCGCCCGCTGCCGCGTCGACGGGGTCGAACACGAGCTCGGTGCCGTCTGCCCGCACCTCGGCGGGATCGTGGCCTGGAACGACGCCGCGCGGAGCTGGGACTGCCCGCTGCACGGCTCGCGCTTCGCCCCCGGCGGGGAGGTGCTCGAGGGCCCGGCCACCGTCGGGATGGCGTCGCCGCCCGGGCTCGCGCGGGTGGTGGCGCCGCGATCGACGTGACGGCTCAGCCCCGGCCGGGGCGCCGTCCCGTGAGGTCCGTGACCGCCCGCTGCGCCGCGCTGAGCAGCGCGCCCTCGACGCTCCAGCCCGTGCGCACCTCGCCGGACGCCCCGGGCAGGCGCCGGGCGGCCTCGCGGTGCACCGCGCCCATCAGCTCCAGCGCGCCGGAGCCGGGCGGGTGGCGGTCGGCCTGCGGCGACATCGCGCCCGGGTCGTCGCGGACCTCCTCGAGCGCGCTCGCGAGGTGGTCGAGCAGGTCGGCGAACGACGAGACGAACGTCGGGTCGAGGCCCGCGTCGTCGTCGGGCTCCCCGGCGTCGTCCTCGGCGTCCGCGCGCGCCGCGGCCTGCTGCTCGGCGGCCTCGACGACGGCCTCGGCGAGGTCGAGCACGTGGCCCGCCACCTCGACCACCGCGTCGGCGGCCGGCCCCAGCGTTACGGTCGGGTCCGGGGTGCGCTCGCGGCGCCGCAGCGGGTTGAGCCGCAGGCTCTCGCGCGCCCAGGCGACGCTGTCGCGGGCGCGGCGCGCCTCGTCGGCCAGGCCGCGGGCCCGGTGCAGCCAGTCGTGGGCGAGGTCCTCCCGCGCCTCCCCGTCCTCGCGCAGCGACGCGGCCATGCCCCGCAGCAGGTCGGCCTGGCGCGCCACCGCGCCGGTCAGGGCCTCCCGGGCGTCGCGCTGGTACACGGGCGGGAGCACGAGCATGTTGACGACGACGCCCACGCCGGCGCCCACCGCGATCTCGGCGAGGCGCACCAGGGCGTGGACGGGCGAGCTCGCCGCGGGGCCCGCCTCCGCGACGAGGATCAGCGCGGTCACGGCCACCCACTGCCCGTGCTCGCCGAACGTCCGCAGGCGCCCGAGCAGCAGCCCCACCAGCACGACGAGCGCGAGGCCGACGACGACCTGGCTGGTGAGCAGCGTCGCGGCCAGCGCGAGCAGGACGCCGGCGGCCACCACGGCGAGCTGCTGGCCGGCGTCGCGGACCGACCGGTAGACGGTGACCTGGACGACCAGGAACACCGCCGCGTAGGGCGCGAGGAACGGCTGCGGTGCCTGGAGCACCCAGCGGGCGAGCAGCCACGCCAGCGCGGCGGCCGCCGCGGCCTTCGTCGCCTGGATGACCGCCTCCCGTTCCGGGCCGCTCGTCCGGGCGGCCCGGACGAGGAAGCGCGGTGGGCGCAGGACCTGGCGACGGGCGCGCCGCGGGAGCGTGCGGACGGAGGGCGCCATGGGGCACGGTGTTCCCACCCGCGCCGCCCG
>JAQSWW010000043.1 GCA_029266415.1 Actinomycetospora sp. | reverse complement strand
GCGGCGTTCCACCTCGCGCGCTTCCTGTTCGACCACGGCCGCCCGGACGACGCGCTGCCGTACTTCGAGGAGGCGGCGTGGCACGGCGACCCGGACGCCGTGGCCGTGCTCGAGGCCGAGTACCGCGGGCTGGTGGACGAGTACGACGACTGAACGGGCAGGATGCGGGCCGTGGCGCACCCCGTCTACGGACCCGGACTGGCCGTCGTCTGCGTGACCTACTCGCCGGGTGAGGCCCTCGGCGAGTTCCTCGCGTCGCTGGACAAGGCCACGACGCGGCCCTACCGGGTCGTGCTCGCCGACAACGGCTCGGTCGACGGGGCCCCGGAGGCCGCCGCGGCCGCCGACGAGCGGGTCGAGCTGCTGCGCATCGGCGAGAACGTCGGCTACGGCGCCGCCGCCAACCGCGCGGTGGCGGGTCTGCCGGCCGACGTCGGCTGGGTGCTGGTCGCCAACCCCGACATCGTCTGCGGCCCGGGCGCGCTCGACACGCTGATCGCCGGCGGCGACCGGTGGCCCCGCGCGGGCGCCCTCGGCCCGTTGATCCGCACCGGCGGGGACGTCTACCCCTCTGCGCGCCTGCAGCCCTCGCTCGGGCGCGGGTTGGGGCACGCGCTGTTCGCCGCGGTGTGGCCCGAGAACCCGTGGACGCGCTCGTACCGCCAGGCGGGGTCGGTGGCCGAGCGCACGGCGGGCTGGCTCTCGGGGTCGTGCGTCCTGCTGCGCCGCGAGGCGTGGGATTCCGTCGACGGCTTCGACCCGCGCTACTTCATGTACTTCGAGGACGTCGACCTCGGCGACCGGCTGGGCCGCGCCGGCTGGCTCAACGTCTACGTCCCCGACGCCGAGGTGGTGCACACCGGCGGGCACGCCACCGAGCGCGACGCTCCCACCTCGACGCGGATGCTCGCCGAGCACCACCGCAGCGCCTACCGCTTCCTCGCCGACCGCTACCGCGGCGCCCGCTGGGCCCCGCTGCGCGTCGCGCTGCGTGTCGGCCTGGGGCTGCGGGCCCGCACCGGGGTGCGCGCGGCGCCCTAGGAGAGCCGCGGTTCAGCGCCCGAAGAGCCGGCCCCACCACGACCGGCGGGCCGGCGGGCTCTCCTCGTGGTCCTCGTCGCGACGGCTGCCGCGCCCGTCGTCGGAGGGCTCGGGGTTGCCGCCACCCGGGAACGGGTTGGCCGGGAACGGCGAGGTGCCCGGGTGGCTCGGTCCGCGCTGGGCCCCGAGCCGCACGGTCACCGGGTCCTCGGGGGGCCGGCCGTGCCGCCCGCCCTGACCGTTCCCGTCCCCGTCGCGGTGGGGCCGCTGCCCGTTCACCGGCCGGCGCCCGCCGTCGTTCTGGGGCAGGCGCTGGGTGAGGTCCGGGTCGTCGCCGTGATGCCCCGAGGGCATCGCGTGGGGCAGCACCGTCGTGCTCGAGGCGTCGAAGGGGGAGACCGCGGTGTCCGGCGTGACCACGTCCTCGTCACGCTCCGTGGCCCGCCGGTGGGCGTGCGCGATGGCCTCCTGCGCGCGCTCCCACGCGTTCGAGGCCACGGCGACCCTCCTGCTCGTTCCCCGACGGCCGGGTCCCACCCGGGTCACGGCCGAGCCCGCCCCCGGGAGGGTCCACACTATCGCCCGCGGTCACGATTCGTCATCGACGAGGGGGGTCAGACGGTGGTGCAGGTGGGGGAAACAGGCGGAGGTACGACCGCCGGAACGGCGGTGGTCGATCCGGCGCGGACGGCGGCGGTCGTGCTGGTCGGCGGGCAGGGCAGCCGGTTGCGCCCGCTCACACTCAGCACCCCGAAGCCCATGCTGCCGACCGCCGGGGTGCCGTTCCTCGCGCACCTGCTCTCGCGCATCGCCACCGCCGGTATCCGCCGCGTCGTGCTCGGCACGGCCTACCGCGCCGAGGTGTTCGAGGCGTTCCTGGGCGAGGGCGGGACACGCGGGCTGGACGGCCTGGAGCTCGAGTGCTGCGAGGAGCCCGAGCCCCTGGGCACCGGCGGCGGCATCCGCTTCGCCGCCGACGCCCTGGACCCGCAGTACGACGAGGTCGTCGTGTTCAACGGCGACATCCTCTCCGGTGTGGACGTCCGCGCCGTCGTCGGCGAGCACCGGGCCGCGGGCGCCGACGCGACGCTGCACCTCGTGCGCGTGCCCGACCCCACCGCCTTCGGCTGCGTGCCCACCGACGCCGACGGCCGGGTGACCGCGTTCCTGGAGAAGACGCCCGCGCCGCCCACCGACCAGGTCAACGCCGGCTGCTACGTCTTCCGCCGCGAGGTGATCGACACGATCCCCGGCGGGCGGCCGGTGTCGGTGGAGCGCGAGACCTTCCCGGGCCTGCTCTCCGCGGGCGCGCGCCTGCAGGGCTACGTCGAGTCGTCGTACTGGCTCGACCTCGGCACGCCGGCCTCGTTCGTCCGCGGCAGCGCCGACCTCGTGCAGGGCGCGGCGCCCACCGCGGCGCTGCCCGGCCCGGTGGGCACCTCGCTGCTGCTGCCCGGGGCGAAGGTCGCGCCGTCGGCGTCGCTCACCGACGGCACGACCGTGGGGGCGGACGCGCAGGTCGGCGACGGCAGCCGGGTCTCCGGCTCGGTGCTCATGGACGGCGCGCGGATCGGCGACGGCGCCCTGATCGAGCGGTCGGTGATCGGTCCGGGCGCGTCGATCGGGGACGAGACCGTGGTGCGCGACGCGGTGGTCGGCGACGGCGCGTCGATCGGGGCGTCCTGCGAGCTGCTGGCCGGCGTGCGGATCTGGCCCGGGCTCGTCGTCCCCGACGGGGGTCTGCGATTCTCGGGTGGTGCCTGAGGTCCGTCCCGCTCCGGTGGCCGAGCGGACCTGGCGTCCGGCCTTCGTGCTCGACGTCCGGGCACTGCTCGCCCCCTTGCGCCGGGGCAAGGGCGACCCGACGTTCCGCACCGGGACCGACGCGTCCGGTGGGGCCGGCGTCCTCTGGCGCACCACCCACACCCCGGACGGTCCGGCGACGCTGGCGCTCTCGCGCCGCGACGGCGTGGTGCACGCCCGCGCGTGGGGCCCCGGTGCGGGGTGGGTGCTCGACGGGGTCCCCGCGCTGCTGGGCGACGAGGACGACGACGAGGGCTTCGTGGGGCACCACCCCCTGGTCGCTGAGACGCGCCGGCGCATGCCCGGCCTGCGGCTGGGGTCGACGCGCACGGTGTGGGACGTGCTGCTGCCCTCGATCCTCGAGCAGAAGGTGACGGGCACGGAGGCCCGCCGCTCGTTCCGCGAGCTGTGCTGGCGCTTCGGCGACGATCCGCCGGGCCCGGTCCCGGCCGGGATGAAGCTCCCGCCGACCCCGCGGCAGATCCGGGCGATCCCGGACTGGGAGTGGCACCGCGCCGGTGTCGACCAGGCCCGCCGCCGCGCGATCCTCGCCTGCGCCACCGTGGCCCACCGCCTGGAGAAGGCCGCGGAGCTGCGCGGCGAGGCCGGGCGCGCCCTGCTGCGGAAGGTGCCCGGCATCGGCGTCTGGACCGCGGCCGAGGTCGCCCAGCGCGCGTGGGGCGACCCGGACGCCGTGAGCGTCGGGGACTTCCACATCCCCTCGACCGTCGGCTGGGCGCTGGTCGGGCGCAAGCTCGACGACGACGGGATGCTCGAGGTCCTCGCCTGCTACGCGCCCCAGCGCCAGCGTGCGGTGCGCTACATCGAGGCGTCGGGCTTCCGCCGCCCCCGCTTCGGGCCGCGGTTCTCGCCGAAGGACTACCGGAGCTACTGACCCGCTACGGGGCCAGGGCCCGGCCGAACCCGACGTCGTCGGGGAGCTCGGCCAGCGGCCACCAGCGCAGGTCCAGTGACTCGTCGCTGATCGTCTCCACCGCCCCGGCGGGCGCGCGGACGACGAAGCGGACATCGAGGTGGCGCGTGGGCACGCCCAGCGAGCAGGTCAGGGCGTGGACGTCGACGTGCAGCGGCTCGGGGTCCACGACCAGGCCCGCGATGCCCGACTCCTCGCTCGCCTCCCGCAGCGCGGCGCCGGCCAGCGTCGTGTCGTCGGGCTCGATGTGGCCGCCGAGCTGCACCCACTTGCCGATCCGCGCGTGCAGGGTCAGCAGCGCGTGCGCGCCGGCCGCGTCGAGCACGAGGGCCGACGCCGTGAGGTGGCCGGGCGCGCAGGCACGGGCGCACGCGTCGGGCCGGGCGTCGAGGTAGGCCAGCACGGCCTGGCGCACCGACTCCAGCTCGCGGGTCCCGCCGCGCCACCGGTCGAGCACCGCGCGCGCGTCGGCGTGCACCGCGGCGGTCGAGACGGCGGCGCGGGTGGTCGCGGCGAGGGTGGTCTCGTCGCTCACCGGACCTCCACCCACCGGTCGTCGACGGCCGGCTCGCCCCGCGGCGGCGGCGCGGCGGCGGGGTGCCCGATCGCGACGGCGCCGAGGGGCTCCCAGTCCGCGGGCAGCGCGAGCACGTCCCGCACGACCTCGCGGGCGAAGATCGTCGAGGACACCCAGCACGAGCCGAGCCCCTCGGCGGCCAGCGCGACGAGCAGCCCCTGCACGGCCGCGCCCCCGGCCACGGTGAACATCGTGTGCTCGGCGGCCGCGCGCCGGGCGTCGGGGTAGGCGTGGGCGCCCTCGGGCACCAGGAACGGCAGCACCACCTCGGGTGCGGTGCGCAGCAGGTCGCCCCGGGCGACGCGCCGGGCGATCGACGCCTCGGAGAACCCGTCGCCGCGCAGGTCCGCGCGCCAGGCGTCGGCCATCGCGTCGAGCAGCCGGGTGCGCACGTCGGGCGCGGCGAGGTGCACGAACCGCACCGGGCGGGTGTGGTGCGGGGCCGGCGCGGTGAGCGCGGCGGCGCCGGCGCGGCGCAGCGCCTCGTGGTCGACGGGGGCGTCGGCGAACGCCCGCACCGAGCGTCGCGCCGGGACGGCCTCGCGCCGGCCCCGCGCCAGCGCCTCCTCCGTGCCCAGCCAGAACAGGTCCTCGTCCACCGGCCGGACCAGGTCGGCGCCGCGGCTGGTCTCCGAGCGCAGCACGGCGGGCAGCCCGCGCACCACGGCCACCGGGACGCCGCCGAGCTTGCCCTTGACCAGGTCGGCGGCCGCGGCCACCTCGTCGGCCACTGCGACCTCGGTGACCACCAGCTCGTTGCCCTGCGCGTCGACCGCCCCGCCGTAGGCGTGGACGACCTCGAGGCCCGCGGCGCCGATCGCGGCGTCGGTCTGTCCGGTGCGCCAGGTGCGGCCCATGGTGTCGGTGACGACGACGGCCACGTCGACGCCGAGGCGGGCGCGCAGCGCCGCCCGCAGCGCCGCCGCCGAGGCGTCCGGGTCCTCGGGGAGCAGCGCGACCTCGTCGCCGGCGACGTTGGACGCGTCGATGCCCGCGGCGGCCTGCACGATGCCCAGCGGGTTGGCGACGATCTTGGTGCGGCCCTTGGTGGCCAGCAGGCGCACGGTCTCGCGGTCGATGAGCTCCCGGCGGGCCGCGTCGCGGGCCTCGGGGTCGGCGGGCACGCGCACGAGGCGGCCCTCGACCTTCGACAGCACCTTGGACGTGACCACCACGACGTCCCCGTCGGCGAGCGTCCCGTCCAGGGCGTCACCCAGGGCGGCGGCGAGGTCGTCGCCCGGGCGGAACTCGGGGAGCCCGGTGACGCCCCAGAGCACGAGACCGCCGGCGGCGTGGTCAGACACCCGCCACCTCGTACGCCGCGTGCACCATCGCCGCCGTGGTGTCCGGGTCGGTCATCATCAGGGGCACCTCGCGGACCTCGACGCCGGGCACGTCGGCGCCGTCGCCCGGGGCGACCAGCCAGCCGTCGAGCAGGCCGCCGGTCGACCGCGCCCCGTACCAGCGGCCGACGCCCTCGGCGCTGACCGGCACGTCGACCGCGGCCAGGCAGGACTCGGCCATCCCGCGCACGGCCTGCCCGCCGACGATCGGCGACACCCCGACGACCTTGCCCGGCGCCGCGGACAGCGCCGGGCGCATGGCGGGCACGTCGACGATCGTGTGCACGCTGACCACCGGGTTCGACGGCGCCACGAGCACCACGTCGGCGTCGCCCACCGCGGCCAGCGCGTCCGGGCAGGCCGTGGCCTGGTCGCGCCCGACCGAGGCGAACGAGTGCGCGGGCAGCGCCGCGCGGTGGCGCACCCACCACTCCTGGAAGTGGATCGCCTTGCGCTGCCCGTCCTCGGGGTCGTCGACGACGACGTGGGTCTCGATGCGGTCGTCGCTGGCCGGGATCAGCTCGACCCCCGGCGCCCAGCGCCGGCACAGCGCCGCGGTGACCTGCGAGAGCGGGTAGCCGGCGCGCAGCATCCGCGTGCGCACGAGGTGGGTCGCGACGTCCCGGTCGCCGAGGCCGAACCACGTCGGGTCGGCGCCGTAGGCCTCGAGCTCCTCGCGCACCGACCAGGTCTCCTTCGCCCGGCCCCAGCCGCGCTCCGGGTCGATGCCCTCGCCGAGGGTGTACATGCAGGTGTCGAGGTCGGGGCACACGCGCAGGCCGTGCAGCCAGATGTCGTCGCCGATGTTGACCACCGCGCGGATCGCGTCGCCGGGGCGGGCGGCGGCCTTGACGCCCTGCAGGAACCGGGCGCCGCCGACGCCACCGACCAGGACCGTGACCTTCATGCCCCCGATCGTCCTCCCGGTCGCGCTCACCCGAGCAGCCGGGCGAACTGGATGTTGCCGTCCACGACGAGCTCGCGGTCCCCGCCGACGAGCGTGTACAGGCTCGCCGACACCTCGGCGAGCAGCTCGCCGGCGGGGCGGAAGAGGAACAGCGCCAGGATGATCACGAACGGCGCGTAGGGCGCGATGCGCGCCGCGCTCGCCCGCGTCCGGTACGGCAGGTACGGGTCGATCACGCCCCAGCCGTCGAGGCCCGGGATCGGCAGCAGGTTCAGCACGAACGTCAGGACCTGGATCAGGCCGAGGAACGACAGCGCGGCGGCCAGGGGCAGTGGCGGGTCGGTGACCAGCACCGCGATGGCGATGGCGGCGGCGAGCGCCAGGTTGGCCAGCGGCCCGGCCAGCGACACCGCGCTGATCGCGGCCCGTGAGCGCAGCGACGCCCGCTGGATCCACACCGCCCCGCCCGGCAGGGGGATCCCGCCGATGAGCAGGAACAGCAGCGGCAGCACCAGGGTGAGCCCGATGTTGGCGTAGCGGCGGATGTCGAGGGTCAGGTAGCCCAGCGCGCGCACCGAGTGGTCGCCGCAGCGGTCGGCGGTCAGCGCGTGGGAGAACTCGTGCAGGCACAGCGACACGGCCCAGCCGGCGAGGACGAGCAGGACGGTGCCGCCGACGATCGCGCCGGTCGCGGGGACCAGGGTCAGGGCGCCCCCCGTGACGGCCAGGGCCACGAGGACGACGAAGATGGGGCTGACCGGCGAGCGCAAGCGGGAGACGCGGGGAGCCACGCTCCCAGTGTGTCCCCCCGGACGGAGCAAGCTCCGTCGGGCGCCCCGCGGGGTGGCGGAGCCCGATTGCTACGGACAGCGCATGACGCTCACCGCACGTGACGACCGCCCGCCGCGACATGCGGCCAGCTGGGGCCCCCGGCTTGACCCGGATGGAACGACACCGGTGTAATTCCTACGCGATGACACGTCGGTGCGGGGCCGACGCCTCGTCCACTCAGTGGGGGCCGGGGGAGTCTGAGGCGAGCGGAGGCGTCGTGCACGGTGCGGAAAGTGGTGCGGTGGTGCTGGGCAGCGGAGGACACGGGATGAGGGACGTCCTGTCGGAGCTGGCCATGATCACCGAGGACGAGCAGGAATGGCAGGAGCGCGCGCTGTGCGCGCAGACGGACCCGGAGGCGTTCTTCCCCGAGAAGGGCGGGAGCACCCGGGAGGCCAAGCAGATCTGCAACAGCTGCGACGTCCGCACCGAGTGCCTCGAGTACGCGCTCGGGCACGACGAGCGCTTCGGGATCTGGGGCGGGCTCTCCGAGCGTGAGCGGCGGCGCCTCAAGCGACGGGTGGTCTGACCCCGGCCGGGTGACGCGAGCCCGTCGAACTACCCTCGACCGCCTGACCGGAGCGCGGGCGCCGCTGGGGTGGCGGCTGCCCGAGGGGGAAGGACGGCGGCGCGCGTGGCGGTGACGTCCCCGGTGGCGCCGGTGCTCGGGGTCCTCGTCTGCCACGACGGTGAGACCTGGCTGCCGGAGACCCTCGGCGCCCTCGCCGCCCTGACCCGGCGCCCGCGCCGGGTGATCGCGGTGGACACCGGGTCCACCGACGGCACGGCGTCGCTGCTCGCGGCCAGCAACCAGGTCGACGTGGTGCTGCGCATGCCCCGCGACACCGGCTTCGCCGAGGCCGTCCACACCGCGGTCGACGACGCCGACCGGCGCTGGGGCGCGAACGCCGGCGAGTGGCTCTGGGTCCTGCACGACGACGCCGCCCCCGCCCCCGACTGCCTCGCGGTGCTGCTGTCGGTCGCCGACGCCTCGCCCTCGGCCGCCGTGCTCGGGCCGCTGTGCCTGGACTGGGAGGACCCGCGCCTGGTCGTCGAGGCCGGCGTGTCCATCGATGCCTCGGGCTCGCGGCAGACCGGCATCGGTGCCGACGAGCTCGACCTCGGCCAGTTCGCCACCAACTCCGAGGTGCTCGCCGTCGGCTCCGCGGGCTCGCTCGTGCGGCGCCGCGAGTGGGACGCGCTCGGCGGCTACGACACCGCGCTGGGCCTGCTGCGCGAGGACGTCGACTACGGCTGGCGGGTCAACCGCGCCGGTGGCCTGGTGCTCTGCGCGCCCTCGGCCCGGCTGCGCCACGCCCGCGCGCTGCAGGTGCGCGCCCGCGAGCTCGACACCGCCGGCGTCGACCGCCGCTACCGCGCCACCGACCGGGCCCACGGGCTGCGCACGTTCCTCGCCAACTGCTCCACGCCGGCCTTCGTGCTCGGCCTCCTGCGCCTGCCGGTGCTCGCGGTCCTGCGCGCGCTGGGCCTGCTGCTGGTGCGCCGGGCCCGCGCGGCGGGCGCCGAGCTCACCGGCCTGACCCGCGTGCTCGGCTCCGGGCCGGGCATCGCCGACCTCGCCGACGCCCGGAAACGCCGCAGCACCGGCGCCACCGCCCTGCCGCGCGAGCTGCGCGGCCTGCTGACCAGCCGCACCACCCGCCTGCGCAACGCCGTGCGGGGCGGGCTGACCTCCCTCGTGCGCGGGCGCCTGCGCGAGGAGCTGGAGCTCGGCCGGCTGCCCGACTGGGCCGAGCGCGGCGCACGGCCCGAGGACGACGCCGAGGACGAGGCGCGGCGCCGGCGCGCGGCCGTGGGCCCCGAGGCGCTGCCCGCGGGCGCCGGGGCCGGCGTGCGGCGCACCCGGCGCACGGCGGGCCTGCGCCGCCCGGGGGAGTCGCTGGCCGTGGCGCTGCCGGGGCCGCGGGCGCCGGGCGACGACGCCGTGGGCGCCGCTCCGCCCGAGGGCGACGCCACCAAGGTCATCAGGACCGCGGGCCGCGCCGACGAGCCCGCCACCGCGGCGGGCGAGCGGGTCGTCGTCGTCCCCATCACCGCGGGCCGGGTCGCGCGCGAGCTGCTGCTCGCCCCGCCGCTGCTGCTCGTCGTCGGCCTGACCCTGATCTCGCTCGCGACGCAGCGCACGCGGCTGGGGCTCTCGCTGGCCGGCGGGCGCATCGCCGAGGTCCCGGGGCTCCGCGAGCTGTGGTCGTCCTACCTCGCCGCCTGGCACCCCGCGGCCGGCGGCACCGGCGCCCCGGCCCCCGCGGCGCTCGCCGTGATCGGCGCGCTCGGCGGTCCCGCGGTGCCCCTCGGCGGCCCGCCCGCGGTGGTGTCGATCCTGCTCGTGGCCGCCCTGCCGCTGGCGGGGCTGAGCGCCTACCTCGCCACCCGCGAGCTGCGCGTCGGCCGCGTGCTGCGCGCGCTCGCGGGCGCCGTCTACGCCCTGCTCGGAGTCACCGCGGGCGCCGTGGCCCAGGGCCGCCTCGACGGCGTGGTGGCGGCGGTGCTGCTGCCGCTCGTGCTCGCCGGCGTCGTCGCCGTTCTGCGGGGCGTGCGCACGGCGGGTCGGCGCGGCTCGTGGTGGAGCACCGCGGCCGGCACGGCGCTCGCGCTCGGCGTGGTCAGCGCCTTCGCGCCGCTGGTGCACGCGCTCGTGCTCGTCGTGGTGGTGGTCGGCTTCGTCCTGGTCCCCGCGCCGCCGGGGGCCGCCGGGCGGCGCGCGATGTCCCTGGCCGTCATCGTCGTCCTGCCGGTGCTGCTGCTCCTGCCGTGGCCGACCGTGCTGCTCACCGCGCCGGAGGTGCTGCTGCACGGCACCGGCGCCCCGGTGCCCGAGCGCTTCGTCGCCGCCCTCGAGGTCCTCGCCCTCGACCCCGGCGGGCCCGGCACCCTGCCCTGGGCGGGCCTCGTCCTGGTCGCCGTCGCCGTCGGCGGGGCGCTGCTCGCGCCGCGGCGCGCGGCGGTCCCGGGGCTCGCGCTGCTGGTCCTCGGCATCGTCGCGGCCGGGATCGTCGGGTCGTTCGCGCTGACCCCGCTCTCCGGCGGCGACCCGCGGCCCGGCTGGACCGGTCCCGCACTCGCCCTCGCCACCACCGGCGCGCTCTGGAGCCTGCTGGCCCAGGTCGCCGCGGCCCGCACCGAGCCGCTCGGCCAGCTGCTCGGGCGCCGGGAGCGCGCCGGCCGGGCCCCGCTGCGCCGCGGGGACTCCGAGCTCGACCTCGGGGGCGCAGGCTTCTCCGGGCGCCTCGCGGGCGCGGCCGAGCGGGTGGGCGCCGGCGCGTCGGGCCTGGCCCGGCGCCTGCGGCCCCGCCCGAGCGACACCGGCGAGCGCGACCGCAGCGCGCAGCGGGCCCGCGGCGTCGCCGTGCCCGTGCTGGCGGTCGCCGTGGCGACGCTCGCGGTGGTCACGGTCCTGGGCGGCGGGGTGGGCCCGCTCGCCGACACCCGCGCGCCGACCCTCGCCGCCCCGCTGGCCGACGAGCTGGCCAGGAGCGGAGCGGGCGTCGTGGTGGTCACCCGCGACGCCGACACCACGCGGCGCGGCGGTCCCGGGCTCCCGCGCTACGGCGACGACGACTTCGCGCCCGTCGGGGCCGCACCCGCCCGCCTGCAGCGCGACGTGCGCGCCCTGCTCTCCGGCGACCCCGCCACCGTGCAGGCCGGCGTCGCCGAGCTCGCGACGGCCGGCACCGGCGCGGTCGTGCTCCCCGACCAGGCCACCGCCCAGGTCGCGCGCCGGGCCGCCGGGCCGCTGCTCGGCGACGCCCCGCCGGTGTCCGACGGGCGCCCGGTGGTCCGCGTCGCCCTGCCGGTCGCGGGCGCGGTGCTGCTCGAGCCCCCGATCTCCGACGACGCCACCGAGGCGCGGGCCGCTCCCCGGCGGGCCGCGGGTGTCACGCCGGTGCCCTCGGACCTACCCACCGTCGCCGTGCGCGTGTCCCCGGGCGCGGACCGCCGCCTGCTCGTCGTGGCCGCGGAGCTGGAGTCGGGCTGGACCGCGACGGTCGGCGGCGCGCCCGCCCCCGTCGTCCCGGCCTGGGGCCACCTCGTCGGCGTGGGCGTCGGGCCCGAGGGCGGCGCCGTGGTCGTCGACCGCGACGACACCACCCGCCTGCTGCTCCTGCTCCTGCAGCTGGCCCTGGTGCTGTTCACCGCGATCTCCGCGCTGCCGTCCCGGACCCGCCTCGACTAGCGGGTCCCGGTTCCCGCGGGGGTGGGCGTTCCGAGCGAAGGGCCCCGTCGCTCGGACAGGCGGGCCACGGGCGCCCTTCGCCGGAACGTTCGGTGGCCGGCGGCGCCCCTCGACCAGCCGGGTCCCCGCTGTCGGGGTCAGGCCCTAGGTTCGGCGACGTGTTCGACCACATGGGTTTCCCCTGTCGCGACGTCGAGACCTCCGTCGCCTTCTACACCGCGGTGTTCGCGCCGCTCGGCATGGCCGTGGGCCTGCGCATCCCCACCGGCCCGCCGGGCGCGCCCGAGGTCGTCGGGCTGGCCGCCGGCGCGCACCCGGCCTTCTGGCTCGCCCCGGGCGGGGCCGTCGAGCAGGAGCTGCACATCGCCTTCGCCGCGCCCGACCGCGCGGCCGTCGACGCCGTGCACGAGGCGGCCCTGGCGCACGGGTCGGAGGTACTGCACGCGCCTCGGATCTTCCCGGAGTACCACCCCGGCTACTACGCGGTGTTCCTCCGCGACCCCGACGGCCACAACGTCGAGGCCGTCCACCACACCTTCTAGTCGCGCCAAGGAGGTCCGGTCGCTACTCGGCGTCCTCGGCGATCGTGTCGGGCTCGACGCCGAGGTAGCCCGCGACCTGCTCCACGAGCACGTCGTGCAGCAGGTCGGCGAGGTCCTCGCCGTCGAGCGCGCGCGCCTCGAGCGGGCGGCGGTAGAGCACGATCCGCGCCCGGGTCACGGCGCCGCGGCGGTCCATGCCCGCGGGCACGAGGCGCGCCAGCGGCACCTCGCCGTCGCCGAGCACGGCGTCGTCGTCCACGGGCGGGTCGTCGGAGGCGGCGGGGACCTCGGGCACGTCGTCGACGGCCACGTCCAGCTCGGCGAGCTCGGCGCCCCAGCGCTCCTCGATGGGCTCCAGCGCCTCGAGCACGAGGGCGTCGAACCGCTCGGCGCGTGTGCGCGCGGCGGGGGAGCCGGAGGGGTACAGCGGCATCCGCAGCCCGCGACCGCGGCGATCGCGACGGCGCCGGCGCGGCCGGGGCGCGGAGGTGCCGCCCCGGCGGCTCGCGCTCCTGGTCACGCCCGCGGAGCCTACGCGCGGCCGCGGACACCGGTGCGGGACAGGCCCGGGACCGTCCGGGGGAGCGGCCCCCGGACGAGGACCGACGCGCCGCGCGCGCCTGCACGGCGGGCGCGTCCGTCCGGGCTATCGTCGGCGACGTGCGAGGAGTGCGGAAGTGCTCACGGACCGGGTGTGGTCACGCGGCCGTGGCCACCCTGACGTATGTCTACTCGGACTCGACCGCCGTGGTCGGTCCGCTGGCCTCGAGCGCCGAGCCGCACTCCTACGACCTCTGCGAGCGCCACGCCGTCCGTCTCACCGCCCCGCGGGGGTGGGAGGTCGTGCGCTACGAGGGCGACTTCCCGGACGAGCCGTCGGCCGACGACCTCACCGCCCTGGCCGAGGCCGTCCGCGAGGCCGGACGCGCCGACCGCCCGCTCGCGCCGCCGGAGGGCCGCGCGCGCATCACGGCGGGCACCGGCGCGGGCCACGGCGCCGCCGTGCCGGCACTGCCCGTCGGTCCGCCGCCCGGGCTGGTGGCCGGCATGACCGGCGCGCCCACGGGCCGCCGCGGTCACCTGCGCGTGCTGCCCGACCCCGCGTCCTCCTGAGTCCGTCCACCGAGCCCGCGGACACCCCCACGGCGGTGGCTCACCGTTCGGCGGACGCGCCCGCCCGGCGGGCGCCGGGGCCCGGCGGCGCCGATAGGCTGGTGAGGTGTCCAGCACACCGACCGCCACCTCGTCCGCCGAGGCGGCCCCCGACCGTGCCCAGGTGATCGACCAGGTCGTCAAGGCCTACGACATCCGCGGGCTCGTCGGCTCCCAGCTCGACGCGGCCTTCGTCCGCGACGTGGGCGCGGCGTTCGCCCGCGTCCTGCTCGACGAGCAGCGCTCGGGCCAGGGCACCGGGCTCGGCGGCGGCAAGGGCGTCGTGATCGCGCACGACATGCGGGAGTCGTCGCCCGAGCTCGCCGACGCGTTCGCCGAGGGCGTCACCGGGCTCGGCGTCGACGTCGTGCACATCGGTCTGGCCAGCACCGACATGCTCTACTACGCCTCCGGCGCGCTCGAGATGCCCGGCGCGATGTTCACGGCCAGCCACAACCCGGCCACCTACAACGGCATCAAGCTCTGCCGCGCCGGCGCGTCGCCCGTGGGTCAGGACTCCGGACTCGACGAGATCGCCGCGCTGCTCGACCGGGGGCCCGGCGAGGCCGCCGCCGCCGGCCCGGAGGCCGGCGAGCGCGGCAGCATCAGCCACCGCGAGATGCGCGACGACTACGCCGCCTTCCTGCGCTCGCTGGTCGACCTGTCCGGCATCCGCAGCCTGTCGATCGTCGTCGACGCCGGCAACGGGATGGCCGGCTACACGGTCCCGGCGGTGCTCGACCCCCTGCCGATCGAGGTCGAGCCGCTGTTCTTCGAGCTCGACGGCACGTTTCCGAACCACGAGGCCAACCCGCTGGACCCCGACAACCTCCAGGACCTCCAGCGCAAGGTCATCACGCTGGGCCGCGTGGACGCGGGCCTGGCCTTCGACGGCGACGCCGACCGCGTGTTCCTCGTCGACGAGAAGGGCGACGCGGTGAGCCCCAGCGCGATCACCGCGCTGGTCGCCACGCGCGAGCTCCGCAAGCACCCCGGCTCCACGGTGATCCACAACCTCATCACCTCGCGCGCCGTGCCCGAGATCATCACCGAGGCCGGCGGCACGCCGGAGCGCAGCCGGGTGGGCCACTCGTTCATCAAGGCGACGATGGCCGAGACCGGCGCGGTCTTCGGCGGCGAGCACTCGGCGCACTACTACTTCCGCGACTTCTGGAACGCCGACTCGGGCATGCTCGCCGCCCTGCACGTGCTGGCCGCGCTCGGCGAGCAGGACCGGCCGCTGTCGGAGCTCATGGCGCAGTACTCCCGCTACGCCGCCTCGGGTGAGATCAACTCGACGGTGCAGGACGCCCAGGCGGCCATGGCCGAGGTCGAGCAGGACTTCGGCGCGCGCGAGGGCGTCACCACCGACGACCTCGACGGGCTCACCGTCGTCCTGCCCGACGGCAGCTGGTTCAACCTGCGGCCCTCGAACACCGAGCCGCTGCTGCGGCTCAACGTCGAGGCCGCCGACGACGACGCCGTCGCCGCGCTGCGCGACGAGGTCCTCGCGCTCGTGCGCGGCTGACACGGATCGAGAAGGAGACCCCCGATGCCGCTCGATCTGGACCCCGACCTGCTCGAGATCCTCGCCTGCCCCGCGCCCGACCACGGCACGCTGCGCCCCGGGACGCCCCACGACCCCGAGGCCGCCGTGCTGACGTGCACCGCGTGCGGCCGGCGCTACCCGGTCACCGACGGCATCCCGGTGCTCCTGCTGTCGGAGGCGAGCGGGGGACCTCCGGGCGACGCGCGGGAGCCGGACCCGCGGGAGGGGTGAGGGCCGTGCTCGACGACGCCCTGCTCTCCGACGAGCCGCGCCTGCTCGCCGCCGACCGTGAGGGCACGCTGCGCGCGGTGGCCACCGCGGGCGCCCAGGTGCGCACCCCGTGGGCGGCCGCCCACGACGCGGGCGTGCCCGCCGACCTCGCCGGCCTGCGCCCCCGCGCCCTGGTCCTGCTGACCCGCCCCGGCACCACCGAGTCCGCCTGCCGCCTGCTGGCCGCGCTGCTGACGCCGACCGCGCCGCTGCCGGTGATCGTCACCGGCGTCGCGCCCCCGTGGCTGGGCCCGCTCGACGTCGTCGTCGCCGCCCACCGCGGACGCGAGGGCGACCCCGTCGAGGCGGAGGTGGCCGAGTCGGTGCACCGCGCCGTGCGCCGCGGGGCGCACGTCGTGCTCGCCGGACCGGCCGAGGGCCCCGCGGCCGCGGCGGGCGCCGGGCGTGCCCTGCCCGTCGTCCCGCGGATGGCGCTCGGTGTCTCGGGCGTGGACCTCGACGGGCTCGACACCGCCACCGTGCTGGCCACCGGCCTGGTGGTCGCCCGGTCGCTGGACCTGCTCACCATCGATCCCGACGCGCTCGCCGACCGCCTCGACGCCGAGGCCGAGCGCGACGGCCCCCGCGGCGAGGCCTTCGTCAACCCGGCCAAGACCCTGGCGCTGCGCCTGGCCGAGCGCACGCCGCTGCTGTGGGGCGCCGACCCGATCGCGGGCCTGGTGGCCGGTTACGGGGCGACCGTGCTGGCCACCCACGCGGGTGTCGTCGCCCAGGCCACCACCACCGCGGCCGCGGCGGCCCAGCCGGCGCTGCTGGCCCGGCTGCAGGAGACCTCGGGAGAGGCGTCGATCTTCGCCGACCCCTTCGACGACCCGGCTCCGGCGGCCCCGCCACCGCGGCTGGTGCTGCTGGCCGTGCGCGAGGACCTCGCGGTGCGGCGCCTGGTCGCCGACGTCGGCGCCCGTCACCCGGGAGCGGACGTCCTGGAGATCGACGACGTGGACCTGGCCGGGGAGGGGTCGGTCGCCGATGCGCTCCGCGCGGCCGTGCTGGCCACCCGACTCGACTTCACCGCGGTCTACCTCGGCCTGGCCCTCGGGGCCCGGGTGCCGGGGGTCCGCACGGGCTGACGGCCCGACGGCGAGAGAGGCACTGACGTGGAGGTCCTCAAGGGCAGCGTGCGCACGTACACGTGGGGCTCGCGGACGCACCTCGCCGACCTGCTGGGCGAGGAGGTCCCGTCGCCGCACCCGCAGGCCGAGCTCTGGCTCGGCGCGCACCGCGACGAGCCCTCGCGGCTCAACGGGGGCGCGCGGACGCTCACCGACGAGCTGGTGACCGACCCGATGGGCGCGCTCGGCCCGGCGCGGAGCGCCCGCTGGGCGGACAAGCTGCCCTACCTGCTCAAGGTGCTCGCCGCGGAGGAGCCGCTGAGCCTGCAGGCCCACCCTTCGGCCGAGCAGGCCGAGGCCGGCTGGGCGCGGGAGGAGGCGGCGGGCGTGCCGCGCACGGCCGCCGAGCGCAACTACCCCGACCCGCTGCCCAAGCCCGAGCTGCTCTGCGCCCTCACCGAGTTCCACGCGCTCGCGGGCTTCCGCCCGGCGGCCGACACCGTGCGCCTGCTGCGCGCGCTCGACGTGCGCGCGCTCGACCACCACACCGAACTGCTCGCCGGGCAGCCCGACGGCGACGGCCTGCGCGCGGTGTTCACCACCTGGATCACGCTGCCCCAGCGCGCGGTGGACGAGCTGGTACCCGCGCTGCTCGAGGGCTGCGTGGCCCACCTGCGCGCCCGCGGCGAGTTCGCCGCCGAGGCGCGCACGCTGCTCGACCTCGGCGAGCGCTACCCCGGGGACGCCGGCGTGCTCGCCGCGGTGCTGCTCAACCGCGTGGCGCTGGCGCCGGGAGAGTGCGTCTACCAGCCGGCGGGCTCCCCGCACTCGTACCTGTCGGGCTGCGGCGTCGAGCTCATGGCGAACTCCGACAACGTGCTCCGCTGCGGCCTGACGCCCAAGCACGTCGACGTGCCCGAGCTGCTGCGCGTCCTCGACTTCACGCCGGGCCGCCCGCCGCTGCTGCACGGCGAGGGCACCGGCCCGGTCACGCGGTTCACGCCGTCGGAGTACTTCAGCCTCGCCCGGTGCGCGTTCGACGAGGCCGCGCCCACCGACGGCGACGTCGACCTCGGTGTCGAGGGCCCCCGGATCGCGGTCGCGGTGGAGGGCAGCGTGCGGCTGCGCACCGCCCGCGGCCAGGAGCAGGTCGTCTCCCGTGGCTCGGCGGTGTGGGTGCCGGCGTGCGACGGCCCGGTCACGGTCGCTCCCGTCGAGCGCCCGGCGCTCGCGTTCGTCGCCGCGGACGGTCTCGGGCCGGGCTGACCGTCCCCGGCCCCGCGGGCGTACCTTCACCGGCACCACACCACCGACCGGTCGACCTGGAGGCACCGTGTCCGCATCCGGAGGCGGCAAGGCGATCCTCGCCGCGCTGGCGGCCAACGCCGGGATCGCCGTCGCCAAGTTCGTCGGCTACCTCGTCACCGGCTCGTCGTCGATGCTCGCCGAGAGCGTGCACTCGGTCGCCGACACGAGCAACCAGGGGCTCCTGCTGCTCGGTCGCAAGCGCGCGAAGCGCGAGGCGACCGCCGAGCACCCCTTCGGCTACGGGCGCGACCGCTTCTTCTACTCGTTCGTCGTCGCCCTGATGCTGTTCACGTTGGGTTCGGTGTTCGCCCTCTACGAGGGCATCCACAAGATCTCCGCGCACGAGGAGCTGACCTCGCCGGTGGTCGCGGTGATCATCCTGGTCGTGGCCATCGGGCTGGAGACGTTCAGCTTCCGGACCGCGATCGTCGAGTCGCGTGAGCTCAAGGGCGACGCCTCGTGGTGGGGGTTCATCCGGACGTCGGTCAACCCCGAGCTGCCGGTCGTGCTGCTCGAGGACCTCGGCGCGCTGGTCGGGCTGATCCTCGCCCTCGGCGGCGTCGGGCTCAGCGTCCTCACCGGCGATCCGGTGTGGGACGCGATCGGCACGATCTGCATCGGCGTCCTGCTCGGCATCATCGCGGTCATCCTCATCATCGAGACCAAGAGCCTCCTCATGGGCGAGGGAGCCAGCGCCCCGCAGCGCCGCACCATCACCGAGGCCCTGGTCGGCGGGCCGGTCGAGCGGGTCATCCACCTGCGCACCCAGTACCTCGGTCCCGAGGAGCTGCTGGTCGCCGCCAAGATCGCCGTGTCGTCGCAGCTGCCGACCGAGACGATCGCCGAGGCCATCGACCACGCCGAGGCCCGTCTGCGCGAGGCGGTGCCCGAGGCGCGGCTGGTCTACCTCGAGCCCGACCTCGACCGCGGTGCCGGCGAGCCGGTCGGCGACGCCCTCGAGCCGCGCCCGGACACCGCGTCCCGCTGACCGGACGCCCCCGGGAGACCGCGCGGGCCAACTCGGTGAACACGGCCTCACGGATCGAGCCGTGTCCGTGCTCATCGGACGTCGTGCGGGCGTAAGGTCCCGCCGCACCCTCGATCACTCGACGGGCCCGGACGCAGGATCCTCGGGAGGAACGCGCATGACGTCGACCCAGCCACAACGCGGGCTCTTCCGGACCAAGTCGGTGGAGCAATCCATCGCGGACACCGACGAGCCGGGCAGCAAGCTCCGGCGCGAGCTGGGCGCCCTCGACCTGACGATCTTCGGCGTCGCGGTCCTCATCGGCGCCGGTATCTTCACCATCACGGCGCGCGTCGCCGGTGACATCACCGGCCCGGCCATCGCGATCTCGTTCGTCATCGCCGCGATCGCCTGCGGCTTCGCGGGCCTCTGCTACGCCGAGTTCGCCTCGACGGTGCCGGTGGCCGGCAGCGCCTACACGTTCTCGTACGCGACCTTCGGCGAGTTCATCGCCTGGATCATCGGCTGGGACCTCATCCTCGAGTACGCCCTCGGTGCGGCCGTGGTCTCGAAGAGCTGGGCGCAGTACCTGGGCGAGCTCTTCGGCGGCAGCAGCGCCGCGGCCTCGTTCGAGCTGGGCGCGGTGACGTTCGACTGGGGCGCCGTCCTGGTGATCGGCGCCCTCACGGTCGTCCTCGTGCTCGGCATCAAGCTCTCGAGCCGGGTCAGCGCGATCATCACCTCGATCAAGGTGCTCGTCGTCCTGCTCGTCATCGTCGTCGGGCTGTTCTACGTCCAGGCGCAGAACTACACCCCGTTCATCCCGCCGCCCGGGGGTGAGCGCCAGAGCGGGGGCGGCGGTGACGCGTCGCTGCTGTCGCTGATCGCGGGCAGCGAGGGCTCGACCTTCGGCATCTACGGCCTGCTCGCCGGCGCCTCGCTGGTGTTCTTCGCGTTCATCGGGTTCGACGCGGTGTCCACCACCGCCGAGGAGACCAAGAACCCGCAGAGGGACCTGCCCCGCGGGATCCTCGGCTCCCTCGGCGTCGTCACCATCCTGTACGTGGCCACCTCGCTCGTGCTGGTGGGCATGGTCAACTACACCCAGCTCGCCACCCCGCCCGGCAGCGAGGAGAGCGCCACGCTGGCCACGGCGTTCACGCTGGTCGGCGCGGACTGGGCCTCCACGGTGATCTCCATCGGCGCCCTCGCCGGCCTCACCACCGTCGTCATGGTGCTGATGCTCGGCCAGAGCCGGGTGTTCTACGCGATGAGCCGCGACGGCCTGCTCCCGCGCAGGCTCGCCCAGACCGGCTCCCGAGGCACCCCGGTGACGATCACGATCATCATCGGCGCGCTCTGCGCCGTCCTCGCCGGCTTCTTCCCGATCGACGAGCTCGAGTCGATGGTCAACATCGGCACCCTGTTCGCGTTCGTGCTCGTCGCGGTCGGCACCGTCTACCTGCGGCGCCGGCGCCCCGACCTGCCGCGCACCTTCACCGTCAAGGCGCTGCCGCTCGTGGCCACCCTCGCGGTGCTCAGCTGCCTGTGGCTGATGCTCAACCTGACCGTCGAGACCTGGATCCGGTTCATCGTCTGGATGGTCCTGGGCGTGCTCATCTACTTCGCCTACTCGCGGCGGAACTCCGTGCTCGGCAAGCGCGAGCGGGGCGAGGAGCGGTCGGTGACCAACCCGGGGGGTCCGTCGGCCCCGCCGACCCAGCCGCAGTAGCACTGACCACGAGGGCCCGCCCGGGTGGGCGGGCCCTCGTGCGCGTCAGGCCTGGTGGCCGGCGAACTTCTCGCGCAGGGTCTTCTTCGAGAACTTCCCGGTCGAGGTCTTGGGCACCTCGTCGATGAACACCACGTCGTCGGGCACCTGCCACTTGGCCACCCGGGTCGCGATGTGCTCGAGCACGGCCTCCTTGGTCAGCTCCACGCCGTCCTTCGGCACGACGCAGGCCAGGGGGCGCTCCGACCACTTCTCGTCGGGGATCGCGATGACGGCGGCCTCGGCCACCCCGTCCATGGCCATGATCTCGTTCTCCAGGTCGACCGAGGAGATCCACTCGCCGCCGGACTTGACGAGGTCCTTGGTGCGGTCGACGAGCTTGACGTAGCCGTAGCGGTCGATGACGGCCACGTCGCCGGTCTTGAGCCAGCCGTCGGAGGTGAACTGCTTCCCGCCGTCCTCGTTGCGGTAGTACGACGCCGCGATCCACGGGCCGGCCGCCTGCAGCTCGCCCGAGGTCTCGCCGTCCCAGGGCAGGACCTCGCCGGTGTCCGGCTCGCAGATGCGCAGGTCGACCAGCGGCGACGGGGTGCCCGCGGTGGCGCGCACGTCGGCGAGCTCGTCGTCGGACAGGCCGTCGTGGACGCTGCGCAGCAGCCCCGTGGTGGCGATCGGGCTGGTCTCGGTCATGCCCCAGGCCTGGGTGATCGGCAGGCCGATCTTCTTGCGCCACCCCTCGGACAGCGACTTGGGCACCGCCGACCCGCCGCACAGCAGCAGGCGCAGGTCGGGCAGGTCGCCCTCGGAGAGCTCGGGCAGCACGCCCATCCAGATCGTCGGTACGCCCGCGGTGATCGTGATGTGGTGGTCGCGCAGGATGCCGGCGATGGCCTTGGGCGTCATGTTCGGGCCGGGCATGACCAGCGACGCCCCCGCGAACACCGCCGCGTACGGCGTCCCCCAGGCGTTGGCGTGGAACATCGGCACGATCGGCAGGAGGACGTCGCGCTCGACGACGCCGACGACGTCGGCCATGAGCACCGCGATCGAGTGCAGCACCGTCGAGCGGTGGGAGTAGACGACGCCCTTGGGGTTGCCGGTGGTGCCCGACGTGTAGCACATCGCCGCGGCCTGGTTCTCGTCGTCGACGCGGAAGCGGCCCGTCACCGGCTCCACGGAGGCGAGCAGGGCGTCGTAGTCGGTGATGCGCTCGTCGTCGGGGATGGCGACGTCCGCGCCGTCGTCGATGACGATGACCTTGCGGACGGTCTCCATCTGGTCGATGTGGGGCCAGAACTGGCCGAACAGCGACCGGTCGACGAACACGACCTCGTCCTGCGCGTGGTTCGCGATGTAGATCAGCTGCTCGGTGAACAGCCGGATGTTGAGGGTGTGGAGCACCCGCCCGCTGCAGGGCACCGCGAAGTAGAGCTCGAGGTGGGCCGGGCTGTTCCAGCAGAAGGTGCCGACCCGGCCCTCGGGCGAGACCTCGAGGGCGTCGAGGGCCGCCGCGGCCCGCCGGACCCGCTCGGCCCACGAGGCGTAGTCCGTGCGGTGCACCGTGCCGCCCGCGCCCACCCCGACGATGGGCTTGTGGGCGTACAGCTGCTCGGCGCGGTGGAACACGTGCGGCAGGGCGAGTGGGTAGTCCTGCATCTGTCCGAGCACGTCCGTGGCCTCCTGGCGGTGTCTCCTGTGGCTGCGGTCACGATCCTACGGACCCCGACGCGCCGTGTGACCGGTCTGACGTCCGGGCCCGTCGCGGTTGACCGGCCCTGGTGCCTGTGCTGGACTTGGTGTCACGGCATCGATCGCACACCACGTGCGAACGGAAGCTGTCGAGTGGCGCTGCAACGGACGACCGGTCCCCGGCCCGTCCGCCACGCTCGGCAGCGGTCCGTAAACCTTCGCAAGGGCGCCTGCGGATGGTGATGAACCGTGTCCGGGTGACCGATGACGCCGGCGCTGCCGCCCTCGCGCCCGCATCCCGCGAGCGACGGCGACACACCCCGGCGACCTCGTGCACCAGACCGGTTCGCACGGTCCAGATCACCGAGCAGAGGGAGTCATGACGAACGCTGTAGGCACCGTCGACGACAAGCACGACACCCGCAACGGCATCGACTTCGCCGTCGCCGATCTCTCGCAGGCCGACTTCGGCCGCCGCGAGATCCGCCTCGCCGAGCACGAGATGCCGGGTCTGATGACCCTGCGCCGCGAGTACTCCGAGGCCAAGCCGCTGCACGGCGCCCGGATCTCCGGCTCGCTGCACATGACGGTGCAGACCGCCGTGCTCATCGAGACCCTGGTGGAGCTCGGCGCCGAGGTCCGCTGGGCCTCGTGCAACATCTTCTCCACCCAGGACCACGCGGCCGCCGCGGTCGTCGTCGGTCCCCACGGCACCCCCGAGGAGCCCAAGGGCGTCCCGTGCTTCGCCTGGAAGGGCGAGACGCTCGAGGAGTACTGGTGGTGCGCCGAGCAGATGATGACCTGGGCGGACGCCGACACCCGCGGCCCGAACATGATCCTCGACGACGGCGGCGACGCCACGATGCTCGTCCACAAGGGCGTCGAGTTCGAGAAGGCCGGCGTCGTCCCCACCACGGAGATGGACGACCCCGCCGAGTACCAGGTCGTGCTGGCGACGCTGCGCCGCAGCCTCGAGAACGACCCGCAGCACTGGACCAAGGTCGCGTCCGGCATCAAGGGCGTCACCGAGGAGACCACGACGGGCGTCCACCGCCTGTACGAGTTCTTCAACGAGGACAAGCTCCTCTTCCCGGCGATCAACGTGAACGACTCGGTCACCAAGTCGAAGTTCGACAACAAGTACGGCTGCCGCCACTCGCTCATCGACGGCATCAACCGCGCCGTCGACGTGCTGCTGTCGGGCAAGAAGGCCGTCGTCTGCGGCTTCGGTGACGTCGGCAAGGGCTCGGCCGAGTCGCTGCGCGGCCAGGGCGCCCGCGTGACCATCACCGAGACCGACCCCATCTGCGCGCTCCAGGCGCTGATGGAGGGCTACGACGTCAACACCCTCGAGAACGTGGTCGAGTCCGCCGACATCGTCATCACGACGACCGGCAACAAGGACATCGTCACCCTCGACCACATGAAGCGGATGAAGCACCAGGCGATCCTGGGCAACATCGGCCACTTCGACAACGAGATCCAGGTCGAGAAGCTGGAGAAGTCCGGCGCCACACGGATCAACATCAAGCCGCAGGTCGACGAGTGGCGCTTCGACGACGGCCACTCGATCATCCTGCTGTCCGAGGGCCGGCTGCTGAACCTCGGCAACGCCACCGGGCACCCGAGCTTCGTCATGTCGAACTCGTTCGCGAACCAGACCATCGCCCAGATCGAGATCTTCACGAAGCCCGACGAGTACCCGATCGGCGTCTACCGCCTGCCCACAAGCACCTGGACGAGAAGGTCGCGAAGGTCCACGTCGAGGCGCTCGGCGCGGAGCTGACCAAGCTCACCAAGGAGCAGGCCGAGTACATCGGCGTCGATGTCGAGGGCCCGTACAAGCCGGAGCACTACCGCTACTAGTCGGTCGCGGCAAGCAGGTCCGGTCGTCAGCGCTCCTCCGTCGCGCTACCGACCGACCTGCGCCGCGCTGGTCGGTCGCGGCAAGCGCTCCGGTGGTGAGTGTGTGCTGGTGAGCGGGTGAACTGACCGACGGGCCCCTTCGCTCGACCTGGTCGAGCGAAGGGGCCCTTCGGTCGTTCCGGGGCGCGGCCATAGGGTCTCTCCGTGGGCGTGGTGGTGGCCGTCGAGGGACTCGACGGGGCGGGCAAGGCGACGCTGGTGGCGGCGCTCGCCGACGCTGCGACACACCGGGGCGCGCGGGTCGCCACGCTCGCGTTCCCGCGCTACGACGCCGACGTGCACGCCGGGCTCGCGGGCGAGGCGCTGCACGGCGCGCACGGCGACCTGCGCGACTCGGTGCACGCGATGGCCGTGCTCTTCGCGCTCGACCGCGCCGGGGCGGGCGAGGACCTCCGCCGGGCCGCGGCGACCCACGACCTCGTGCTCGTCGACCGCTACGTCGCCTCCAACGCCGCCTACGGCGCGGCGCGGCGCGGCGAGGACGTCGACGGGCCGTTCGTGGCCTGGGTGCACGCGCTCGAGGTGGAGCGCCTCGGGGTGCCGGCGCCCGACGCGCAGGTGCTGGTCCGGGTGCCGGGCCAGCTCGCCGCCCGCCGCGTGTCCGAGCGTGCCGCGGCCGACCCGACCCGCACGCCCGACGGCTACGAGGCCGACGCGGCGCTGCAGGCCCGGTGCGCGGCGGTCTACGACCAGCTCGTCGACCGCGCCTGGCTCGCGCCCTGGACGGTCGTCGGCGCCGAGGGGGACCGCGCCGACGTCACCCGGATGGCGGAGTCGATGGTGCAGGAATGGCTCTCCGGGGCCATGTCGGCCGAAGTCGGCTCCGGATCGTCGGTGAGAAGTGACACCATTGAGACATGAGCGCGCGAATCCTCGTGGTGGACGACGACGCCTCCCTCGCGGAGATGTTGACGCTCGTCCTCCAGGGCGAGGGCTTCGAGACCACCGTCGTCGGCGACGGGACGGGGGCGCTGCCCGCACTGCGCGAGAGCTCGCCGGACCTGGTGCTGCTCGACCTCATGCTCCCGGGCATGAACGGCATCGACGTCTGCCGGGCGATCCGGGCGGAGTCGGGGGTGCCCGTGGTCATGCTGACCGCGAAGACCGACACGGTGGACGTGGTGCTCGGGCTGGAGTCGGGCGCCGACGACTACGTGGTCAAGCCGTTCAAGCCCAAGGAGCTCGTGGCCCGCATCCGTGCGCGGCTGCGCCAGTTCCCCACCGAGCCTGCCGAGCAGATGCAGATCGGCGACGTCACCATCGACGTCCCGGCGCACCAGGTGCGCCGCGACGGGCGCACCATCCCGCTCACGCCCCTCGAGTTCGACCTGCTGGTGGCCCTGGCGCGCAAGCCGCGCCAGGTGTTCACGCGCGAGGTGCTGCTCGAGCAGGTGTGGGGCTACCGCCACGCGGCCGACACCCGGCTCGTGAACGTGCACGTGCAGCGGCTGCGCTCCAAGGTCGAGGTCGACCCGGAGCACCCCGAGGTCGTGCTGACGGTGCGCGGCGTGGGGTACAAGGCCGGCCCACCCTGAGTCGTCCCGTGACCGTGGTGGCACCGTGCTGACGCGCCTGCGCCGCCGGCTCGAGCGCTTCCTGGCCGATCGCGTGGGCCAGGTGCGCGTGCTGTGGCGGCGCTCGATGCAGCTGCGCGTGGTGCTCTCGACGCTGGCCATGTCGGTGGTCGTCGTCGCCGTGCTCGGCCTGGTGCTGCAGACCCAGATCGCCGACCGGCTGGTGCAGGGCAAGGAGCAGGCCGCCCTCATCCAGGCCGACATCTCCCGCCAGGCCCTCGAGCGCGACCTCGCCCGCGTCGACCCCGACCGCGACGGCGCGCAGGCCGTGCTCGACGACGTGCTCGACCGCCTGTCCACCAGCGGGCAGGACGCCGAGGACGGGCTGGCCCGCGGCAGCGACCCGGTCAGCGACGCGGGCGCCTTCGACGCGGTGCTCATCGCCGGCTCCGACACCGTGGGCAGCGGCGGGCCGGGCGCGCTGCCGACCGTACCGGGCGGGGTGCCGGTGGAGGTCAGCGCCGGGCCCGCGGAGATCATCCCGCCGCAGCTGCGCGCGCCGGTGCTGCAGGGCTTCCTGGCCACGAAGTACCTGACGGTCGCCTCGTCCGGGCAGGCCGCCCCGGTGCCGACGCTCGTCGTCGGCCAGCCCGTGCGCACCGCCGGGCGCAACCTGCAGCTCTACCTGCTCTTCCCGCTCTCCGCCGAGCAGCGCACGCTCGCGCTCGTCCAGAGCACGCTCGCGCTGGCCGCGGGGGTGCTGCTCGTGCTGCTGGCCGGCATCTCGTCGGTGGTCACCCGTCAGGTCGTGCGGCCGGTGCGCCAGGCCGCCGACGTCGCCGAACGCTTCGCCGACGGCCACCTCGACGAACGCATGCCGGTGCACGGCGACGACGAGGTCGCGCGGCTCGCGGAGTCGTACAACGAGATGGCGGCGAGCATCCAGTCGCAGATCCGCCAGCTCGAGGAGTTCGGCGCGCTGCAGCGGCGCTTCACCTCCGACGTCAGCCACGAGCTGCGCACCCCGCTGACCACGGTGCGGATGGCCGCCGAGGTGCTGCACGCCCAGGTCGACCCCACCGACGCCACCGCGTCGCGCGCGGCGCAGCTGCTCGTCGACCAGCTCGACCGCTTCGAGGGACTGCTCGCCGACCTGCTCGAGATCAGCCGCCTCGACGCGGGCATGGCCGAGCTGGGCCTGGAGGTCCTGGACGTCGGCGCCCTCGTCCGGCGCGCCGCGGAGACCGTGCGCCCGCTCGTCGAGGACACGGGCACGCCGCTGCTGCTCGACCTGGGCGAGGACGACGACGAGCCGGTGCTCGCCGAGATCGACCCACGACGCGTCGAGCGCATCCTGCGCAACCTCCTGGCGAACGCCATCGACCACGGCGAGGGGCGTCCGATCGAGGTACGCCTCGCGGCCGACGAGGGGGCGCTCGCCGTGGTGGTGCGCGACCACGGCGTCGGCCTCAAGCCGGGCGAGGCGGGGCTCGTGTTCAATCGGTTCTGGCGCGCCGACCCGTCCCGTCAGCGCCGCAGCGGGGGCACGGGGCTCGGGCTCGCCATCAGCCTCGAAGACGCTCGCCTGCACGGCGGCTGGCTGCAGGCGTGGGGCGAGGTCGACCGCGGCGCGGTGTTCCGGCTGACGCTGCCGCTGCGCCACGGCGAGCGCCTGCGCACCAGTCCGCTGCCGCTGCTGCCGGTCGCCGCCGCCCCGGCCGCGGCGGAGCCGGGGATCCACGACGCCGCCGCCACCGCGGGCACGGCGCTGCCCCCGCTGGACCCCGACCCCGAGCCGGACGCGGAGGCGGAGCGCGAGGCCGGGGACGACCCCGCGCTGCCCTCGCCCGCGTCGCCGCCCGGACCCGGCCCCTCGGTGGTCCGGTGAGACGCGCGCTCGTCCTCGTGCCCCTGCTGCTGGTGCTGGCGCTCGGATCCGGCTGCGCGTCGGTGCCCGGCTCGTCGGAGGTGACGGTGCTGCGGCGCGTGTACGACGCCGCCGAGCCGACGGTCCCGCCCGGCCCGGCGCGCGACGCGGGCCCGCTGGAGACCGTGCGCGGCTGGGTGCTCGCGTCCGGGGCGGCCGCCGAGCGCCACCAGGCCGCCCGCGCGTTCCTCACCCCGGGCGCGGCCGGCACCTGGGACGACGGCGCGCGCCCGACCGTCGTCACCGACCAGGTCGACACCGTCTTCGCCGACCGCCCGGCCGGGGTCGGCCAGACCGCCGTGCGCATCCGCGCCACCGCGCTGGGCGTCCTGAACCCCGACGGGGTCTTCGAGGCCGATCTCCGCCCCATCGAGTTCGAGGTGGGCCTGCGCGAGCAGAACGGCCAGTGGCGCATCGACGCCCTGCCGACGGGCACGATCGTGCGGCGCTCGGACCTGCGCGCCAACACCCGTCCGGTGCGCACCTGGTTCCTCGACCCGCAGCGCGGCGAGCCCGTCTCCGACCCGCGCTACCTCGCGACGAGCCCCGCCCGCAGCGTGCCGACGCGCACCCTGCAGTACCTGCTCGGTGGTCCGTCGGCGGCGCTCGCCGGGGCGGCGGTGAGCGCCCTTCCCGCCGGCGCCGGCCTGCGCTCGGACGTCGCGCTCACGCCGGACGGGACGGCGGTGGTGGACCTGACGCGCACCGGCCCGCTCGACGACGTGCGCCGCCGCGGGGTGGCCCGGCAGGTGTCGCTGACGCTCGCCGGCATCGGTGTGCCGCGGGTGCGGATGCTGGTCGACGGCGAGCCCCTGTTCGCGGGCATGCCCGACGTCGGCGTCGCCGAGGCGCTGGCCGGTCTGCCACCCGAGATCGCGCGTCGGCCCGACCTGCCCGTCGACCCCGTCGTCGGCGTGCCCGGCGAGTCCGAGGTCCCGGTGCTCGTGGCCGACCAGGGACGGCTGCGCCTGCTGTCCGGCGAGCCGGCGGGCGGTCCGGCCGGCCGGGGCACGTACCGCGCGGTGAGTGCGTCGGCGAGCCCGGGGGGCGAGGTCGCGCTGGTGACCGAGGACCAGTCGGCTGCTGCGCCCAACGGTGACCCGGCGCCGCCGCGCGCCCGGCTGCTCACCGGGCCCGGCGGTTCCGAGCTCGCGGCCAGCGGGATCGAGGGCCGCGCCCTCGCGCGCCCGTCCTGGACCCCTGACGGGACCGAGGTGTGGTCGGTGGTCGACGGCACCACGGTGGTGCGCGCCGGCCGCCCGGGCCAGAGCGGCCCCGTGCGGCCGCTGGCCGTCGACACCTCCGGGATGGCCGCCGTCGGGGTCGTGGCGGCCCCCGGGGCGCCCGGCCCGCTGTCGGCGCTGCGCATCTCGCCGGACGGCTCGCGGGTGGCGCTCGTGGCCGGCGGGCGGGTGCTGGTCGCCGCGGTCGCCCGCGACGGGGCGGGCGGCGTGCGCCTGGGCTCGATCGCCGTGCTGCGCGCCGACTCGCTCGACCAGGTGCTCGACGTCGGCTGGACCCGCACCGACCAGCTCGTGGCCGTCGGCAACCGCGCCGACCGCCCGGTCACGCTCGTGTCGGTGGACGGGCTCGACCTCGAGTCGCTGTCGAGCACCAACCTGACCCCGCCGGTGACGGCCGTCGCGGCGCGCCCCGGCCGGCCGCTGGTCGTCGCCGACCAGAGCGGCACGTGGACGCTGCCGCTCGCCGGTGACGGGAGCGGCGGCTCCGGGGGCGACGTGTGGCAGGCCGTGCCCGGCTTCGGACCCGCCACGGTGCCCGCCTACCCGGGATAGGCCGACCGCCGTCCCCATCGTCCGGCTGCGTCCCCAGGGTCCGGGTCCGGGGCTGGCGGGCGGGTCCGCGCCGTCGCCAGGCTGGCCGGGTGCACCCGTCCCGGGCCCTGCTGGCCCTCGCCGACCTGCTGCTGCCCGCGCCGTGCGCCGGGTGCGGGCGGGACGGGGAGCGGTGGTGCGCGGCGTGCCGCGCCCGCTGGCGCGAGCCCGCGCTGCTCGACCTGCCCGGGCTGCCGCCGGTGCTCGCGCTCGCGCCGTACGCCGGCAGCGCCCGCGAGGTGCTGCTCGCCTACAAGGAGCGGGGGCGCCGCGAGCTCGCCCGGCCGCTGGCCCGGGAGGTCGCCGACGCCCTGCGCGCCGCCGCGGTCCCGCCCGCCGCGCTCGTCCCCGCGCCGTCGCGGCCCGCCGCGGCGCGCGCCCGCGGCGGCG
>JAQSWW010000223.1 GCA_029266415.1 Actinomycetospora sp. | reverse complement strand
GCCCGGAGGCGGGAGGAAGAGGCCCTGGCGGCCGACGACACCGTCGACCTGGGCGAGGTCCGCCGCGACGCCGGGGTCGACGACGTCCTCGACGCGGTCGACCGCGAGCTCGTCGGGCTGGCGCCGGTGAAGGAGCGCCTGCGCGAGCTCGCGGCGCTGCTCGTCGTCGACCGCGTGCGGGAACGCTTCGGCATCACGACCGACCGGCCGACCCTGCACATGTGCTTCACCGGCAACCCGGGCACGGGCAAGACGACCGTGGCCCAGCGCATCGGCGACCTGCTGCGCGGCCTGGGCTACCTGCGCCGCGGCCACGTGGTCACCGCGACGCGCGACGACCTCGTCGGCGAGTACGTCGGGCACACCGCGCCGAAGACCAAGGAGATCGTGGGCAAGGCCCGCGGCGGCGTGCTGTTCGTCGACGAGGCGTACTACCTGCACCGACCGGGCAACGAGCGGGACTACGGCGGCGAGGCCATCGAGATCCTGCTGCAGGCGATGGAGGACCACCGCGACGACCTCGTCGTGGTCCTCGCCGGCTACGCCGACCGGATGGCCACGTTCTTCGAGGCCAACCCGGGGATGCAGAGCCGGATCGCCCACCACGTCGACTTCCCGGACTTCTCGGCCGACGAGCTGGTGACCATCGCCGAGGGCATGGTCGCCGAGCAGGGCCTGCGGTTCTCCGACGAGGCGCACACCGCGCTGCACGAGTACCTCGAGCTGCGCCGGGAGCAGGCGTGGTTCGCGGGCGCGCGCAGCGTCCGCAACGCGCTGGACCGCGCGCGGATGCGCCAGGCGCGCCGCCTCGGTGACGGGGGCGGCAAGGTCGGCCTCGACGACCTCTCCACCCTCGAGGCCCCCGACCTGCGCGCCAGCCGCGTCTTCGCCGGCGGCCACACCGCCAGGTGAGCGATCCTGGGGCCTGCAGGCCCAAGGATCGCTCACATAGGGTCCGAGCGCGTGACCACCACCGCGCGCCTGCGGGCGTTCGTCGCCCTCGCCGACCACGGGTCGGTGCGCGGGGCGGCGGGCGCCCTCGTGGTCACCGAGTCCACCGTCTCGGCCGCCGTACGCGCGCTGGGCGAGGAGGTCGGCGTCGCGCTGCTCGAGCGCGACGGTCGCGGCGTGCGCCTGACCCCCGCCGGCACGCGCTACGCCGGCTACGCCCGGCGGATCCTCGGCCTGCTCGACGAGGCCGGCGCCGCCGCCCGCGGCGAGGCCGACCCCGAACGCGGGCACGTGCGCCTCGGCGCGGTCACCACCGCGGGCGAGCACCTGCTCCCCGCCCTGCTCGCCTCGTTCCGTGCCCGCCACCCCGACGTCACGCTCGGCGTGGACGTCGCCCCCAGCGCCGTGGTGTGGCCGATGCTGCGCCACCACGAGGTCGACGTCGTCGTCGCCGGCAGCCCGCCCGCCGACGTCGGGGCGCGCGTGCGCGCGGTGCGCGACAACGTCCTCACCGTCGTCGGCGCCCCTGACGTGGCCGCGGGCTTCGACCCGGCGTCGGCCACCTGGTTGCTGCGCGAGGCCGGCTCCGGTATCCGGGCGACGCTGACCGCCCTGCTGGAGGACCTGGCCGGCACCCCGCCGCAGCTGGTCCTCGGCTCGCACGGCGCCACGATCGCCGCGGCGAGGGCGGGACTCGGGGTGACGCTCGTGGCCCGGGAGGGCGTGGCGCGGCTGCTCGCCGACGGCACGCTGGTGGAGCTGCCGGTGCCGGGCGTCCCGGTGTCGCGCCCCTGGCACGTCGTGACCCACCCGGACGCCACCGCGAGCACCGAGCTGCTCGTGCGCCACCTGCTCGACGACGCCGACCTCGGGTGGCGCCGGGAGTGAGTCAGCGCGCCACGCGGTCGACCTCGCGCCGCAGCGCCGCCTGGCCCGCGCCCACCCGGGCGGGGTCCCCGCGCCACGCGTCCAGTGCGGGCGAGACCAGGGCGCGGCCGAACGAGAAGGTCAGCGGCCAGGGCCCGCCACGGTCGCGGATCGCCGCCAGGTTCGCGGCCGCGACCTCGCTCGGCTGCCCGCCGGAGAGGAACGCGACGCCGGCGAGGTCCCGCGGCATCGTCGCCCGCAGGACGTCGACGGTCGCGCGCGCGACCTCGTCGGGGCCGGCGGGCTGCCGCGAGCCCTCGCCCGCGGTGACCATGTTGGGCTTGAGCACCATGCCCGCCGGGTCGACGCCGGCGTCGCGCAGCGCGCGGGCGAGCGTCGCCAGCGACCGGGCGGTCCCCGCGGCGCACTGCTCGAGGCGGTGCCCGCCGGCCGCGAGGAGCTCCGGCTCGACGACGGGGACGAGCCCGCCGTCCTGGCAGACGCGGGCGCAGCGCGCGAGCGCGTCGGCGTTGGCCTCGAGCGCCCGGGGCGACGGGCGGCCCGCGCCGAGGTGCAGCACCGCGCGCCACTTCGCGAACGTCGCCCCCAGCGCGACGTACTCGGCGACCCGCTCGGCGAGCCCGTCGAGGCCCCGGGTGAGGGTCTCGTCCTCGTCGCCACCGTCCAGCGCGGCGGTGCCGGTGTCGACCTTGATGCCGGGGTGCATCCCGGCGTCGGCGAGCGCGGCGGGGAACGGGCGGCCGTCGGCGAGGTGCTGGCGCAGCGTCTCGTCACAGAGGATGACACCGGTGATCCCGCCCGCCAGGCCCTCGCCGGTGACGAGCAGCTCGCGGTAGGCGCGGCGGTGCTCCTCGGTGGGCTCGACGCCGACGCCCTCGAGGCGCCGTGACATCGTCCCCGGGCTCTCGTCGGCGGCGAGGATGCCGCGCCCGCCGGCGACGAGCTCCGCGGCGGTGGCGCGGAGACGCTCGGTGGTCGTGCTCGTGCGGATCTCGGCGGTCGTGGTCACGGCGGCTCCCTCGCTCGGCGTGCCCGCGACGCTAGGGCCGGCGCGCCGCCGTCCACGTCCCCTGCGCGGTGGAGAACACGGGGGAACGGGTGTCTGCCCCCTGTCGACCCCGATCGGTCGGTGTCGAGGATGAGCACCATGGAACCGCCCTCCGCGTGGACGCCGCAGGGCGTCGCGACGAAGCACCGCAACGCCGTCCTGCTCCTCGTCGTCGCGCTCGCCCTCGAGGTGGCGGCGATCCTGGCCCTCCTCGCGGTCGTCCTCACCTCCCGGTCGACCGGGTCGCTGCTCGCCGCGGCCCTCGGCCTCGCCGTGGCCTCCCTCCTGGTCGGTCTGGCCTTCTTGCACTACGCCCGCTCGCGCATGGACGCGACGATCGCCGGCGTCGCCGACGGCGCGCTGCGCGGCATGGACAGCCCGGCCGGGCCCGGCTCCCGCAAGGGCGGGCGGTCCGGCGGGTACGGGGGGCCGGGCGGGTACGGGGGCGCCCGTGGCGGTGCCGGGTCGTCCTCGATCCCGTGGCCCGACCCGACGTGGGAGAGCTGGCATGGCCACCACCACGACCACGGCCACCACCCCGGGCACCACGACCACGGGCACCACGACCACGGCGGCTGGTCCGGCGGCTGGTCGGACTCCGGCTCGTCGTCCAGCGACTCGGGCTCCTCGTCCTCCTCGAGCGACTCCGGGTCGTCGTCGAGCAGTTCGTCGGACTGACCCGCTCCTCACCCGTCGCCGACGACACCCGACGCCGCGGAGTGGACCAGCCGCAGCCGCGCGCGGGGCTCCTCCGGTGCCGCCGGGGCCTGCTCGTCGACGAACCGGAGCGCCTCGACGAGGTAGCGCAGCAGGGCGTGGCCGGGGATCGCCCGGGAGATCCAGACCTGGCGGGTGTCCGCGTCGGCGACCCAGGCCGTGCGGCCGTCGAGCGGAACCCAGTAGACGCTCACGCCGGCCTCCGCCAGCAACGGGAGGGCGGCCAGCGGCTCCGGCGCGGAGGGTGATGACGCGGTCATGCCGGGTCATCCGTGCTGGCCGGGGAACCGGATCGGAAGTGGGTGCGGATGGCCCGACCGTCTCCGGCAACGGGGCGAGCCGAGTGATCGGATCGGGTCAGGCCCGGACGCGTGACGAGGTGGCGAGATCGGCCAGGATCGGGCGCAGCGTCTCCACGAGCGCGGGCAGGTGCGTGGCCTGCGGCAGGTGCGCCCCGGACGTCTCGACGAGGGGCACCCCCAGACCGTCGGCCGTCCACCGCGCCGCCGCGTGGAGCCAGTGCAGCGGCGCCGCCGGGTCGCGGTTGTCGGCGCCCGTCACCACGGCGCAGGGGACCTCGATACTCGCGAGCTGCTCGGCCGTCGGCAGGTAGCGGAGTAACGGCTCCATCTCGAGGAAGGCGACCTCCCCGTCGTCGAGCATGCGGGCGCGGAACTCGGGATCGAACGACTCGAAGACCTCGTCGCCGTCGGCGAACCGCAGGAAGCGCTCCATCGCGAGCGTCGGCCCGCCCTCGGCCAACGCGTCCCCGACGAGCTGCTGGAGCCCGGCGAGAGCCTCCCTCCCGACCGGCGTGGCCGCGGCGAACGCGGGCTCGTGGAAGACCGCGCCCCGCAGCACGTCGGGACGGCGCAGCGCCAGGTCGGTCAGGATGATCCCGCCGGTGCTGTGCCCGTAGACCACCGCGGGGGCCAGGTCGAGGGCCTCGAGCAACGCCGCCGCGTCGTCGGCCTGCTCCTCGACCGACGTCGCCGTCCAGTTCTCGGGTCGCGGGCTGCGCGAGTTCGCCCGCCGGTCGTAGCTGACCACGGTGTACTCGGCCGCGAGGACGTCGCCGATCTCCGTCCAGAAGCCCGCGTCACCCGGCCCGCCGGAGATGAACAGCAGCGGTGGCCCCTCGCCGCGCCGTTCGTAGTAGAGCGTCGTGCCGTTGGCCGAGATCGTGGGCATGCACCCGAGCGTCGCGCGCCCGCCCCCACGAGGGACCGCTTGCGGCGGGAACTGCGTACGCCGGCGTGGTGGGGTGGGCCGACCCGGGCGGGGGCACCCCGGTCGACCCGACGGTCACGCGCGTGAGAACACCGCGGTCGTGACCGTTGCCGCGCGGGCGGGTCAGCCCACCCGGATGCCGGCGGGCAGGCGGGTGCTCTCGCCGGCGAGGGGGTCGGAGTCGCACGCCCGATCCGGCCGGCGCACCGACAGCGTGAGCGGCACCGGCCCGCTCTCGCGCGGCGTGGTGCGGTGCGAGTGGTCCAGCGACGGCTTGGGGACGACCGCGTCCATCTCCAGCTTCGCCAGCTCGCGCTCGCCGTTGCCGAGCACGCACTCCGGGTCGGGGCCGTCGAGCGGCAGCCCGGTGAAGAACTTCGCCGCCATGCAGCCGCCCTGGCAGGCGTCGTAGTGCGAGCACTTCGTGCACGCCCCACCCGACTGCGGCCCGCGCAGCTCGGCGAACAGCTCCGACTCCTGCCAGACCGTCTTGAACCCGCCCTCGGACCGGACGTTGCCGGCCAGGAACTGCTCGTGGATGGCGAACGGGCAGGCGTAGACGTCGCCGACCGGGTCGATCAGGCACACCACGCGCCCGGCGCCGCACAGGTTGAGCCCGGGCAGCTCCTCGCCGAAGGCGGAGAGGTGGAAGAACGAGTCGCCGGTGAGGACGTCCTCGCCACGGGCGACGAGCCAGTCGTAGAGCTGGCGCTGCTGCTCGCGGGTGGGGTGCAGCTCGTCCCACGAGTCGGCGCCGCGTCCGGACGGCCGGAAGCGGGTGATGCGCAGCTGGGCGCCGTAGCGGTCGGCGATCGCCTTGAAGTCGTCGAGCTGGTCGACGTTGTGGCGCGTCACCACGACGCTGATCTTGAACTGGCCGAAGCCGGCCTCGTACAGGTTCTCCATCGCGCGGAGCGCCGTGGCGTACGACCCGGGCCCGCGGACGTGGTCGTTGACTCCCAGAAGTCGCTGCGCACGGTCGGCTCGCCGCCGCCGATGTTGACGTAGAAGACCTGCATGCGCTGCAGCTCGTCGATGACGGCCTTGGCCTCGTCGGTCGAGAGCTCGTCCGGGTCGCGCCGCCCGGAGCTGGACAGGCAGTGCACGCAGGACAGGTTGCAGGCGTAGGTGAGCTCCCAGGTCAGACAGATCGGGGAGGTCAGGCCTTCGACGAAGTGGTCGACGAGCTTCACGGGGCGTCCTCCCGGGGCTTGATGGTGCCCGCCTGCGCGAGGCCGGCGAGGGCCTTGAGGTACTGCTCCCGCTGGTGTGCCGGGACCTCGGCGGCCTCGAGGGCGCCGTGGACGTCGGGGTGGTCGACGAGGGCCTCGACGGTCCGCACGAGCGCGCGGGTCTTGAGGAACGACAGCCGCCGGGTGTGGAAGTCGTAGACGAGGGCGCCGAAGGACTCCGGGCGCACCGAGACCGAACCGGAGATCCGGTACGGGCGGTCCGCGTCGAAGTGCCCGACGCCGGCGGGGGCAGCCTGCGGGCCGGCCCCCGCCGCCGTCGTCGACATCAGTAGACGCCGCACATGCCGTCGATCGAGACCTCCTCGACGAGGGTCTCCTCGACCAGCTCCGTGTTGTCCTCCATCGCGTCCTCCTCACCAGCGGTGCCTCGGGCGCTGGTGACGCTAAGCGGCACTCGGTGCCACCCGCCAGACGCTCACCGGGTGGGACCGACCCGTCCGTTCGGCGGGGGTGACCATGGCCGCGACTTGGTAGGGGATGCTGGTGTGGTGACGAGGAGTGCGCGCCGGGTGCCCGTGGCCCAGCGCCTCGAGCACGTCGCGCTGGAGCTGTTCGCGACGCAGGGCTTCGACGAGACCACGGTCGACGAGCTCGCCGCGGCCGGGGGCGTCGGGCGTCGCACGTTCTTCCGGTACTTCCCCACCAAGCTCGACGTGGTGCTCGGCGAGCTCGACGAGGGGCTGGCCGGACTCGTCCTCGCGCTGGGCGAGCAGCCCGGCGACGACCCGGTGGCCGCGGCGCGCGCCGCGTTCCTGGCGGTCAACCGCTACGCCGACGTCGAGCTCCCCGCCCTGCGCCGGCGCCTCGGGCTGATCGAGGACGTGCCCGAGCTCGCCGCGCGGGCCACGGTGCGCTACCGCGACTGGGAGTCCGCGCTCGCCGCCGACGCCGCCCGCCGCTGGGACGTCGACGCGGCGTCGCTGCGCGCGCAGGTGTTCGGCCGGGTCGTGGTGGCGGCGATGCGCGCGGTGTTCAGCGCCTGGCACGCGCGACCCGAGGCCGACGCCGACGCCCTCGGCGCGCTCGTGGACGAGGCGTTCGACGCGTTGGCGCGGGGGTTCTCGTGAGCGAGCTGATCGACCTCGACCCGGGGTCCGCCGACCCGCCCTACGAGCAGCTGCGCTCGCGGATCACCGCGCTCGCCCGGTCCGGCGAGCTCGCCCCGCACACCCGCCTGCCCGCGGTGCGCCGCCTCGCCGGCGACCTCAACGTCGCGCCCGGCACCGTCGCCCGCGCCTACCGCGAGCTCGAGGCCGCCGGCGTCGTCGAGACCCGCGGGCGGCTGGGCACCTTCGTCGTCGGCGCCGACGCCGCGACCGACCCGGCCCGCGAGCTCGCCGCCGACTACGCCCGGCGGGTCACCGCGCTCGGCGTCTCCCCCGAGCGCGCCCTGGACCTCGCCCGCGCGGCGCTGTGGGCTCCGCCCTCGTGAGTGCTCGCCCGTGTCCTGACACGGGGAAGCGCGCACACCCGACCTGACACGCCGGAGACCCTCGTTCGTGCAGCGGACGCCCCGCTCAGCGGGTCGGGCGCGCTCCACGGGTCCGGATCTCCGCACCGGGATGGGCCACTTCGGTGGCCAGAACCGCGCCGACCGCGGGATTCGGCACCGAGGACCGAGCTCGCGGCCCTGCTCCCGACCCCGGTGAGCAGACTCCACCGCCCGCGACGAGGCTCACCGACGTGCACGACGACCCCGCCGTGTTCCGCCGACCGCGGGATTCGGCACCGAGGACCGTGCACGCGGCCCTGCTCCCGACCCCGGTGAGCAGACTCCACCGCCGCCGACGCCGACCTCGGGTGGAGCGGCGAACCCGGTCGTCGAGCGCGGCACGGGCCCCTCACCACGGCACCTCGACCCGGTCCTCCCACAGCCGACCGGTGGGCGCCGGGTCGGCGGGCGTCGACGCGCGGCTGACGAGCCACAGCGCCGTGTCCGCGCCCTCCTCCACCGACCGGGGGGCGTCGGGTCCGCCCATGTCGGTGCGGCAGTGACCCGGGCACGTCGCGTCGACGAGGACACCGCGCCGGCCCAGCGCGAGCTCGTGCGCGAGGTTGCGGGTCAGCGCGTTGAGCCCCGCCTTCGCCACGCGGTAGGGCGCGAGCCCGCCGGCGGTGCCCGGTCCGGTCATCCGCCCGAGGCAGGCGCTGAGGTTGACCACGCGCCCCCACCGTCGCTTCGCCATCCCGGGCACCAGCGCAGAGATCAGCGCGAAGGGCGCGTCGAGGTCGACCGCGCGCACGTCGCGCCACTCGGCCAGCGAGGTGTCGAACGTCTTCGAGCGGCGCGCGCTCATCACCGCCGCGGCGTTGACCAGCACGTCCACCTCGAGCCCCTCGACCCTCGTGGCGATCCCGTCGACGTCCGCCAGGTCGTAGGGCAGGGCCGTGTGCGAACCGGGACCCCCGAACGACGCCACCGCCGCCTCCAGCGCCGCGGCGTCGCGCGCCATCCCGACCACGTCGGCGCCCGCGGCCGCCAGGCCCGCCGCGATCACCCGGCCGAGCCCGCGGCTCGCGCCCGTCACGAGCGCCGTCCGCCCCGCCAGCTCACCCGTCACCCGCCGCAGGTTCCCCGGGCCGGACCCTCCCACCCGCGCCCCCTACAGCAATAATCTGGCAACAACCATCTTCCGACAACGCCGCACGATGGCCAGGCGGGCCACCTGCCCGAAGGTGCAGGGCACGGGCCGTCGCCGTGGTCGGGATCACCGCGCGGCCCTTCTGTCGTGACCCGCGCCACGCCTAGCGTCGCGCCGGATCACGCCAGCGTCGGCCCGCACGGCCGTGCCGGCGGACCTGGAGTCGACGCTGCGCGGCACGGACATCGTCCACAAGATCTCCGAGTCGATGAAGTGGCACGGGATCGAGACGGTCATCTACGACCAGGTCGAGTCCAACCCCAAGGACTACAACGTCATGGACTCGGTGAAGATGTACCAGGAGAACTCCTGTGACAGCTTCGTCTCCATCGGCGGCGGCTCGAGCCACGACGCCTGCAAGGGCGCCCGTATCTCGGTGGCGCACGACGGCCGCAACGTCAACGAGTTCGAGGGCTTCAACCAGTCCGAGAACCCGAAGAACCCCCCGCACATCGCGGTCTCGACCACGGCCGGCACGGGCTCCGAGACGTCGTGGGCCTACGTCATCACCGACACCACGACCGACCCGGCCAACCCGCACAAGTACGTCGCCTTCGACGACAACTCGGTGACCAGCCTGGCGATCGACGACCCGGTGCTCTACTACGACTGCCCGGTCGACTTCACCGCGCAGTGCGGCTTCGACGTGCTCGCGCACGCCTCCGAGCCCTACGTGTCGCGGCTGAACTTCGAGCCGAGCCTCGGCAACGCGATCCGCGCGATCGAGCTGACCAACGAGCACCTGCGCGAGGCCGTGTGGAACGGGCAGGACCTGCCCGGCCGCCAGGGCATGATGTACGCGCAGTACATCGCCGCGCAGGCCTTCAACTCCGGTGGCCTCGGGATCATCCACTCGATCTCGCACGCGGTGTCGGCGTTCTACGACACCCACCACGCCGGTGGCCTACAAGCGCTTCGCGCGCATCGCCCAGGCCATGGGCGTGGACACCACGCACATGACCGACGTCCAGGCCGCGGAGGCCGCGCTCGCCGCGTCCATCCGCCTGCTGCGCGACGTGGGCATCCCGGAGAAGTTCACCGACGTCACCCAGGACTCGTACTCCAAGAACCGCCTGGGCAAGGGCCCCACCAGCTACTACGAGGGCCAGAAGACCATCACGGGTGACGCGGCCGACGTGGACCGCATCACCAACCACGTGCTCGGGGACGCCTGCACGCCCGGCAACCCCAAGGAGTGCACCTTCACGACGGTGCGCCCCGTCGTCGACCACTGCATGAACGGTGACCTCGACGATCTCCTGAGCTGACGCATCACCCGGTGCCCGGCAGGGGATCCTGCCGGGCACCGGTGTGTCTCCCCGGATCGCGCACGACGAACGACGAGAGGACCCACCGCGTGAGCACCCCGACCGACGCCACGTACCCCTTCGGCTCGGTCGACGAGGTCGTCGACGCGCTCGCCGCGCAGGGCTACATCGCCGATCGCCGCCTGGCGACGACGGTGTTCCTGCTGACCCGCCTCGAGAAGCCGCTGCTGCTCGAGGGCCCGGCCGGCGTCGGCAAGACCGAGCTGGCCAAGATGCTCGCCGCCGCCACGGGCCGGCGCTTCCTGCGGCTGCAGTGCTACGAGGGCCAGGACGAGACCAAGGCCCTCTACGAGTGGGACTACGGCAAGCAGCTGCTCTACACCCAGATGCTGCGCGAGAAGATCGCCGAGATCGTCCAGGACGCCCCCGACATCGCGACGTCGGTCGAGCGCATCGCGTCGCAGGACAGCGTGTTCTTCTCCGAGGAGTTCCTCGCCGAGCGCCCCCTGATGCAGGCCATCCGCTCCGACGAGCCCGTCGTGCTGCTGATCGACGAGGTCGACCGCGCCGACGAGGCCCTCGAGGCCGTGCTGCTCGAGACCCTCGGTGAGTTCCAGATCTCGGTGCCCGAGGTGGGCACGTTCGTCGCCGAGAACGCGCCCTACGTCATCCTGACCAGCAACAACACCCGTGACCTGGCCGCCGCCCTCAAGCGTCGCTGCCTGCACCTGTTCCTCGATTACCCCAGTGCCGAGCGCGAGCTGGAGATCGTGCGCTCGAAGGACACGGGGCTGCCCGAGGCCGCGGCGCGCGAGCTGGTCGAGGTGGTGCGTGGGCTGCGCGAGCTCGAGCTGCGCAAGGCGCCGAGCATCTCCGAGACCATCGACTGGGCCCGCACGCTGGCCGTGCTGGGCGTCGACGAGCTGTCCAGCGCGATCCTGTCGGACACGGTGAGCGTGGTCGTGAAGTACGACAAGGACGTCACCAAGGCCCTGGGCGCGCTGCCGAAGCTGGTCGACCCGAACGCCGAGATCGACGACCACGGGCACGGGCACGGGCACGGGCACGGGCACGGTCACGGTCACGGCGACGGGCACGACAACGGCCACTCGCCGGGCCCCGTGCCGGTGGACGACGACGCGGACGACGGGCCGGACGGCCGCGCCGTGCGTGCCGCCAAGGACCAGGAGGGGCGGCACGCGGGGGTGTACGGCGCCCCGGGCCGCGAGTACCAGGAGAAGGTGAAGTCGGGCGACGCGCCGGCGAGCCAGCCGCGCAAGATCAGCTCGTCGCAGGGCAACCGCTCGTTCGGACTCGGCAAGAAGCGCGCGCTGTGATTCGCGCCGAGGAGATGCGCACGCCAGCGCTCCTGCGTCGCGCTGTCCCGCGATCTCCGGCGCGGGTCCGGGCACAGTTGAGGAGGTAGGCGTGGAAGCCAGCATCCACCGCTTCGTCCGCCTGCTGCGCGTCCGGCAGGTCCGGGTCTCCACCTCGGAGGTCCTCGACGCCATGCGGTGCGCCCGCGAGCCCGGGGTGCTCGCCGACCGCGAGACGCTCAAGGCCGCGCTGCGGGTCTCGCTGGTCAAGGACATCCGCGACGAGGACACATTCGACGAGATCTTCGATGCGTTCTTCGCGCTCGTGCGGATCGGGGCCGAGGAGCGCGGGCACGGCCACGGACACGGGCACGAGGACCTCAGTGACGACGGCACGCTCGAGAACTTCACGATCGGCGAGGAGCCCAGCGAGACCCCGGAGCAGGGCCACGACCACGGCAAGCCCGTGGACATCCGGGAGTTCTTCGATCCGGACGACATGGCCCAGCAGTACAACCTGCACCAGGAGGCCAACAAGATCGACCTCGCGGCGATGACCGACGAGATCATCTTCTCCGAGGACGGGGCCACCGACCAGACCGGCACGGGCGAGAAGGTCCAGATCGAGACCGACCACCTGCACGGCGGCGGCCTGCCCGGCGACATCGCCACGGCGTCGGGCACCAAGGTCGACGCCGACCTCAACGTCGCGCAGCAGGAGGCGCTGCTGGGGTGGCTGCAGGGCGTCGAGGACGGTGTCTCCGACGAGGGCGACGAGACCGACGCGATGGCGCTGCGCCGTCGCCTCGCCGGGATGCTCGAGAACCTGCCCGAGGCCATCAAGCGCCACCTCGAGCGGCTGCTGGAGATCGAGCAGCGCGTGATGGAGGGCGGGCACGCCGACTCCGACGCCCAGCGCGCCGAGGTCGACCGGGCCGAGGAGCACGAGCGCCAGCAGCTCGAGGACTCGCTGCGCCGGCTGGCCAAGACCCTGCACGGCGCGCTGACCCACAAGCGGCGCGAGTCCCCGCGCGGGCGCATCGACCCCGGCCGCACGATGCGGCGCAACATGCGCTTCGACGGCATCCCGTTCCGGCCGGTCACGGTCTCGCGCACCGAGGACAAGCCGCGGCTGGTGATCCTCGCCGACGTGTCGCTGTCGGTGCGGGCCACCGCGCGGTTCACCCTGCACCTGGTGCACGGCCTGCAGGACATGTTCGGGCAGGTGCGCTCGTTCGCGTTCGTCGCCGACCTGCTCGAGGTCACCGACCTCTTCGCCGACCACACCGTGGAGGACGCTCTGGGCCTGATCTTCGGCGGCGACCTGCTCGACGTCGACGCGAACTCCGACTACGGCACGTCGTTCGGAACGTTCCTCGAAGACCACGGGTCGGCGGTCAACCGGCGCTCGACGGTGATCGTGCTGGGTGACGGGCGGGGCAACGGCAACGACGCGAACCTCGAGGCGTTCGCGGAGATCACCCGGCGCGCCCGCGAGACGATCTGGCTGACCCCGGAGCCACGGTATTCGTGGGGCCTCGGGGCGTGCGACCTCCCGCGCTACGCCGAGTACGTCGACCGCATCCGCGTCGTGCGCGACCTCACCGGGCTCTCCGAGGTCAGCCACGACATGGCAGCCGAGATGATCGGTCGATGAGGACGCGGTGACCGTGCGCGACGCGGAGGTCACGGCGGGCGCTGCGGGCACCGTGCGCATCGACCCGCTCGCTCCGTCGCACCCCGGGCGATGGGAGGACCAGCACGTCGTCGTGTGCCACGTCGACCGCGCCCCGGTGCCGGTGCGCCTCGTCGCCGCGCGGCCGCCGGAGCGGGTGACCGAGCACTTCGAGGTGCACCACCCCGGCGACCGGCTGCTCGTGCTGCACCGGCTGCGACCCGACGAGCTGGACGACGACATCGCCGGGCTGATCGCCGGCGAGCTCACCGGCCTCGTGACGTCGGCCGGCGACTTCGAACGCATCTTCACCGGCGTCGTCCGCTCGACGATCAGCGACCCGCTGACGGCCTGGTCGACGTTCTACGCCAACAGCCTCGCCGCCCTGCGGTCACCGGACCGGACCGTCGACCCGGGCGTGGCCCCGGAGTCCTCGCTCGCCGCGTTCGCGCCGGTGCACGAGCGCGCGCTCGCCGAGGTCCGCGGCCGCACGGTGCTGGACGTCGGCTCGTGTTTCGGGTTCCTGCCGCTGCGCCTGGCGCAGGAGGGCCTCGACGTCGTCGCCACCGACCACACCCCCGGCACCATGGGCCTGCTCGGCGCCATCGCCCGGCGCCGCGGCGAGACCGTGCGCCCCGTCGTCGCCGACGCCCGCGCCCTCCCCGCCGCCGACCGCTCGGTGGACACGGTGACCGCGGTGCACCTGCTCGAGCACCTGCCCACCCGCGACACCGCCGCCGTGCTCGACGAGGCGCTGCGCGTGGCCCGGCGCCGCGTCGTGGTGGCCGTGCCCCACGAGGACGTCCCCGAGCCCGTGTACGGGCACCTGAGGACCTTCGACGACGCCGACCTGCGCGCCCTCGGCGAGCGCACCGGCCGCCCGTTCACGGTGTCCGACGACCACGGCGGCTGGCTGGTGATCGACCTCTGAGTGTCAGCGAAGTGGCGTCGCTGACACCCAGTGTCCGTATCGGTACTTCGATCACCGAGCTCGCCCGGGCCGACCGGGGTCAGACCGGGCAGCCCTGTCCGCGCGCCGTGGCCTGGGCGTCGAGGTGGAACATGGGGCCGGTGTCGGTGGGCTCGTCGTAGTACCGGTGGGTGGGCTCGTCGTAGTACCGGTGGAACACCGGGGTGAGGCCACCGGAGATCGGCGGGACGATCCAGCTCCAGTCCACGGGGCAGTGCCGCCCGGCCGCCTCCTCCTTCTCCACGAAGCGCAGGAACCGCCGCGACTCGCCGTGGTGGTCGGCCAGGGACACCCCGGCCTGGTCGAACGAGTGCTGCACGGCGCTGGTCAGCTCGATCGCCGCGCGGTCGCGCCACAGGGTGCGGTCGCTGGAGGTGTCGAGGCCCATCGCCTCGGCGACCTCGGCGAGCATGTCGTAACGGTCGGCGTCGGCGAGGTTGCGCGCGCTGATCTCATGTACCAGCCGTTGAACGGCGCGGCCGGGTAGGAGATCCCGCCGATGTCCAGACGCATGTTGCTGATCACCGGCAGCGCGTGCCAGCGCAGCCCGAGCCCGGCGAACCACGCGTGCTCGGGGTGGTGCAGATCCACCTCCATCACCGCGTCGGGTGGCACCTCGTGCAGCTGCGGGCCGGCCGCCGCGTGCTCCCCGCCGCCGCTGACCACCAGCGGGAGCACGTCGAAACGCCCCATCGGGCTCGGGGGCAGCCAGCCCAGCGCCCGGGCGGTGTCGGTGAAGCCCACGTAGCGCGGGTCGCCGAGCACCCGCCCGCCCGCGCGGTAGCCCGCGTAGCGGATGAGCTGCTCGTTCCACACCCGCGGCCCGGGACCGGCCGGGCCGTCCGGAGCGAAGATCGTGATCGTCGAGCGGATGCGCCCGCGGCGCGTGGCGTCGCGCAGGTGCCCGACACACTCCGCCGCGACCTCGGCGGGCGCGCTCACGTGCCGCCGGTCACGCAGGTGCAGGCTGCGCCAGTACAGGCGCCCGATGCACCGCGCGGAGTTCCGCCACGCCACCCGGGCCCCGAACTCGAGCTCGTCGTGGGTGTGCGCATAGGTACCGGTGCGCGCGATCTCCTCGCGCACCACGGCCACGCGCGGCTCCACCGGACCGGCCGCCG
>JAQSWW010000042.1 GCA_029266415.1 Actinomycetospora sp. | reverse complement strand
GGCGTGCCCGCGACGATGGACGGGCTCGTCGAGCAACCGCCGCTGGTGATCGTGCGGGAGATCCTGCTGCGGGTGGAGTTCGCGGTGCTGGTGCGCCCGGGCACCACCGCGGCCGACGTCACCAGCGTGGCGTCGCACCCGCACGGCGAGGCCCAGACCCGCCGCTGGATCGCCGAGCACCTGCCCGGCGCCGAGGTGCGCCTCACCGGCTCCACCGCGGCCGCCGCGGCGCAGGTGGCCGCCGGCGAGGTCGACGCCGCGGTGTGCGCGCCCGTCGCCGCGGCCCACCACGGGCTCGAGGCCCTCGCGACCGGGGTGCACGACAGCGGCGACGCCGTGACGCGGTTCGTCCTGGTCCGCCCACCCGGGCCGCCGGGCCTGCCGACGCCCACCGGCGACGACCGCACCTCGATCGCGGCGACCACCGTGAACCGTCCCGGCGCGCTGCTCGCCGTCCTCACCGAGATCGCCATGCGCGGGGTCGACCTCACCCGCATCGAGTCGCGCCCGCTGCAGGACCGTCGCGGCGACTACTGGTTCTTCCTCGACGGCAGCGGGCACGTTGCCGAGCCCGCGATGGGCGAGGCGCTGGCCGCGCTGCGGCGCCGGTGCACCGACGTGCGCTTCCTCGGCTCCTACCCGCGCGCGCGGCTGGACGGGCCCCGCGGGGACGCGGTGGCCGGGCCCGGCGAGCAGGAGCCCGGGCAGACCCTCAAGGACCACACCGAGGCGGCGTCCTGGGTGGCGGCGCTGCGGGACGGGACGGGCGCGTGAGCGATCTCCGACTCGTGCTGGCGCGTCACGGCCAGACCCAGGCCAACATCGACCGGATCCTCGACACCGTCCTGCCCGGGCCGCCGCTGACCGAGATCGGGCGCGCGCAGGCCCACGCCCTGGGCGGGGAGCTCGGCGACGGCGCCGAGGGCACCGTGACCGCGCTGTACCACTCGCCGGCGCAGCGGGCCCGCGAGACGGCCGAGATCGTGTCCGGCTACGTGGGCCTCACCCCGACGGAGGTCACCGGGGTGCACGAGGTGTTCGTCGGGGAGCTCGAGGGCCGCAACGACGAGCCCGCCATCGCCGAGTTCCGCCGGGTCTACGACTGCTGGCAGTCCGGCGACCTCGACGTCGCCCACCCCGGCGGGGAGAGCGGGCGCGACCTGCTCGACCGCTACCTCCCCACCGTCGCCGGCCTGCGCGACCGCCACCCCGACGGCGGCACGCTCGTGCTCGTCAGCCACGGGGCGGCGCTGCGCCTGGCGGCCCAGGAGCTCGTCGAGCACGTCGGCACGCCGGGCGCGGAGGAGGAGCACGTGGCCAACTGCGGCCGCGTCGTCCTGCGGCCCCGCGGCAGCGGGTGGGAGCTCGTCGCGTGGCGCAGTGCCGTACCGGGCGGCCTGCCCGCCACCGACGACGTCACCGGCTGACCCTGCTCACATCAGCCCCAGCCGAGGCGGTGCAGCGTCTCCTCGTCGATGCCGAAGTGGTGCGCGACCTCGTGCACGACGGTCACCGCGACCTCCTCGCGCAGCTCGTCCTCGTCCTCGCAGACGTCGGCGAGCGCCTCGCGGTACAGCGTGATCCGGTCGGGCAGGAAGCCCCCGTAGTCGCTGTAGCGCTCGGTCAGCGCCACGCCCTCGTAGAGCCCGAGCAGCTCCGGGTCGTCCGGGTTCCGGTCGTCGACGAGCACGACGACGTTGTCCATCGCCCGGGTCAGGGGCTCGGGCAGCTCGTCGAGCGCGTCGGCGACGAGCTCCTCGAAGCGCTCGGGGCCGACGTCCACCCGCTAGTTGCCGCCGCCGCCCAGGCCGGGCACCGGCACGGAGGGCAGCGGCAGGCCCGGCGCCGGCTGGCCGCCGTCGGTCTGGCCCGGCCCGGGCTCGCCCGCGGTGCCGCCGGTCGGTGCGCTCTCGCCCTCCGGGACCGGGGTCGCCGAGCCGGGCACCGAGGCGGGGGCCCCTGGGCGGAGGTTCGGGGCGGTGGCGGGCGCCTCGCCGCCGATGGTCACGCCCTCGGCCGCCTTGCCCGTCAGCGGGGCGAAGCCGGAGCTGTCGGCCAGCAGCGAGCCGAGGTTGCAGCTCACCCGCCGGGTGCCGGCGGTCCAGGAACCCTCGGCGAGGTTGGTCCAGTAGACGGTGAGCTTGGAGTCGGTGAGCTTCTGCGCCGACCCCACGTACTGCTCGGCGATCCGCTGACAGGTCGGCTGCAGGTAGTTGTCCTGCTCGTCGACCGACGGGAAGGCGTCGCGGAACTGGGTGCCGAGGTCGACGGTGCCCGCGACCTCGGCCGCGTGGGTCCCGGTGCACGCGACGGGGTCGGAGACCTCCTTGCCGACGAGCCCGAGGCACGTGCCCGGGTCGAAGACCACCGCCTGGTCGGCGTCGGCGACCCGCCCCTGCGACGGGAACAGCGCGCCCGTGCGGCCGGGAGCCTGCAGACCGCAGCGGACCGTGCGGTCGCCGCCCTGCCACGCGGCGGCGGTGGGCTTGAGCGCGCCCGCGCGGTAGCGGCCGGCCGGGTCGAGACGGCCCTGCAGGTAGGCCTGCGCGGCGGGGGTGCACTGGTCGGTGACGAGCTGCAGCCACGCGGCGTCGTCCGGGAACGGGGCTCCCGGCGGCTGGGTCGCGGTCACCGCGCCGACGCTCTCGAACAGGTGGGACTGCGCGCAGTCGACCTCGCGGACGTCGCTCGCGTCGTCCCGTGACCAGGTCAGGCAGCGACCCGGCTCGGTGGTGAGCGCCGGGCGCTCGTCGGCGTCGTCGCCGGAGGCGGTCCCGCCGCTCGCCGACGGCTGCTGGTCGGCGACCCCGAGCACCTCGAGACCCTGCCCGGTGGCCGCGAGCGCCGTCGCGGCGATCAGCATGATCAGGGCGCCGGCGAGGACGCCGATCACGCCGCGGCGTGCGGCGCGGCGGCGGGGGTCGGCGGCGTCGTCGGGGCCGAGCACCCGGTCGTACCAGCGGCGGCCGCGCGGCTCGCCGTACAGGTCGCGGAGGTCGTCGTCACCGTCGGGGCGGTCCTCACCGGAGGGCCCGGACTGGCGTTCCCGGAGGAGCATCGCCCTGACATCATGCCGTTCGTGGTCCGCCGAGGCGGCGCAGCCCCCGGTCGGGCAGGATCGACGGTGACCGGTGCGCGCCGGGCGGTGCCGGTGAACGGGTGGGTGGAGGGGTCATGGCGGGTCGAGACGACGAGCGGGCGGAGCCGTCGGAGCGCCGGACCGAGAAGGTCGACACGTCCGCGGCCGCGAAGCACCGCCGGGACGACGAGGCCGCCGCGGCCACCGCGGCCACCGCAGCCGCCGGGGGTGCGGACGGTGCGGACGGTGCGGACGGTGCGGACGACGCCACCCCGCCCTCCGGCGTGCCCGCGGCCGCCTCGGGCTCGGACAGCGGCGCGATGGCGGCCGTCGGGGCCGGGGCCGGCGAGGTCGCCGAGCGGCCCGGGGGACGCCGGGGACGGGTCCGGTACCAGGACCCCGCGACCACCACGCCCCGCGAGCCCACGGTGGCCGAGCAGCGCGCCCGCCGCGAGGCCCAGCGCCGCGAGCGCGCGCAGGCCGACGCGGCCGCCGCGGCCGAGGCCCGCAAGCGCAAGGTCCGCAAGCGGGTGCTCGTCGGCGGCGGTGTCGCGGTCGGTGTCGTGGCGCTGGTCGCGGTGGTCTACGCCGCGAGCCAGCCCGACGAGGTCACCGCGCAGTGCGTCGACCCGGCCGGCGTCGTCGTTCCCGACGAGAACTGCGGCGGCACCCAGCAGGGCGGCTACTACGACAGCGGCGGCCACTTCGTGCCGATCTTCATCGGCGGCTTCGGCGGCCAGTACCACTACAACTACGGCTCGAGCGCGCCCGTCGGCTCGGTGGCCACGGGCGGCACGACGGCGCCGCCGGCCAGCGGGACGACCGTGCGCAGCGGTACCTCGGGCAGCACGCTCGGCACGAGCAACGGCAGCAGCGGCACCGTGAGTCGCGGCGGCCTCGGCGTCGGCGGCAGCTCCAGCGGCACGGCCGGCCGGGGCGGCAGCTCGAGCAGCGGCGGGGGCAGCAGCTCCAGCGGCAGCTGACCACGAGGGGATCCGGCAGGATCGCCGTCGTGCAGCGCGCCACCGGCAGGCCCCGTCCCGACTGGCAGTCCCGCGTCGAGGAGCAGGGGCTGGTGTTCGGCACCCCCGCGGCCGGGCTGAACGGTTCCCGTCCGTACTGGGACGAGTCGGTGCACTACGTGTTCGACATGTCCGAGGTCCTCTCGCTCGAGGCCGACGTCGAGCTGCTGCACTCGATGTGCCTGGAGGCGGTCGACCACGTCGTGACCACCGAGCGGTTCCGCGACTTCGCGCTGCCCGAGTGGAGCTGGGAGGCCGTCGCCGCGTCGTGGCGTCGCGGCGACCCGCACGTCTACGGCCGCTTCGACCTGCGCTACGACGGCGCCGGCCCGGCGAAGCTGCTGGAGTACAACGCCGACACCCCGACCTCGCTGCTCGAGGCCTCGATCTGCCAGTGGTACTGGCTCAAGGACGTCCACCCCGACGACGACCAGTGGAACTCCCTGCACGAGAAGCTGGTCGAGCGCTGGGGCGAGATCGCCGCCAAGCTGCCGCGCAACGAGGCCCACTTCTGCTGGTCGCAGGCCGACCCGACCGGCGAGGACCACGTCACGGTCGCGTACCTCCAGGAGTGCGCCGCCGAGGCGGGCCTGGACACCGTCGGCCTCGCCATCGAGCAGCTCGGCTGGGACTCGGCGCTCGACCGCTTCGTCGACCTGGAGGAGGCGCCGGTCGCGGTGGTCGACAAGCTCTACCCCTGGGAGTGGGTGCTCGGCGACGACTTCGGCAAGCACGTCGTGCGCAGCATGCCGGAGACGGCGTGGATCGAGCCGCTGTGGAAGTCGCTGCTGTCGAACAAGGCGCTGCTCGCGGTGCTGTGGGAGATGTACCCCGGGCACCCGAACCTGCTGCCCGCCTCGCTCGGCGACCCCGGGTTCCTCACCGAGTACGTCCGCAAGCCGCTGCTGGGGCGCGAGGGCGCCAACATCGCGGTGGTGGCCCCGGGCTACGAGACCGAGACCGGCGGGGTCTACGGCGAGGAGGGCTACGTCTACCAGCTCTTCGACCCGCTGCCCGACTTCGACGGCTACCGCCCGGCGCTGGGCGCGTGGATCGTCGGCGACACCTCCGCGGGCCTCGGCATCCGCGAGACGACGGGCCTGATCACCGACAACGGCGCGGCGTTCGTACCTCACCGTATTCCTGACTGATCCTCTGCCCTAATCTGGCGCCCCGTTCGTCCGGATGGAGGGCCTCAGACGTGCTCGCTCCCGATTTCTGGCCCACCGTGGGCGTGAACATCGGCCTCATCGCTGTCTACGCGGTGATCGGCGCCGTGCTGATGTACCTCGGCTACTTCGCCATCGACCTCACGACGCCGGGCGACCTGCGCGGGCTGGTGAGCGAGGGCCGTCCCAACGCCGTGGTGGTGGCCTCGGCGGGGCTGGTGTCGATGGCGTTCATCGTCATCACCGCCATCTACATCTCCGGCGGCGGCTTCCTGGCCGGCATCCTCAACACCTCGATCTACGGCCTCGTCGGCCTCGTCGCCCAGGTCCTGGCGGTGCGCGGGCTCGAGGCGGTCTCGAAGCTCGACGTCGACGCCTGCCTGCACGACGACCGGCTCACCGCCGACTCGTTCGTCATCGCGGCCATGCACGTCGCCCTGGGTCTCGTCGTGGCGGTCGCCATCATCTGACGGTCATCCACCTGGTCGGAGCGGGGGACACGCCCCCACCCCACCCCGTTCACGGGTCCCTCACGACCTACGCTCGTCCGCGGTGGCTACTGACCGGTCCGTCCCGCCCGTGACCGCGCGCCCCCGGCTCTCCCGGGGCGCCCGGTGACGACCCTCGTGCGCGCCGACCAGGCGTCGGACCCGCAGGGTCCCGGCGAGATCCCGCGCACCGGCGGGCGCGCCGTCCTGGTCTGGGCGCTGCTCACGGTGCTGCTGGGCATCGCGGTGCCGCTGGCGCCCGTGACGGTCCAGGACACCACCGTGACCTGGCCGGACCCGGCCGCGGCGCCCGGGGCGCCGATCTCGACGCAGCTCGCGCTCAATCCGCCGCGCCCGCTCGGGTTCACCGCCACCGTGCCGTGCACCGCGCTGCGCACCGGCGGCGACGTGCTGCGGACGCTGCCCGGTGACCCCGCCGGAGGCGGCCTCGTGCTGGCCTCCACCGGGACGGTCGCGAGCCTCACCGTCTCGGGCACCGTGGTCGCGGTCGGGCCGGTGCCCGCCGGCGACTGCCGCCTCGTCGTCACCGCCGACGCCGCAGGCGTGCGCGTGGCCCAGGACGGCGTGCCGCTGCCGCTGGCCTGCGGTGACTGCGCGACGGTGCTGCCGCCCCAGATCGCCCAGCTCACCACCAGCACCGACGGCACCCCCGCGGCCGCCGGCCTCGCGGTGTCGGTGCGTACCGACGACCGCTACGCCTCGACGCCCGGCCTGCTCAAGACGGTGTTGCTCGTCGCACACCTGGCCGCGCTCGCGGTGCTGCTCGCGCTCGTCTACCGGCAGGGTCGGTGGCAGCGCGCTCGCGGGTGGTTCGCGCCGCGCTCGTGGCCGGACCGCCTGCGCCGGCACCTGTCGTGGGCCGACGGCCTGCTCCTCGCGGTGTCCGCCGGCTGGGTGTTCGTCGCCCCCATGAACTTCGACGACAGCTGGTACCCGCTCATGGCCCGCGACGCGGGCGAGGCGGGCTACATCGGCAACGCCGTCTACATGTTCAACGTCACCGAGAACCCCTTCGTGGCCTCGCAGTACGCGATGCAGGCCTGGGGCGCGATCGGTGGCTGGGGCCTCGTGTGGCAACGCTGCCTGCCCCTGCTCTACGGCCTGCTCACGTGGGCGCTGCTGCGGACGTTCTTCGTCCTGATCTCCCGGCGCACCGAGGTGCGGCGTTCCTGGGTGCCGTGGGCGCTCCTGGTGGCCCACCTGATCTGGTGGCTGCCGTTCGGCCTCACCCTGCGGCCCGAGCCGCTGATCGTGCTGCTCTCGGTCGTGGTGCTCCTGCTCGTCGAGATGGCCCGCGACCGCGGCACCCCGATCCTCTACGTGGGCGCGGTGATGGCCGCGGCCCTGGCCATCGCCTGCTCGCCGACCGGCCTGGTGGCCGTCGCGCCGCTGCTCGTGGAGATCCCGCGCGCGTGGCCGACGATGGTCGCCACCGCGCGCCGCGACCAGGTCGCGCTGCTGCTGGTGCTCGGCGCCGCGGCCAGCGTCGCGATCCCGATCGCGTTCGCCGACGCCTCGCTCGGCGACGTGCTCGAGGCCTCCGCGGTGCACGCCTGGTACTACGACACCGTCCCCTGGTACGACGAGCTCGTCCACTACCAGACCCTGCTCGGGCCGGGGCGCACGCCGTGGGCCGCGCGGGCGCCGATCCTGCTCACGCTGGGCCTGGTGCTGGTCGTGGCCGTGGGCAGTGGCCGGCGCGGTCCCGAGGACGACGCGCTGCGCCGCGTGCTGCTGCACGCCGCGGCCACGACGGCGCTGGCCTTCGTCCTCGTCGCGGCGAGCCCGACGAAATGGGTGCTGCACTTCCCGGCGATCGCCGCCTCGGGCACCGTGCTGATCGCGCTCACCCTGCTGCGCGGCCCGATGCCCCGCCACGACCGGGCCCTGGCCACCGTCGGCGGCGTCGCCGTGCTGGTCATCGCGACGTCGGTCAGCTACGCGGGCTGGAACCTGTGGCGGCCCTACACCGACCGCGGGCAGTTCTTCGGCGAGCACGCCGACCCCTATCCGACCCCGCTGAGCCAGAACCTGCTCGCCCCGCACCTCGGCCCGATCTTCCTGCGCAACCCGCTCGTGTGGGTGGCCGTGGCGGTGCTCGCCGCGGTGTGGGCGCACTGGTCGCTGCGCCGCTGGCCCGACCGCTGGCTGCCCCGCCCGGAGCCCGACCGCGCGCTGCTGGCCGTGGCCTGCGTGAGCGTCGTCGTCGGGATGATCGGGGTCATGGTGCTCGCGCCGCTGCGCCAGTACCCGGGGTGGACGGTGGCGCTGGGCAACGTCAAGGACGTCGTGCGCCAGGGCTGCGGGCTCCAGGACAACGTCACCGTCCTGCAGCCGACGCCGGTCCCGCTCGGCGCCCCCGTGGGCCCGGCGGCGACCACCGGCGACTTCGTCGACGACACGGTCGCCCCGACGCCCTCGCCGGTGCCCGGCCTCGGGCGGGTGTGGCACGACGTCACCGAGGGCTCCGGCGGCCGCGGCACCCTGGTCACCGGCTGGTACCCGGTGCCGCCGGGGTCGGAGGCCACCGACGTCGTGGTGCCGCTGCTCGAGTCCGGCCCGCCCGACGAGCGCGTGTCGGTGGAGTTCGCCGACGGCGTCGCGGCCGCGCCGCGCCTGCTGGGCCGGACCGAGATCGACTACCTGCCGCAGGCCGACGAGCGGACCTGGCAGCACCGGCCCGTGTCGCTGGTCGACGCGCCCGGCGACCCGACGTTCGTGCGGGTGGTCGTCGAGACCACGGGGGAGCGCGGCCAGGACCGGCTCGCCGTGGCCCAGCCGTTCCTGGCCCGCCCGGCGTCGATCGCGCCGGTGCTCGCGGGGCGCCCGGTGCTCGTCGACCAGATGTCGACGGTGCTGTGGCCCTGCGTCGACCAGGTGGCCTCGCACGGCGGCATCGCGCCCGCGTCGGACGTGCGGATCCACGCGGACGAGGACCTGACCCGGGCGTACTACGGACTGCAGGACAACCGCTACCGCGGCGGGGTGTGGCGCCTGGACACGGTCGGCGCGACCTACGTCCGGCTCGCGACGTCGGTGCCGCCCGGCTCCGAGCGCGCCAAGCCGTGGGGTCGCGTCGACCTCGTGGTGCGCGACCTGCCGACCGGCGGCTACGCGGTGACCACGAGCGAGCGCAGCCAGAGCGGCTGGGAGCGTGGCCCGACCCTGGCGCGCGAGGACTACGTCGACGTCGAGTACCAGGGCGCCGTCGGTTAGCTGTTGCTCGCGCCGAGCACGTGCGCCCTCCAGCGCTCCTCCGTCGCGCTGTCCCGCGATGTCCGGCGCGCTCCGGTCAGGACTGCCCCTGGACGTCCTCGCGCACGTCGTCGTCGCGGTCGGCCCGCACCAGCGCGGCGGCCAGGCGCGCGAGGTCGTCGCCCGCGACCTGCCCGGCCAGCTCCTGCGGGTCCTGCGACAGGCCCAGCTTCTCGGCGCCGGCGACGGCCTTCGCGTCGAGGTGCGGGCGGAACTCGGGCCACACCGCCTGCACCTCGCGCGTGAAGATGTCGGCGCCGACGGGACCGAGGCGCGGCACGGCGGTGAGGAGTTCGCGCAGCCTGCCCGCGTCGCCGTCGGCGGCCTCGCGCATCCGGCGCAGGTCGCCGCCCCACTCGTCGAGCACCAGCTGCGCGCCCTCGCCCAGGGCCGTCGCGGTCTGCTCGGTGCTGCGGTACCTCGCACGGCCGAGGGCCTCGATCCGCTCCTGCCACGACGCGTCGCGCATCCGCTCGGGCGTGCCCATGCCCGAGTCGACCAGCTCGCGGCAGGCCCGGATGCCCAGCTGCGCCTGCACGCGCCGGGAGAGCAGGACGCTCAGCACGAGCAGGCGGTAGAGCGGGGCGGGCTCGTTCTCCAGCGTGATGCCGGCCTCGTCGGCGAACGTCTGCCCGGCCTCGTCCAGCAGCGCGTCGATGGTGCTCATCCGCGCGGATACCCGGCGGCGCGGCGCCCAGTCCAGCCATAGTCTCGGAGGCGTGCAGAGACCGGCGCTGGTCGCCTCCGACGTCGACGGCACGCTGCTGGGTGACGGCGAGGAGCCCTCGCCGCGCACCCGGGCCGTCGTCCGGCGGATGGTCGACGCGGGCGTGCCCCTCGTGCTCGCGACCGGCCGCCCGCCGCGTTGGGTGCCGCGGGTGTGCGAGGCGCTCGGCGTGCACGCGCTGACCGTGGCGGCCAACGGCGCGGTGCTCTACGACGCCGCGACCGACCGGGTGGTCGCGGCCGAGCTCCTCGACGTCGACGTGCTCGCCGAGGTCGTCGAGGCCCTGCACACCGCGATCCCCGGCTGCGGGCTGGCCGTCGAGCGCGTCGGCGCGGGGGCGTTCGACCGCCGCGACGAGCAGTTCGTCTCCGAGGCCGCGTACGTGCACGCCTGGCCGCACCCCGACCATCGCCGCGTGGGGCCGGGCGAGCTGCTGGCGGAGCCGGTGATCAAGGTGCTCGCGCGCCACCGCACCCGCGGCAGCGAGGACATGGCGCGGGCCGCGCGCGACGCCGTCGGGCATCTCGTCGACATCACGTACTCCGCCGGTGGCGGCCTGCTGGAGTGCGCGGTCCGGGGCGTCACGAAGGCGCACGGCCTGGCCCGCGCCGCCGAGCACCACGGGGTGGACGCGGCCGACGCCGTCGCGTTCGGCGACATGCCCAACGACCTCGCGATGCTGCGCTGGGCCGGGCACGGCGTGGCCGTGGCCAACGCCCACGCCGATGTGCTCCGCGTCGCTGACGAGGTCGTCGCGAGCAACCTCGACGACGGTGTCGCGTCCGTCCTGGAGCGGTGGTTCTGAGTGAGGTCTCGAGCGACACCCCCTGGACCACTGCGGGGCCGTGTGTCAAGGCCCGCGTAGCATCCGGACAGACCAGGGCGAGCTGGAGGGACCACCACGTGCTCGATCGCGCCGAGGGACCCGTCGTCACCGTCGGCCCGGTACGGGGCGAGGTGGCGGTCCTGGAGACCGTGCAGCGCCGCCTCGGCACACCGCCCGTGGTCGGCGCCGCCCGCGCGATGTCCTTCTTCGGCGAGCACGCGGCGGGCTGGATCGCCCTCGGCGCGCTCGGTGCCGCGCTCGACGCGCCCCGCCGACGCCAGTGGGGCACCGCGGTGGCCGGCGTGGTCGCCGCGCACGGCGCCTCGATCACCGTCAAGCGCGTGGTGCGCCGCCGCCGGCCCCACGACCCGCGGGTGGCCGTCCACGTCGGCACCCCCAGCCGCCTGAGCTTCCCGTCGTCGCACGCCTCGTCCACCACCGCGGCGGCCGTGCTCTACGCCGGCCTCGTCGGCGGGGCGGGCGCCGGTGCGGCGATGCTCCTCGTGCCCGGCATGGCGCTCTCGCGCGTCGTGCTGGGCGTCCACTACCCGACCGACGTGCTGGCGGGCTCGGTGCTGGGGGTGGTGTGCGCGGCCGGCGCGCGCCGCGCCGTGCGCCGGGGCTCGGTCGGCCGCTGGAGGACCGCATGACCCCCGTGACGCCGCCGAGCCCCGCGGCCGAGCCGTCCGAGCAGACCCGTCCCGCCGAGGGCGGTGACGAGTCCACCGCCGAGGCGTCGCCGGCGCCCGTCGCTCCGACGCACCGCCCGAAGCCGGTGGCCGTGCCGCTGGGCCTGCTCAAGACCATGCGCCCGCGGCAGTGGGTCAAGAACGTCCTCGTGCTGGCCGCCCCGTTCGCGGCGGGCCGGCTGCTCGACCTCACCGTGCTCCCGGACGTCGCGCTGGCGTTCGTCGCGTTCTCGCTCGCGGCCTCGGGCGTCTACCTCATCAACGACACCAAGGACGTCGAGGCCGACCGCGCCCACCCGAAGAAGAAGTTCCGGCCCATCGCCGCGGGCGTCGTCCCGCCGACCCTCGCGGTCGTCTGGGGCATCGTGCTGTTCGCCGGGGCGCTGGCGGTCAGCTACGTCGCCGACCCGGACCTGCTGACCGTCACCGCCATCTACATCGCGGTGCAGCTGGCGTACTGCCTGTGGCTCAAGCACGAGCCCGTCATCGACATCTGCATCGTCTCGTCCGGCTTCCTCATGCGGGCCATCGCCGGCGGTGCCGCTGCCGGGCTCCCGCTCTCGCCCTGGTTCCTGCTCACGATGGCGTTCGGGTCGCTCTTCATGGCGTCGGGCAAGCGCTACGCCGAGATGCGCCTCGCCGAGCGCACCGGCGCGAAGATCCGCAAGTCGCTGGAGCGCTACTCCGCGTCCTACCTGCGCTTCGTGTGGTCGCTCTCGGCCACCGTCGTGATCATGGCCTACGGGCTGTGGGCGTTCGGCATCGGCGTGACGTCGATGCCCGGCCGCCTGCCCTCCGCCCCGTCCACCTGGGCGATCGTGTCGATCGTCCCGTTCGTGGTCGCGATCCTGCGCTACGCCGTGGACGTCGACGGGGGCAACGGCGGCGAGCCGGAGGAGATCGTCCTCGGTGACCGCGTGCTCCAGGTGCTCGGCCTGACGTGGGTCGTGCTCATCGGCCTCGCGGTCTACACGGCCGCCGCGTGAGCCCGCGCGAGCTCCTCTCGGGGCTCGTGCGCTACGGCCTGGTCGGGGTGGCCAACGCGGCCACCTATTACGGCACCTACCTGCTCGCCCACCCGCGGGCCGGCTACCTCGTCGCCCACACCGTCGGGCTGGGCGCGGCGATGGTGGTGTCGTTCCTGCTCAACTGCCGCTTCACGTTCCGCGTGCGCCCGACCTGGACGCGGTTCCTGCTCTACCCCGCCTCGCAGGTGGTCAACATCCTGGCGACGACGGTCGGTGTCGTCGGCCTCGTGCACCTGGGGGTCGACGAGCGCCTCGCCCCCCTCGTGGCGGCGGGGCTGGCGCTGCCGGTGAGTTTCCTGGCGGCGCGCTTCGTCATCACCCGCGCGGTGCTCGACCCCCGGCCCGCCCTCGCCGACGCCGTGACGCGGCCGATCCCGCTGCCCGAGCGCTGAGGTCAGCGGCGCTCGACGACGAGCGTCGTCCAGGCCCCGACGTGGATGCGGTCGCCGGAGCGCAGGGCGACGGGCGTGTCCGGGGTCAGCGGGTCCTCGTCGTAGTTCAGCGTGGTGCCGTTGGTCGAGCCGGCGTCCATGACCACCCAGCGGTCGGGGGGCAGGGCCATCAGCACGGCGTGCAGCCCCGAGACGCCGGGGTCGGGCGGGGGACCCGCGAGGTCGATCTCGGGCGCGTCGGCCGTGGCCGGCCCGCCGGCGCGCCCGATGCGCACCTCGTCGGTGCGCAGGACCACCTCGCGCGGCGTCGCGTCCGCGGGGAAGTCGGGCGTCATCGTGCCGGTGGCGTCTGCGGGGCGGCGCGCGAGGACGAGGTCGTGGTAGTCGCGGTCGGCGTGGACCGTCACCACCCAGCGGCCGGGGCCGGGCTCGTCCCCGGTCGCGTTGCCGGGAGGACCGTCGCTCATCGGTCGACCACACCCTCGCCGTCGAGCGGGATCGGGCCCGTGCGCTCGTCCGGGCCGCGGGCGTCGACGGCCACCGACGGGCGGTCGCGCACCTCGGCGGGCGGGACGATCGGCACCAGGGCCAGGGTCGCGTTGTCGCTGCCGCCGTCGTCCAGTGCCGCGGCGAGGAGCGCGGCCGCGGCCGCGAGGACGGGGTGCGACGGGGCGTCGGCGCCCCCGGGCGCGAGGTCGGCCTCCGCGCTCCCGCCCGCCCGGTCGTCGTCGGCCGCGGCGAGCTCCCGCAGGGCCGGGGCCGCGAGCCGGGCGAGCACCGCGGGGTCGGGCAGGTGGTTCCACAGCCCGTCGCTGCACAGCAGCAGCAACCCGGGCACGCCGAGCCGGACGCGGCGGGCGTGCGCCGGGCCGCCGGGGGCGTCGCGGCCCAGCCAGCGCGTCAGCACGTGGGCGCGGCGGTCGCGGGCCGCCTCGTCGCGCGATATGAGGCCGGCGTTGGCGATCTCCTCGGCCCACGAGTCGTCGGTGCTCAGGACGCGGGACGACCCGTCGGCGGCGAGCCAGTAGGCCCGGCTGTCGCCGATCCACGAGACGACGGCGTCGCCCCCACGCACGACCGCCGCGACGTAGGTGCACGCCGGGCTGTCGCCGCCGGTGAGCCCGAGGTCGGCGGCCGCGCTCGCCGCGGCGGCCGACGCGGCCGTCGCCAGCGCGTCGAGCTCGCCGCCGAGCCCCGTGCCGGCGCGCCCCGGTCGGCCTTCGGCCACGTCCACCTCGGGGTCGACGCTGACCGGGCCGGTGTTCTGCGCGGACGAGACGGCGCGGAAGCCGGTGGGCGGGGTCGCGGGGGCCGCGGCGGTCTCCAGGGCGGCGCCGACGGCGGCGGAGGCGGCGGCGAGCGCGGCCTCGTCGCCCCGGCGGGCCGAGGCCACCCCGTCACAGACGACGGCGACCCAGGTCTCCACGCCGCCCTCGACGCGCCGGCCCAGCTCGACGGCGTCCTCGTTGCGCCGCCGGCGCAGGCCGCGGTCGGTGATCGCGGCGGCCGCGCCGACGACCAGCTCCACGTGGTCCCGCGGTGACGGGCGCAGCGTGCCGCAGGCCGGGCAGGTGCCGTCGGCCTCGGCCGGCGCGAGGTCGCCGCACTGCGGGCAGGGCGCCGCCGCGCCCGCCGCGAGCTGCGCGCGCAGGTCGGTGCGCTCCACCAGCGGACCGCCCTCGGGCTCGGACGTCGCGCGCCCCGTGCGCTCCCCGGGGATCGGGGGTGTCCCGGCCATCTCCATCACGGGATCGGTGCTCCTCGGGGATCGCGGGCCACGGGGGCACGGCGGCTCGCGCGGTCACCGCCGCGCCGGGTGGGGTCATCTTCCGGGTCCGCCCCGACGGGATCACCGCGACCCACGCCGGAGTCCCCCGGACGGGCGGGGTAGCGCCCGCGCACCTGTCGCGCCTCGGCCGCGAAGGCCTCGACGCTGCGGTGCCGGCGCGCCGGGTCGGGGTCGGTGGCGCGGGTCAGCAGCGCCGCGAGGTCGGGGTCGTCGCGCAGCACGGGGATCCCCGCGGGGTCGGGCAGGCGCAGGGCGAGGTTGCGCTGGTGGTCGAAGTCGGCGAGCAGCACCGCGAGCGTGCGGCCCAGCGCGAACACCTCCGAGGCCACCGACGGGCCGGGGCCGCCGGGACGAATCTCGGGGGCGACGAAACCGGTGGTGGACCAGACGTCGCTGTGCCGGTCCTCGACGCGGCGCACGCTGCCCAGGTCCAGCACGGTGATGCCGTCCGGGCCGATCAGCAGGTTCGACGGGTTGAGGTCGGCGTGGAGCAGCCCGTGCGCGTGCAGCGTGGCGACCGGGGGCACCGCGCCGAGGACGGCGTCGAGGGCCTCGCCGGGCGGGCAGGGACGCCGCGCCGACAGCGGCTCACCGGTCACGTGGTCGAGCACGAGCAGGCGCACCGGCCCGTCGCGCCCGTCGGCGTCGACCACGTCGCGAGCCCGCACGAGGCCCGGGACGTCGAGGCGGAGCAGGACCTCGGTCTCGGTCACGGCGAGGTCGCCCGCCGCGGGACCCTCCGGGCCCTCGAGGCGTCCGAGCACGACGAGGGCCTCGTCGGCCCGGCGCGTCGCGGTGTACGACCAGCCCCGGGCGCCGCGTACGAGCGGCGCCCGCACGCGGTAGCGCCCCGCGCGGCCCCGGAGCTCGGTGCCCACGGCCAGGTCCGGGCGGACGTCGTACGGCGCGCCGCACCAGGTGCAGGTGCCCCGCTCGGGACCCGGCCGCCCGGAGCGACCCCGACCCACCGGCCCGTCGCAGCGCGCGCAGAAACGCGCCTGCTCGGGGACCGGGGGAGCCGTGGTCCCCGGGTCGGGTCGGTCCATCTCGTCTCCTGCTCGGGTCCTGCTCTTCTCCGGTCCGGCGGGGTCGCGGGCCGTCCCCGCCATCGTGTCACCGAGGTGTGCCCCGTCGCGCTCCGCGGTCCGGGGACGATCACGCCGCGCCGACGGCCCCACGGCCGGATGATCCGCCGTCCGGGCGGACGAGGTCGTCCGCTCAGCCCAGGAGGTCGGCACCAGCGCTTTCCGCCGACCCGGCCGAGGAGGGTGGCCGGACCGATCGGGGCGCCGCCTGCCATGCTGGCGGCCGCATCAAAGCCGATCGGGGGGCTGGGTGCCGCGCCTCCAGCACGGGGGCCCGGCCGCGGCCGTCCGAGCGACAGTCCGGAGGTCCGTCCGTGAGCTCAGCCGACGACGCCCGTCGTCCCGTCGAGTCCGACGAGCTGATCGGGGACCGGTCGGCCCAGCACCGTCGCCCCGAGGGTGCCGGTCTCCCGGGTGGGGACACCAGCCTGCCCGGTACGGGCGCCTCGGGTCCCCTCGACACGCCGCCGGTGGGCAACGACTTCGGCGGGCACCGCAACGGGGATCTCGGTGGCGACCGCAGCGGGGATCTCGGTGGCGACCGCACCGGGGCTCCGGGCGCCGGCCAGGCCGGCGCACACGCCGTGGACGGCTCCCGCGACGCACCGGTCGACGCCCCGAGCGCCTCCAGCGACGGCGCGAGCAACACCGTCGCCGACGCCGCGGCCGACGCCGAGCGCGCCCTGGCCCAGGCCGCCCGCGACGCCGAGCAGGCCGTGCGCGACGCTCACAGCGACGGCACGCAGGCGGTGGAGAAGGGCTTCGCGGACGCTCAGCGCGCCACGGAGCGTGCCTACGAGGAGGCCGCGGCCAAGAACGACCGGCTCGGCTGAGCGCGGGACGACCCTCTGATGCCGGTCCAGCTGCGCATCACCACGGACGGGCTCGTCGTGCGCTTCACCGGTTCCGACCGGGTCTGGGCGTGCTCGCGCGGGGTGTACCTGCCGCTCAGCCGCGTGCTGCTCGCCCGCCCCATGACCCGGCACGACGCCGTGGCGGGCAGCCCTCGTGTCCACCTGCCCGGGGTCAGCGTCCCGAAGGTCCTGCGCGCCGGCTCCTTCGGCATCGGCGAGCGCCGCCAGCTGTGGATGGTGCGCGGCGCGACCCAGCTGCTCGCGATCTACCTGCGCGGCGACCCGTACCACCGCGTGGTGGTCGAGGTCCCCGACCCCGAGTCGACCAGCCGGACGATCAACGACGCCCTGCCGCCGCGGCGCCTGCCCGCCTGAGGGTGTGCGTGCTTGCCCGTGCTGGGGCACGGGCAAGCACGCACGAGACCGGAGGTCACAGGGCGTCGGCGACCAGCGGCGCGAGCAGCAGGTCCGGGTTGTTCTGCGTGACGGCCTGCAGTCGCCACTTGTGCGGGAAGAGCGCCAGCAGCTCGCCGTCGATGCGGCGGGTGAGCACCTCGATGCCGACGGCGCTGCGCAGCGCCCGGGCGCCGGCCTCGTCGGTGCGGCGGGCGAGCGTGTACTCGAGGCGGTCGAGCTTCACCGGGGCGCCGAACTCGTCGGCGAGCCGGGCCGTGACCACCTCGAACTGCAGCGGGCCGACCGCGGCCAGCACCGGCGCCTGGTCGCCGCGCAGGTCCGAGGACAGCACCTGGATGACGCCCTCGGAGTCGAGCTGCTCGATGCCCTTGCGGAACTGCTTGGTCTTCGACATGTCGGCCACCCGGCACACCGCGAAGTGCTCGGGGGCGAAGCTCGGGATGGTCGGGAACGTGACCGGCTCCTCGGCCCACAGCGTGTCGCCGGGCCGCAACGCGGTGGCGTTGACCAGCCCGACGATGTCGCCGGGGAACGCCTCCTCGATCGTCGAGCGGTCGCGCCCGAACATCGCCTGCGCGTACTTCGTGGCGAACGGACGCCCCGTGGCGTCGTGGGTGAGCACCATGCCGCGCTCGAAGCGCCCGGAGCACACACGGACGAACGCGACGCGGTCGCGGTGCGACTTGTCCATCGACGCCTGCACCTTGAACACCAGCCCGGAGAAGGGCGCGTCGACCGGGCGGGGGTCGCCCTTGCGGTCCGGACGCGGACCGGGCGGCGGGGCGAGCTCGACCAGTGCGTCGAGCAGGCGGGCGACTCCGATGTTCGACAGCGCCGACCCGAACATCACCGGGGTGGCGGTGCCGGCGCGGAAGGCCTGGTCGTCGAAGCCCGCGCCGATCTCGTCGAGCAGCTCGAGCTCCTCGGTGGCGCGCTCCCAGTCGGCGCCCTCCTCGGCCGCCGCGGTGTCGGCGTCGAGCACCTCCTCGGTCGCCTTCGACGCCCCGTGCGCCGCGCGGGTGAAGCGGTGGAAGGTGCCGTCGGCCCGCTCGACCAGCCCGTGCAGGTCGCCGGCGATGCCCACCGGCCACGTGATCGGCATCGGGCGCAGGCCGATCGTCTGCTCCACCTCGTCGAGCAGCTCGAGCGGCTCGCGGCCCGGGCGGTCCCACTTGTTGACGAACGTCAGCACGGGGACCCCGCGGTCGCGGCAGACGTCGAAGAGCTTGAGGGTCTGCGGCTCGAGGCCCTTGGCCGCGTCGAGCAGCATCACCGCGGCGTCGACCGCTGCGAGCACCCGGTAGGTGTCCTCGGAGAAGTCGCCGTGGCCCGGGGTGTCGAGCAGGTTGACGACCTGGTCGCGGTAGGAGAACTGCAGCACCGCCGACGTCACCGAGATGCCGCGCTCGCGCTCCATGTCCATCCAGTCGGACGTCACGCCGCGCCGTCCGCCCTTGCCGTGCACGGCCCCTGCCGCCGAGATCACCTCGGCGTGCAGGGCCAGCGCCTCGGTGAGCGTGGACTTGCCGGCGTCCGGGTGGCTGATCACCGCGAACGTGCGGCGTCGCTGCGCCTGCGTCCCGGGGTCCTCGGCACCCTCGACACCGGCTGCGGCGGTCACCGCGGTCATCGCACTCCTCCTCCGGGGCCTCAGCCGGAGGTCGAGCTCCGCTCCGCTGCGTCTCCCGCAGGGCCCACCGTCGAGGGTACGACCGCGCTCAGGACGAGGGACGCAGCGCCCGCAGCGGCTCGGCCAGCTCCTTGCTGAAGTGCTCGAAGAACCCGTCGACGTCGGTCCCGGCGTTGATCAGCGCGAGGTGGTCGTAGCCGCCGTCGACGAACTGCTGGGCGACCTGCAGCTGCGTGCCGGTGTCCGGGCCGCAGGCGAACGCCTCGCGCATGTGCTCGGCGGTGATGGTCGCCGTGGCCGCGTCGAAGTTGACCGGGTTCGGCAGCTCGGCCTGCACCTTCCAGCCGGTGAGCCCGAACCGGAACAGCTTGCGGGCCTGCTCGGCGGCCTCGTCCTCGGTGGCGCCGAAGGCCAGGGGGACCTCGGTGTACCGCGGGCCCTCGCCTCCGGCGTCGGTGAACGCCTGGATCAGGTCGGCGCGGGGCTCGGTGGTGAAGATGCCGTCACCCAGCTCCGCGGCGAGCCGGGAGGCCTGCGGACCGCCGGTCGCCACGATGATCTTCGGCAGCGTCTCGGGGAGGTCGAACACCTGGGCGTCCTCGAGCGTGAGGTGCTTGCCCTCGTAGGTCTGGTAGCCGCCCCGCCACAGCAGGCGGATGATCTCCAGTGACTCGCGGAACATCTGGTGCCGGACGTGCACCGCCGGCCAGCCCTTCCCGACGACGTGCTCGCTGAGCCGCTCGCCCGAGCCGACGCCGAGGGTGAAGCGGCCGTCGGAGAGCAGCTGGGTGGTCGCGGCGGCCTGGGCGATGATCGCCGGGTGGTACCGGATGAACGGGCAGGTCACGCCGGTGGCCAGCTCGATCCGCTCGGTCCTCGCGGCCATCGCCGCGAGCATCGACCAGGCGAAGCCGGAGTGCTGCTGCTCCGACACCCACGGGTGGTAGTGGTCGGAGATCTCGACGAAGTCGAAGCCGACCTCCTCGGCGCGCACGCACTGGCGCACCATCTCGGTCGGCGAGTAGGCCTCGGCGATCAGCTTGTAACCGATCTTCACGGACGGACACCTCCGGCTGGGCGGCTGGTCCGTCGGGGTCCCCTCAGGGGTCCGGGATCACACCCGGACGGCGGCACGCGCAGGCGTAACGCCGCCCGCCGCGTCGACGACTTCCCGGGTGGCCCCGGAGGGTCGTCGGACCCCCGACCCGACGACTCCCCGGGGCCTTCCTTCCGCTCCAAGCAGGTCCGCCCTCCAGCGCTCCTGCGTCGCGCTGTCCCACGACCTGCGTCGCGCTCCGATGGTCACCACGCGTCCTCCTGCGACCTGCGCCGCGCTCCGGGAGTCACCCCTCCTGCGTCGCGCTGTCCCACGACCTGCGTCGCGCTCCGGTGCTCCGGTGGCTGGCTCAGTTCGCGCCGGCGCCGTCGAGGGGCTTGTCGGGCTCGATGCGCGGCATGTTGCCGCCGCCCCCGCCGCCGCCCGAGTCGGGTTCCACCCAGATCGTCACGGCCTCGCCGGCGGGCACCCGCGTCCCCGCGGCCGGCTGCTGAGCGGTCACCGTGCCCTCGACCGTGGGCGGGGTGTCCGGGTCGGGATCGACCGCGACGACCCGGGCCGCCATCGCGACCTCGTGCGCCTGCGCGGCCGGCAGACCCACCAGCGCGGGCACGAGCACGAGCTCGGGAGTCCTCATGGGCACCGACCGTAGTCAGCTCACGGCGGGCGGTGCCACCACAGGAGGACCCGGGTGCCGGCGGGGTCGTGCCGCACGTCGTGGCCGTCGGCGATGGCCGCGAGCAGCTGCAGGCCCCGTCCGCGGTGCCCCTGGTCGGCGGGCGCCGGACGCCAGGCGCCGCGGTCGACCACCTCGACCTCCAGCCAGGGAAGCCCCTCGAGGTCGAGCCGCGCGACCACCCGCACCGGGCCGCCCCCCTCGGGGTAGGCGTGGTCGACCACGTTGGTCAGCGCCTCGTACAGCGCCGTCGCGACGTCGTCGAGGCGGTCGGTCAGCGCGGGCCCCGCGGGGCACCCCGCCGTGGCCCGCACCCACGCCACCAGGTCGGTGCGCAGGCCGCGCAGGTCCTCGGGGCGCACGAGGTCATGGGTCACCTCGTGCACGATCCGCCGCCCGCGCCCCGGCGTGCCGCGGTCGGGCTCCGCCCACGACTCCATGCCTCGGGGTCGACCACACCGGCCCCGACGAACCCCCCGCGCCGGGCGCACGATCCGCGACCGACCATGGACGGGAGCGGGTCGGCCAGGACGGGAGGCGTGCGTGGCTGCGACGACCGGCCGGGCAAGATGAGCCACCCGGCGCAGCCGGAGGCGGTCCCGGACGGCAGGAGAGCACATGGCGCAGCGGCACCCGCGGTCCCTCCCGCGTGGCCTTGTGCACGGTCTGGGCGTGCTCGCCGCGGCTGCCCTGGTGCTGACCGGCTGCGCCCGCGGTCCGGAGCCGGGCGTGCCGCCCATCCCGATGTCCTCCACGACCGTGTCCGCCCGCTCCGCCCCGCCGTCCACACCCGCCGGCCCCGGCCCGTCGTTCTCCCCGTGCGCGGGCGGGCTCGAGTGCGCGTCGGTGCCGGTGCCCGTGGACTACGCGGACCCGGGTGGACCGGTCCTGCCGATCGCGATCGCCCGCCGGCCGGCCGCGGACCAGGCCCGGAAGCTGGGTGTCCTGCTCGTGAACCCCGGCGGACCCGGCGGCTCGGGCGTCGAGATCGTCCAGGCCGGCCTGCTGCCGCCCGCGATCACCGACCGCTTCGACGTGATCGGCTTCGACCCGCGGGGCGTCGGCGGGAGCACCGGGCTGCAGTGTCCGCTGGGCCCGGACACGCCCTACTCCGGCGACCCGGACCCGGGCGACCCCGCCGACGAGGCCGCGACGGACGACGCCGTCGACCGGTACGCGCTCGCGTGCGGCCAGCGCTACCCGGAGCTCCTGCCCCACCTGGGCACCCGCAACGTGGCGCGCGACATGGACCGCATCCGGGAGGCCCTGGGCCAGGACCGCATCAGCTACCTGGGCTTCTCCTACGGCACGTCGATCGGCCAGACCTACGCCCAGCTCTTCCCGACGCGGCTGCGCGCGATCGTGCTCGACGGCGTCGTCGACGTGTCCAAGCCGGGGCTGGACTCGGCGCAGGCCGAGAGCTTCGAGAACTCGCTGCGCCAGTTCGCGGCCGCGTGCTCGGTCGATCCGCGGTGCCCGGTGCGCGCCGACCCGATCGGTGTCGTCGACCGGGTGCGGGCGCGGCTGGCCGTCTCGCCCCTGCCGGTGCCCGGGCGCAGCCCCCTGTCGGCGGGGCTGTTCGAGATCGGCGTCGTCTACCCGCTCTACAGCCCGACGAGCTGGCCCCAGCTCGCGCAGGCCCTCGCCGCGGCCGACCGCGGGGACGGTGCCCCGATGAGCCAGCTCGCCGCCGCGTACTTCCGGGGCAGCAACTCCGACACCTACAACGCCGTGACCTGCCTGGACAACGCCTGGCCGACCGACGACGCGCAGGTGTTCGCCTCGGCGCGCGCCACCGAGGCGCGGGCGCCGCACTTCTCGGGCAACGTGCTCGTCAGCGGCCTGACCTGCGCCGACTGGCCGGCGCCGCAGCAGCCGCTGACCCCGCTCGAGAACTACCTCGGCCCCCCGATGCTCATCCTGGGTACCACCGACGACCCGGCGACGCCGTACCAGAACAGCGTCGCGCTGGCCCAGCGCCTGCCCGGCTCGGCGCTGCTGACCTACCGGGGCGACGGGCACACCGTCTACACCAACGGCGTGCCGTGCATCGACGACGCGGTGAACCGCTACCTGCTGGAGACGACGCTGCCGCTGCCGAACACCACCTGCTGAGACGCGCCCGAGCCCGTAAGGTCGTCCACGGTGCGCCGGGAAGGCTGGTCGGCAGTCGCTGTCGCCTGCCCGCCGGAGGACCCGTGACCCGCTCCCCTCGCCCGGTGCCCCGCCTCTTCGCCCGCCGCTCGTGGTCCGAGACGGCGCGCATCGGCGACGTCCTGCGCCGCGAGACGGTCGGCGGGATCCTGCTCGTCGGCGCGGCCGTGGTGGCGCTGCTCTGGGCGAACTCGCCCTGGCGCGAGGCCTACGGCGCCCTGTCCGAGCTGCGCGTCGGTCCCGCCGCCCTGCACCTCGACCTGAGTCTCGCGACGTGGGCCGCCGACGGGCTGCTGGCGATCTTCTTCTTCGTCGCCGGGCTCGAGCTCAAACGCGAGTTCGTGGCGGGCGACCTCCGGAACCCGTCGCGGGCGGCCCTGCCGATCGCGGCCGCGGTCGGGGGCATGATCGCCCCGGCCCTCATCTACACCGCGATCAACTACGGCGGGCCCGGCGCGGCGGGCTGGGCGATCCCCACGGCCACCGACATCGCCTTCGCGCTCGCGGTCCTCGCGCTGATCGGCTCCTGCCTGCCCGACGCGCTGCGTACCTTCCTGCTGACCCTGGCCGTGGTCGACGACCTGCTCGCGATCACGATCATCGCGCTCTTCTACACCGACCAGCTGGCGGTCGTGCCGCTGCTGCTCGCGCTCCTGCCGTTGGCCGTCTTCACCCTGCTCGTGCAGCGGCGCGTGCGCTTCTGGTGGCTGCTGTTGCCGCTGGCCGTGCTGACCTGGGTGCTCGTGCACGAGTCCGGGGTCCACGCGACCGTGGCCGGCGTGCTCCTCGGGTTCGCGGTGCCGGTGATCCGGCGCAAGGAGGGGCCCGGGCCGGGGCTCGCCGAGCACTTCGAGCACCGCTGGCGGCCGGTGTCGGCCGGGTTCGCGGTGCCGGTCTTCGCGTTCTTCGCCTCCGGCGTGACGGTCGTCGGCGGCGGGCTGGGCGCCGCGTTCACCGACGCGATCACCCTGGGGATCATCGCCGGCCTCGTGGCCGGCAAGGTCGTCGGCATCCTCGGCGCGACCTGGCTCGTCCAGCGGGTCACCCGCGCGCAGCTCTCGGAGGAGCTGTCGTGGACCGACGTGTTCGGGCTCGCCCTGCTGGCGGGGATCGGCTTCACCGTGTCGCTGCTCATCGGCGAGCTCGCCTTCGGCACCGGCAGCGCCGCCGACGACCACGTCAAGATCGGGGTCCTGAGCGCGTCGCTGCTCGCCGCCCTGCTCGCCACGATCGTGCTGCGCTACCGCAACGCCGTGTACCGGCGCATCCACGAGCGCGAGCGCGCCGACCTCGACCACGACGACGTGCCCGACGTGTACCAGGAGGAGGCCCGGGAGCAGGCCCGGGAACAGGGCTGGTGACGGTCGCGCCCGCGCGCCGCCGCTGGGCCGACGGGGTGTAACCCCACCGCCAGGCGGCCCCAAGCGGGCCGGGCGAGGGGTGTCGGCCTTGCTCGCGACGACACCGCGCCGCACCCTCGCCGCTTGCCCGGACCGGGGGGCCGCGCGGCCCGCAGCGCCACCCGCCGTCGCGGCACCCGCGCCCGACCCGGACGGGCACCCGAGGCGGTCGCCCCCGTCGCCGCGGCGCCCGAGCCGTCGGCCTCTCCCGCCCAGCCCGACGGGGACGCCCTCGCGCGGACCATC
>JAQSWW010000222.1 GCA_029266415.1 Actinomycetospora sp. | reverse complement strand
AAGGTCGCGGAGTCGGTCCGGCAGATGGGCCTGCGGTACTCGACGATCACCGGTGTCGCCCGCGACGACCTCGACGACGGCGGCTCCTGGCTCTACGCCGAGACGGTCCGACAGGTGCACGAGCTCAACCCCGGCACCGGCGTGGAGCTGCTGATCCCCGACTTCGACGGCCGCGACGACCAGCTCGACCCGGTGTTCGACGCCGCGCCCGAGGTGCTCGCGCACAACCTCGAGACCGTGCCGCGCATCTTCCGGCGCATCCGGCCGGGCTTCCGCTACGAGCGCTCGCTCGACGTCATCCGCCAGGCACGCGCGGCCGGGCTCGTCACCAAGTCCAACCTCATCCTCGGCATGGGCGAGACGCCCGACGAGGTCACCGCGGCGATGCAGGACCTGGCCGACGCGGGCTGCGAGCTGCTGACGCTCACCCAGTACCTGCGCCCGAGCCTGCGCCACCACCCCGTGGAGCGCTGGGTCAAGCCCGAGGAGTTCGTCACCCACCGGGACGCGGCGCTGGCGATGGGCTTCCCGGGTGTCATGGCCGGGCCGCTGGTGCGCTCGTCGTACCGGGCCGGGCGGCTGTACGCGCAGGCCGTGCTCGCCCGCGGCGAGGAGCTGCCCGCCGGCATGGCCGAGCTGGCCGCCGAGGGCCCGGCCCGCCAGGAGGTCGGCGAGGTCTTGGCGCGTTCGCGCTCGTGAGCGCGTTCCCGTGCCCCAGCACGGGAACGCACGCACACCCCTAGGGCAGAATGGGGCCCATGGCGAAGCGGGGCTCCGGCGCGGCGAGCAAGGAAGAGAAGAAGGCCGCCAAGCAGGCGGCGAAGGCTGCCCGCCGCGAGCGGTTCCGCCAGATCTGGCAGGCGTTCCAGATGCAGCGCCGCGAGGACAAGGCGCTGCTGCCGATCATGATCGGCACCGTGGTCGGCACCGCGCTGGTGCTGTTCCTCCTCGGACTGCTCATCGGGCAGGAGTGGTTCCTCCTGCCCACCGGCATCCTGCTCGGCGTCCTGATCGCCATGATCATCTTCGGGCGCCGCGTCCAGCGCAACGTCTTCGGCAAGGCCAAGGGCCAGCCGGGCGCGGCCGGCTGGGCACTGGACAACATGCGGGGGCAGTGGCGCGTGACCCAGGCGGTCGCGGGCACCACGCAGCTCGACGCCGTGCACCGCGTCATCGGCCGGCCGGGCGTGATCCTGGTGGCCGAGGGCGCCCCGCACCGCACCAAGAACCTCGTGGCCCAGGAGAAGAAGCGCGTCGCCCGCATCGTCGGGCAGGTGCCGATCTACGACGTCACCGTCGGCGACGACGAGGGCCAGGTGCCGCTCTCCCGGCTCCAGCGCCACATGACCAAGCTGCCGCGCAACATCGACAAGGCCCAGATGGAGACCGTCGAGAAGCGCCTCGCCGCCCTGGCCAACCGCGGCGGGCCGGCCGTGCCCAAGGGCCCCGTCCCGCGCGGCGCCCAGCAGATGAAGGGCATGCAGCGCACGGCTCGCCGGCGGTAGGCAGCGAGGACCGCCCCTACCGCGTGGTGACGACCACCGTGCGGCTCGCGCGGTCCTGCAGCCCGCGCGAGTCGCGGTCGACGATGACCGCGGGCAGTAGGAAGAACACCGAGGCCGTGCGGACGAGCGTCCACAGCAGGCCGACGCCGGGCGACCCCGGCCGGTCCAGGCGTACCACGCGCAGGCCGAGCAGCACCATGCCGGGCGTCGCACCGATGACGGCCACCGGCACCACCATGATGATCGCCCAGGTCAGCAGGCTCCAGTTCTGCGGCGGCGCGGGGAACGTGAAGAGCAGGGCGAGCAGGCCGGCCAGCAGCGCGTCGAGCACGAACTGCGCGGCACGGCGCGGGAGCGTCGCCACCGCGCCCGGGCCCGACTCGGGCAGGCCGAGCCGATCGCCGGGGTAGCCCTCGTCGACCGGGGAGTCGGCGCTGGCCCTCTCGCGCGGGGCGGGTCGTGCGGCGCCCGCCGCCGGCCGCTCGGCGTCCCCGCCGGGCCGGGCCGCGGTGCGGCGCGCGTCTCCCCCGCCCGCCAGCCATTCACGAAACCACGTCACCGTGACAGGCTACGGCGGCTGCAGGCCAGGGCAGGGCACGGCGGAACGCGGTCGCCCGGCCACCCTGCGCGCGTTAACTGCTGTGAAACATGTCGGTGACGGACGAGCAACAGCACGCCCATAGCGTCGGGATCACCTGGACCGGTCACGGTCGGAGCCCTCGATCAGTGGGTACCGTGCCGCCCCGACCCCCCGCCGTCCCCGGCAAAGCGCGTGAAGGAGCCACCGAGGGTGTTCAACAATCAGGACGAGGTCTTCAAGTACATCTCCGACGAGGGGGTGAAGTACGTCGACGTCCGCTTCTGCGACCTGCCGGGGCAGATGCAGCACTTCACGGTGCCCGCGTCGGAGTTCGACGAGGACGTGTTCACCGCCGGGCTGGCCTTCGACGGTTCGTCGATCACCGGGTTCCAGAGCATCAACGAGTCGGACATGACGCTGCTGCCCGACGTGGCGACGGCGCGGATCGACCCGTTCCGGGCGCAGAAGACGCTCAACGTCAACTTCTTCGTGCACGACCCGCTGACGCTCGAGGCCTACAGCCGCGACCCGCGCAACGTCGCCCGCAAGGCCGAGAAGTTCCTCTCGACCGTCGACGTCGCCGACACCTGCTTCTTCGGCCCCGAGGCCGAGTTCTACATCTTCGACTCGGTGCGCTACGACTCGAAGCCCAACGGCACGTTCTACGAGGTCGACTCGGTCGAGGGCCACTGGAACACCGGCCGTGACGAGCTCGGCGGCAACAAGGGCAACAAGATCGCCATGAAGGGCGGGTACTTCCCCGTCGAGCCGACCGACCAGAGCTCGGACCTGCGCGCCGCGATCGGCACCAACCTCATCAACGCCGGCTTCGAGCTCGAGAAGCTGCACCACGAGGTGGGCACCGGCGGCCAGGCCGAGATCAACTACAAGTTCAACACGCTGCTGCACGCCGCCGACGACCTGCAGCTGTTCAAGTACATCGTCAAGAACACCGCCTGGCAGGCCGGCAAGACCGTCACGTTCATGCCGAAGCCGCTCGCGGGCGACAACGGCTCGGGCATGCACTGCCACCAGTCGCTGTTCAAGGGCGGCGAGCCGCTGTTCTACGACGCCAACGGCTACGCGGGCCTGTCGGACCTGGGCCGCCACTACATCGGCGGCATCCTGCACCACGCGCCGAGTCTGGTGGCCTTCACCAACGCCACGGCGAACTCGTACCACCGCCTGGTGCCCGGCTTCGAGGCCCCGATCAACCTGGTCTACTCGAACCGCAACCGCTCGGCGTGCGTCCGCATCCCGATCACCGGCGACAACCCGAAGGCCAAGCGCCTCGAGTTCCGCTGCCCCGACTCGTCGGGCAACCCGTACCTGTCCTTCGCCGCCATGATGATGGCCGGCCTGGACGGCATCCGGAACAAGATCGAGCCGCCGACGCCGATCGACAAGGACCTCTATGAGCTCCCGCCCGAGGAGGCCGCCGACATCGCGCAGGTCCCGGCCAGCCTCGACGCGGCGATCAACAACCTCGAGGCCGACCACGACTTCCTGCTCGAGGGTGGGGTGTTCACCTCGGACCTCGTCGAGAAGTGGATCGAGCTCAAGCGCGACGACGTGACGGGCCTGCGCCTGCGGCCGCACCCGTACGAGTTCGAGCTGTACTTCAACTGCTGATCCGGCACGTCCCGACGGCCCGGTGCCCCTCGCGGGGTGCCGGGCCGTCGTGCGTCGGAGGGCGGTCAGTCGGTGCGGTGGTGCACGTCCGAGCGCACGCGCAGCATGGCCAGGGTCACGACCACCGAGCCCACGGCGCCGAGGACGAAGAGCACGATCCCGATCTCCGGGCTGACGGTGAGCACCAGGGCGAGCCCGACGAGCAGGACCGCGGCGCTGACCGCCCAGCCGATCGCGCAGGCGCGGACGGTGGTCAGGCCGAGCGCGGAGAACATGCGGTCCATGCTGGCACGGCTCACGAGCGGTCGCGGCGGTCGGGCACGTCCTCGCGCGGGGAGAGCGCCGCGGCGAGCACGTACTGGTAGACGTAGCGGATCTCCTCGCCGCGCCGGACGGGCAGGCAGACCCAGCCCACCCACTCCCCCGTGGTCGTCCGGCGCCAGGCCAGCAGCTCGCCGGGGACGCGGCTCTGGAGGTCGACGCCCTCGGGCACCGGGCGCACCGGCCTCTCCGGCGCACGCGGGTAGGCGAGCGCGAGGTCGACCCACACACGCTTGACCTCGTCGCGCTGGAGCGCGCCGGACCGATCGTTGCGGCGCTGCGCCGGACCCCGCTCATCGAACACGTGTTCGATCGTCGGGGATCGAGCGCGTGAACGCCACCCACACGGCCGAGTGGGTCCGGGTGATGCTCGACCTCGCGGCGCTCGCCCGCTGGTCACGGCGTCCGCAGGCGCTGCCGCACCCGGGCCGCCTCGCGGGTGAGGTGGTCGCGCTCCGGCACGCTGGGCGCGCCGTGCGAGGCCTCGGCGTACAGCTCGGCCGCGCGCTCCAGGTCGCCGGCGCGCTCGTGCAGGTGGGCCGCCACCGCGGTGTGGCGGGGCACGCCGGGGTCGACGGCGGCGAGCGCCGCCAGGCCCGCGCCCGGCCCGTCGGCCTGGCCGACCGCGACGGCCCGGTTGAGCCGCACCACCGGGCTGTCGGTGAGGCGCAGCAGCTCGTCGTACCACTCCACGATCTGCACCCAGTCCGTCTCGGCGGCGCTCGGGGCGTCCGCGTGCAGCGCGGCGATCGCGGCCTGGGCCTGGTACTCGCCCAGGCGGTCGCGGGCCAGCGCCGCCTGCAGGATCGTCACGCCCTCGGCGATGAGGCGGGTGTCCCAGCGCGAGCGGTCCTGCTCGTCGAGCGGCACCAGCCGCCCGCGCGGCCCGGTCCGGGACGCGCGGCGCGCGTGGTGCAGCAGCATGAGCGCGAGCAGCCCCGCGACCTCGGGGTCGTCGGTCAGGGCCGCGAGCTGGCGGACGAGCCGGATCGCCTCGCCCGCCAGGTCGGTGTGGTCCGGGTCGCCGCCGTAGCCCTCGTTGAACACCAGGTACAGCACCCGCAGCACCGTGCCGAGGTCGCCGGGCCGATCGAAGGGCTCCCCCGCGATCCGCTTCTTCGCCCGGCTGATCCGCTGCGCCATCGTCGCCTCGGGGACGAGGTGCGCCGCCGCGATCTGGCGGGTGGTCAGGCCGCCGACCGCGCGCAGCGTCAGGGCGACGGCCGCGGCCGGCGGCAGGGCGGGGTGGGCGCACAGGAAGTACAGGCGCAGCGAGTCGTCGGCCGCCGGGCCCGGGTCGGGCGGGGGCTCGGCGTCCACCGCCAGCTCGCGGCCCCGTCGCGACGTCTCGGACCGGACGGCGTCGAGGAACCGGCGCCACGCGGCCGCGACCAGCCAGCCCTTCGGGTCACGCGGCGGGTCGTCCGGCCACGTCTCGAGCGCCCGGATGAGGGCCTCCTGCACGGCGTCCTCGGCCGACGCGAAGTCGGCGCCGCGCCGGACGAGGACGCCGATCACCGCGGGCACGAGCTCCCGCAGGAGCCCCGCGTCCACCCCGACCGCCGGCCCGCTCAGTCCGTCCCCCCGGGCACGCCGGTGAGGAAGGGGCGGACCTCGAGCCACTCGTGGATCGGCTCGCCGCCCGCGCCCGGGGCGGCGGAGAGCTCCCCGGCCAGCTCGACCGCGCGGTCCCAGGACTCCACGTCGATGATCATCCAGCCCGCGATGAGGTCCTTGGTCTCGGCGAACGGGCCGTCGGTCACCGGCGGGCGGCCCGGGCGGCGCCGGGCCACCGCGGTAGGGCGTGAGGATCAGGGACTTCATTGCCTCGCTCCTTCGGACGTCGCGGCCGTGCGGGCCGCCCGCACCCCGGGGACGCAGCCGGCGACCCGTTCTCGACACGGCGCCGGGGAAATCTTCAGTCGACGAGGTAGAAGACCCGGTCGACGACGGCGCGGGCGCGGCGGGTGACGCGGCGGTACTCGTCGAGGAACTCGCCCGGGTCGTCGTCGGGGTCGTGGCCCAGGGCGGCGGCGACGGCGGCCAGCTCCCGCCCGGAGCGGGGCACCTCGTCGGTCGGGCGGCCGCGCACCAGGGTGGCTGCGGCGCGGGCGCGGGTGGCCATCGTCCACCCGGCGGCGAGCTCCTCGGCGTCACCCGCCGGCAGCAGCCCCTCCTTCGCCGCCGCGTCCAGGGCCTCGAGCGTCGAGGGCGTGCGCAGCGACTCCACGGCGCCGGCGTGCTGGAGCTGCAGCAGCTGCACGGTCCACTCGACGTCGGAGAGACCGCCGGTGCCGAGCTTGGTGTGCAGCGCCTTGTCCGCGCGGCGCGGCAGCCGCTCGTTGTCGACGCGCGCCTTGATGCGCCGGATCTCGATCGCGGCCGCGTCCGGCAGACCGTCGGACGGGTAGCGGACGGGGTCGATCGCGTCGACGAACGCCGACCCCAGGTCCTCGTCGCCCGCGACCGGCCGGGCCCGCAGCAGCGCCTGGTGCTCCCAGGTGTCGGCCATCGTGGCGTAGTACTGCCGGTACGACGCGAGGGTCCGCACGAGGGGCCCGCCGCGGCCCTCGGGCCGCAGCTTGGTGTCGACCTCGAGCGGCGGGTCCGGGCTCGGCGCGCCGAGGGCGGCGATGGTGGCCTCCGCGACCGCCTTCGCGTAGCGCACCGCGTCCGCGTCGTCGACACCGTCGGCCGGCTCGCACACGAACAGCACGTCGGCGTCCGACGAGTAGCCCAGCTCGGCCCCGCCCAGGCGCCCCATCCCGATCACGGCGATGCGGGCCGGGCGGGTGCCGTCCCCGACCTGGCCCCGCTCGGCCGCGTCGAGGGCGGCCTGCAGCACCGCGACCCAGATGCTCGAGAGCGCGGTGCACACGGCAGGGGTGTCGAGCAGCCCGAGCAGGTCGGCGCACGCGACGCGGACCAGCTCGATCCGGCGCATCGAGCGGCCCACCTGCCCCGCCGACTCGGGGTCGGTGTGCCGGGCGACGGCGCGGCGCAGCGACCCCGCCACCTCCTCGGGCCGGCGGGCCACCAGCTCCGCGTTCGGCCCGTCCCCCGCGAGCAGGCGCAGGACCTCGGGCGTGCGCGGCATCATCTCGGCCACCCACCGCGAAGTGCCCAGCACGCGCATCAGCCGCTCGGCGGCCACGCCCTCGTCGCGCAGGTAGCCCAGGAACCAGGGCGTGCCGGCGAGCGCCTCGGACACCTTGCGGTAGGCGAGCAGCCCGTGGTCGGGGTCGGCGGTGTGCCCGAGCTCGTCGAGCAGCACCGGCAGCAGGGCCCGCTGGATGCGGCTGGCGCGGCTGACCCCGCTGGTCAGCGCCTCCAGATGGCTCAGCGCGCCCTGCGGCGACGTCCACCCCAGGGCCTTGAGCCGGCGCATCGCCGAGTCCGAGGTGAGCACGAGGGCCTCGCCCGGCACGCGGGCCACCGACTCGAGCAGCGGCTGGTAGAAGAGCTTCTCGTGCAGGCGCCGGACGCGCACGGTGTGCCGGGCGCGCTCGTGCTGCAGGACGCCGACCGCGTCGCGCGAGCCGTCGGCGCGCAGCTTGGCCGCGCGCGCGAGCCAGCGCAGGCCGGCCGTGTCGTCGTCGGGCGGGAAGAGGTGGGTGCGGCGCATCCTCTGCAGCTGCACCCGGTGCTCGAGCAGCCGCAGGAACCGGTACGACGCGGCGAGGTTGGCGGCGTCGTCGCGGCCGACGTAGCCGCCGTCGGCGAGCGCGGCGAGCGCCTCGAGGGTGTTGGGGCTGCGGATCGCCTCGTCGCCACGGCCGTGCACCATCTGCAGCATCTGCACGGCGAACTCGACGTCGCGCAGCCCGCCGCGGCCGAGCTTGAGCTCGCGGTCGGCGTGGTCGGCGCGGATGTGGTCCTCGACGCGGCGCCGCATCGCCCGCACGTCGGCGACGAAGTCGTCGCGGTCGGCGGCGCTCCACACCATCGGGTCGAGCGCCTCGACGTACTCGCGCGCCAGGTCCTCGTCCCCGGCGACGGGACGGGCCTTGAGCAGCGCCTGGAACTCCCAGGTCTTCGCCCATCGGCGGTAGTACGAGACGTGCCCGTCGAGGGTGCGCACGAGCGCGCCCTGCCGGCCCTCGGGGCGCAGGTTGGCGTCGACCTCGAGGAACGCCTCGGTGGCGATGCGCATCATCGTCGAGGCGAGCCGGGTGGCGACGTCGGTCTGGCCCTCGGCCACGAAGATCACGTCGATGTCGCTGACGTAGTTGAGCTCGCGGCCGCCGCACTTGCCCATGCCGATGACGGCGAGCCGGCAGGGCAGCGGATCCCCGGGCTCCCGGTCGTCCTTGCTCCCCAGGGCGTCGGCGACCGTCGCGTCGGCCACCGCCAGGGCCGCCCGCAGCCCGGCGGACGCGAGGTCGGCGAGCTGCGCGGCGACGACCTCGACCGGCACGATCGGCAGCTCGGGCTCGCACACCGCCTGCAGGTCCGCGGCCGCCAGCGCGAGGACCTCGTCGCGGTGGGCCAGGCGCAGCACCCCGATGCCGGCGGGCTCGAGCACCGTGGCGCGCGCGGGCCCCGGCCCGTCGGGGTCGGCGCCCACCGCCCCGAGCAGCGTGCGGGTGCGTTCGTCGAGGTCGGGCAGCTGCGAGGCGTCGTAGGTGCGGCCCGGGGTGCCCTCGCTGCGCAGCGTGCGCCAGCGTTCGGGGTGCGCGACGAGGTGGTCGCCCAGCGCCGTCGACCCCCCGAGCACGCCGAACAGGCGCCCGCGCAGGCCCTGGTCGGTGCGCAGCGCCTCCCCCAGCGCCTCCCACTCCTGCTCGCCGAGGGCCTCGCGCAGCCGCTCGACGGCCAGCAGGGCGAGGTCGGGGTCGGCGCTGCGGGCGAGCGCCCACACCACGACCTCGGTGCCCGCGACCGGCGCGTCCCCGTCCCACCAGCCCAGCGCCGCCAGCCGCGGACCGGCGTCCGGATCGGTGAGACCGAGGCGCGCGGGGGCCCGGCCCGTGCGGTCCGGGCGCCGGCTCGTCCTCGGGGACTCGGTCATGGGGCGAGTTTCGCACCCGGGGCGGCCGGGACGCGCTGGAGCAGGCCCACGACGGCGGCGAGGGCGAGGACGCCGGCCGAGACCGACAGCCCGGCGGTCAGGCCGCCGCCGGCGTCGGACACCAGCCCCGACAGCACCGGCCCGAGGCACTGTCCCAGCGCGAAGCCCACCGTGAGCACCGCGAGCGCCGCGGTCCAGTGGCCGGCGTCGAGCACCCGGCGGGAGGCGTCGGTGAGGGCGGTGATGGCGGTCAGGAACGAGGCCCCGAAGAGGAGCCCGGAGAGCCACGCCGCCACCGTGCCCGTGACCAGCACGGGGACGACCGCGGCGGCCGCCGTCACAGCGATGAGCCCGAAGACCCCGAGGGCGGGCGTCAGCCGGCGCAGCAGCGGCGCCCACAGCGGCGGTACGACGAAGCCCGCGAGCCCCAGGCCGATCCAGAAGACCGCGAGGCCCGCGTCCCCGACGCCCTGGCCGCGCAGGTGGTCGGGCACGAAGGTCATGTAGCCGATGTAGCCGACCCCGAAGAGCGTGTAGGACGCGACGATCGGGGCGATCGGCCGCAGGGGTGACCGTCCGCGGGGCGAGGCCGGGGCCGGGACGTCGGCGCCCCGGAACGCCCACCAGACGACGGGGAGCAGCAGGACCGCCGGCAGCGTGAGCGCCAGCCACGCGAGCCGCCAGGCCGACGTGGGCGAGTCGGCCACGGCGGTGGCGAGCGGGACGACCACCCCGCTGAGGGCGACGCCGGCCCCCGCGCCGGCGAAGTACAGGCCGTAGAAGGGGCCCGGACGGCCGTCGGCGGTGCGCAGCCGGCTCGCCGCCGAGCCGCCGAGGACGAACGCCACCGCGGCGGTCACCCCGGCCAGGAAGCGCAGGCCGAGCTGGACCGCGAGGTCCCCGGTGAGGGCGCCCGCCGCGATCGTGAGCACCACCGCGACGATCATGAGCCGGAACGTGGCCAGCGTCCCCAGCCGCCGCGCCACCGCCAGGGCCCCGACCGAGCCGACGAGGTAGCCGATCGCGTTCGCGGTGCTCAGCGAGCCCGCCGTGGCGTAGGACCACCCGAGGTCCTCCCGCATGACGGGCAGCACCAGCCCGTAGCCGAAGCGCGAGAGCCCCTGCGCCACCGCCGGCACCATCGCGAGCGCCACCGCCAGGACGAACGGCCGCGCGCGCACGATTACAGCGTCGGCAGGTACGTCGCCAGCTCGTACGGGGTGACGTTGCGGCGGTAGGCGTCCCACTCCGCCCGCTTGTTGCGCAGGAAGAAGTCGAAGACGTGCTCACCCAGGATCTCGGCCATGAGCTCGGAGCGCTCCATGGCCGCGAGCGCGCCGTCGAGGTTCTGCGGCAGCGTCTCGTAGCCCATCGCGCGGCGCTCGCCCTCGGAGAGCATCCACACGTTGTCCTCGGCCGCCGGCGGCAGCTCGTAGCCCTCGGCGATGCCCTGCAGGCCGGCGCCGAGGATCACCGCGTAGGCCAGGTAGGGGTTGGCGGCGGTGTCGATGGTGCGCACCTCGACGCGCCGCGACGACGCCTTGCCCGGCGAGTACATCGGCACGCGCACCAGCGCCGAGCGGTTGGCGTGCCCCCAGCACACGGTCGTCGGGGCCTCGCCGCCGACGATGAGGCGCTTGTAGGAGTTCACGAACTGGTTGGTCACCGCGGAGATCTCGCGCGCGTGGCGCAGGATGCCGGCGACGAACGCCTTGCCGGTCTTCGAGAGCTCGTAGGGCTCCGACGCGGGTGATCGCGACCTCCTTGACGATGTAGCGGAACGTCATGATGTTGTCCGCCATCGTCAGGGCGTCGGCGTAGCGCAGGTCGATCTCCTGCTGGCCGGGACCGCCCTCGTGGTGGCTGAACTCCACCGAGATGCCCATCGCCTCGAGCGACTCGATGCAGCGGCGCCGGAAGTGCGGCGCGGCGTCGTGGCTGGCCTGGTCGAAGTAGCCGCCGGTGTCGGCGGGCACCGGCGGCGTGCCGTCGCCGGGCAGGTCGCGCAGCAGGTAGAACTCGACCTCGGGATGCACGTAGCAGGTGAAGCCGGCCTCGGCGGCCCGCGAGAGCCCGCGGCGCAGCACGTGGCGCGGGTCGGCCCACGACGGCGAGCCGTCGGGCATCGTGATGTCGCAGAACATCCGCGCCGAGTAGTGCCCGCCGCCCGCGGTCTCCCAGGGCAGCACCTGGAACGTCGAGGGGTCGGGCTTGGCGACCATGTCGGACTCGTAGACCCGGGCGAAGCCCTCGATCGCCGACCCGTCGAAGCCGATGCCCTCGGCGAACGCGCCCTCGAGCTCCGCGGGCGCGACGGCCACCGACTTGAGGTATCCGAGCACGTCGGTGAACCACAGCCGCACGAAGCGGATGTCGCGCTC
>JAQSWW010000041.1 GCA_029266415.1 Actinomycetospora sp. | reverse complement strand
GTCGAGATCCCCCTGGCGCCCGAGGAACTCGCAGCGCTGCGCCAGGCCGGTGACCGCATCCGGGAGCGGCTCGGCGCTGTGCCGCAGGCGTCGTGAGACGGGGAGGCTCGCGGTGAAGGCCGTCGTGCACGCCGGTCACGGACAGGTCCGCGTCGAGGACGTCGCCGACCCGCGCCTGAGCGCGTCCACCGACGCGATCGTGCGGGTGCAGCGTGCTGCCGTGTGTGGGACCGACCTGCACGTCCTCGCCCACCCCGACGCGCTCCCGCGCGGCTTCGTCCTGGGCCACGAGTTCGTCGGGGAGGTCGTCGAGCGCGGGGACGGGGTTCGCGAGCACGCGATCGGTGATGTCGTGGTCGGCGCCGACTACACGGCCTGCGGGCGCTGCTGGTGGTGCCGTCGAGGCGACCACTGGCAGTGCTCCGACCGTCGCTTCTTCGGCACCGGCTCCCTGTTCGGCCCGCCGTTGGCCGGGGCGCAGGCCGAGTTGGTCCGGGTGCCCTACGCGGACACCGTCCTCGTCGCGCTCCCTGCTGGGGTCGATCTCGACACTGCCGTCTTCCTCGGCGACACGGCCGCCACCGGGTTCGCGGCTCTGCGGCGGGCCGGGACCGAGCCGGGTGAGACGGTCGCGATCCTCGGCGGGGGACCCGTCGGACAGGTCGCCAGCCTCGTCGCCCAGGCGGTCGGCGCCGGGGTCGTCGTGGTGGTGGAGCCGGTCGCCGACCGCCGCGAGATCGCAGCCCGCGAGGGCGCCCTCGCTGCGGCCCCCGACGAGGCCCGCAAGGTGGTCGATGCGGCCACCGAGGGCCGAGGCGCCGACGTCGTGGTCGACGCCGTGGGCGGTGAGCGGGGTCTGGCGCTGGCGTTCGACCTGGTGCGGCGCCGCGGCCGCGTCGCGTCGGTCGGCGTCCCGGGGGAGACGGTCGAGCTGCCGTCGGCGCGGGCGTTCACCGACGAGCTTGCCTTCTCGTTCGCCGTCGGAGACCTCATGCGCGACGCCGCGCCGCTCCTGGCCCTCGTGCGGGCCGGGGTGCTCGACCCGAGCGTGGTCGCCACCGAGCAGGTCGGTCTCGAGGAGGCCGTCGAGGCGTATCGGCGGATGAAGGATCGCCTTACCCTCAAGACGCTGATCCGCCCGTAAGCGATCGGTAGCGGAGGTGGGTCCGATGAAGCCGGTCGACGCCGACCGCGCCCCCGAGGACAGTCGCGGCAGCGAGCGGTTGCGACGTCTCCTGACCATGCTGCCGGAGTCCGCCGACGATGCGCTCGACGACCTGCGACGCGCCGTCTCGGCGTGCCTGGGCTCTGAGGTGACCGTCGAGGTCGACCCCGGCGACCGTCCCGGGACAGGGCAGAGAGTGCACACCGGGCGGGTCGCCGTCTCCTGGACCGTCGAGTGCCCGCGGGTGTCCGACGAGCTCTGCGCGCTGATCGGCCAGGCGTGCACGTGGACGACGCTCGCGCTCGACCGCGCCGACGCGGTCCGCGCCGTGGACGACGCCGCCGAGGAGACGGTCATCGTCACCGAGGTCGTCGAGCGGCTGCTCTCGGTGCACGACGTCGATCAGCTCCTGCTCTCCATCGCGACTCGCACACTGGGGCTCCTGGACGCCGACATCTGCGGGGTGTTGCTCCGGGAAGGCGACGAGGTCGCGATGCGGTCCTGCGTCGGGCACCGCGTCATCGACACGTCCCGGTTGCGGATGCGGCGGGGCCAGGGCGTCGCCGGGCTGGTGTTCGAGACCGGGCGCCCCGCGAAGGTGGACCACTACGTCGAGGACCAGACGATCAGTCGCGACTTCGTCGGGCTCGCCGAGCGGGAGCAGACCGAATCGGCCCTGGCCGTCCCGCTGGCGCTGCCCGGGGAGTTCCTCGGGGTTCTCGAGGTGTGGCGCCGGCGCCCGTCGGTGTTCACCGACCAGGACGTCCGGCGGATGGTCACGCTGGCGAACTTCGCCACGATCGCCCTGCGCAGCGCGCGCCTGCACGACGAGCAGGTCCGCGCCAACGCCAACCTCGAGAAGGCGCACGCCGCGCTCAAGCACCAGGTCGGCGTGCTCGGCCGGACCGCCGAGCTCCAGCACGCCCTGCTCACCACCGTGCTCGACGGTGGCGGGCTGCCCGCGCTCGCACGCCGGGTGGCCACCCAGCTCGGCTGCCAGGTCGGCATCTACGACGGCGCCGGGACCCCGCTCGCGGCGCACGGAGGGCGGGCACTGCCCGACCGGCTCCCCCCGCGCGCCGGGAAGGGACGCGCCTTCCGCCGCGCCGCCGGCCTCCCTCCGGCGGCCCGCTTCCAGCCCGTCCACGCCGACGGCGACGAGGTCGGGTGGGTGTGTCTCCTACCGACCGAGGACAGCGAGCACGCCGGCGAGGAGATGCTCGACGCCGTCGTGGGCCAGGTCGCGATGGCGTGCTCCCTCTCGCTGTTGCGCGAGCGCGCCGCCAGCCGCGCCCGACACCAGGCGCTCAGCGAGGTCCTCTGGGACCTGGTCCAGGGTGCACCCGAGCACCGCACGGCCGCACGAGCACGAGCCCAGCAGATGGGTGTCTGCCTCGGGGCCCGGATGCGCGTCCTGCACGGCCACCTCGACAACGTCGAGGAACTCGCCGTCCGCCACGGATGGGAGACCTCGCGCACCGACAGGCTCCGTCGCGACGTGGTGCGCGCCCTGCGTGATCGCGAGGAGGGGCCACGTCTCGCGCTGGCCGGGCTGCGGGGCGACCTCGTCGTCGCCGTCGCCGAGGCCCTCGACCCCGCAGCCGTGAAGAGCCTGGTGCAACACATCGTCGATGCGGTCAGGCGCGAGGTGCCGGACCTGCGCTCGTCGTGGGGGGTGAGTCGTGCCCACGACGAAGTCGACGCTCTCCCGGCGGCGTTCAACGAGGCGCAGACCGCGTTGTCGGCATCCCACCGGCTCGGCGGGGACCACATCTCGCTCTACGAGGAGCTCGGCGTCGTCCGCCTTCTGCTGGGGTCGGGCTCGGACCCGGACCTGCAGACCTTCATCGACGACGTGACCGGACCCTTGGTCGCCTACGACCGGGAGAACGACGGGGCGCTGGTACGCACCCTACGGGCCTTCTTCGATGCCGACTGCTCTCAGCGCGTCGCCGCGGAGAAGCTCTTCGTCCACCACAAGACGCTGCGCTACCGGCTGGAGCGGATCAAACAGCTCACCGGCCTCGACCTCTCACGGCACGATGACCGGATGCGCGCGGACGTCGCGCTGCGCCTGCTGCAGCTCAACAGCGACGGTGCCTGAGTCGGCTCAGCGGATGTGGGAGACCGCGGCGTCGACGATGCCCTCGGTGTCGGCGTGCGGGCGCGGGATGACGTGCGATGCGTAGAGCTCGCCGACCTTGGCCGCGGCGATCTTGCCGGCGTCCACGGCCGCGTTGACCGCCCCGACATCGCCGCGGACCAGTACGGAGACCTGGCCGTTGCGCAGGGCCCGGTATCCCTCCACCTCGACGTTGGCCGCCTTCACCATGGCGTCGGCAGCCTCGATAGCCCCGACCAGCCCGCGAGTCTCGACCATACCGAGCGCACCCGCACGTCCTGCCTGGGTCACGAGGGCCTCCCACGTCGCCGAGGTCTGTGTCGACCAGGATCCGTTGACCCGGGTCCGGCGGCCATGACTCGCGCAGACAACGGCACGGCCGTTCGTTGTCCCAACGGATAGTCGCGCGAGGGCTCCGCTGAGGTCGGTCTGCGGGCTGAGGGGCACGAGAAGCCGGGCCTGGCGCGGGCCAGCGTGCCGACGCTGCCCAACTCACCTGAGGGAAGTGATCATTCTCCGTGAAGCCGGTGCCTAGAGTAAACGGCCGGTGGAGCAGGCTGGAGTCACATCGAAGATCGCTCCGTAGAGCCGTGACCAGCGGAAAGGGTGCGCCGTCAGGGACTCGAACCCCGAACCCAGTGATTAAGAGTCACTTGCTCTGCCCATTGAGCTAACGGCGCGTGATCGAGACTCTAGCAAGCCAGTGATCTCGATCCGACAGCGGGTGGTCCACTGCCGTCCGGGTGAGTGACGGGACTTGAACCCGCGACACCTGGGATCACAACCCAGTGCTCTGCCAACTGAGCTACACCCACCATGGTCCCCCGGGTGCACTCCGGCGAGCCGTGGACCAGCGTACAAGCCGGGCGCGAGGGCGTTCGCACCGGCCCGTCAGGCGGCGACCTCGACGCTGAAGCGGTAGACGACGTCGTCGAAGGCGCTCGTCGGGAAGGCGAACAGGACGCGTACCGGCCCGCCGAGGGCACGGACGCCGTGCTCGACGTCGCCCGGGATGCGGACCAGCGCACCGGCCCCGACCGTGACCTCCTCGCCGTCCAGCGCGACGACGGCCTTCCCCTCGAGGACGTAGTAGACCTCCGGTGCGGTGTGGCGGTGCCGACCCAGCCAGCCGTCGTCGGCGAGCTCGGCGACACCGGTCGTGACGGACTCGGGTGTCGGGTCCACACCGTCGGCGAGCAGGCACCACCGCAGGCGACCCCGGGCCGGGTCGTACCACGTCTCCCACTGCTGGTCCTGGACGGTCGTGATCAGCGGCACGGGTGGCCTCCTCGAGCGCGGGCGACGGGCGGCGCCCACGGGGTTCGAGGCGGACGGCGCAGGGTGTCCGGCGGCGGCCCCGGCCGAAACCGCTACATCCCCGGCGGCGGTGCCTGTCCGCCAGCGGGGCCGGACCCCGCCGACTCGGCGGCGACGACGCCGGCGCGGTCGTCCGCGACCACCGAGGCGGCCGCGGCCTGGGCCTCCTCCGAGGTGGGGCCGGGCGGGGGCACGAAGGCGGTGCGCCGGTAGTACTCCAGCTCGCGGATCGACTCGCGGACGTCGGCGAGCGCGCGGTGGGCCAGGCCCTTCTCCGGCTGGGCGTAGTAGACCCGTGGGAACCAGCGGCGGCACAGCTCCTTGATCGAGCTGACGTCGACCATGCGGTAGTGCAGGTAACCGTCGAGCTCCGGCATGTCCCGGGCGATGAAGCCGCGGTCGGTCGCGATCGAGTTGCCGCACAGCGGCGCCGACCGCCCCTCGGGGACGTGGGTCCGGACGTAGTCGAGGACGAGCTTCTCGGCCTCGGCGATCGTCACCGTCGACTGCCGCACCTCCTCGGTGAGCCCCGACGTCGCGTGCATCTCGCGCACGACGTCGGGCATGGCGTCGAGGGCCTCCTCCGACGCGTGGATGACCACGTCGACGCCCTCGCCGAACGGCACGAGGTCGGCGTCGGTCACCAGCGCGGCGATCTCGATCAGCGCGTCCTGGCGCAGGTCGAGGCCGGTCATCTCGCAGTCGATCCACACGAGGCGCGCATTCACCCGACGGACCCTATCGGCGCACCAGCCGACCGGCCCCTCGACCGTCGACGAGGAACGGGTCGAGGAGGCCGGGGGTGACGTCGCCGACGAGCTCGAGGCCCCGGTCGACGCCGACGTCGAGCACCTCGTAGCGCCCGCGCCCCGCGGCGGTCACCGCGTGGAGGGTGAGCAGCCCCGCCCGCCGCTGGGTGAACGTCTGCGTCAGCCGCCAGCCGATCACCCCGCCGCGGCGCAGTACGACCGTGCGCCGTATCCAGGCGCCCTGCCGGGTCACGAGGTGCGACGGCGTCAGCGTGTGGCCCAGGGAGCGGATGCGGTCGACGGTGAGCAGCGCCGCGGCGACGAGGAACAGGGGCACGACGACGGCGTCACCGGGCGCCTCGGGGCGGGCGAGCAGGACCGCGGCGACGACGACGGCCGGCCCGAACCCGCGGGTCACGCGACGCAGCACCGCCGCGCGCGGGTGGCGGGCCAGCGGCACCTGCGTCCCCTCGTCGGGCGGCACGCCGAGCACGCCGGCGGCGACGCGGTGGGCCTCGCGGCGCGGCATGGCGGGCCCGACGGCGCCCACGTGCTCGCCCTGCCCGTCGGCGCGCAGGCCGGTGGTCAGCGCGAGCGGGCGGGCGCCACGGCCCAGGCGCACGAGCAGCGGCTCGTCGATCTCGACGCCGCGGATGCGGCGGCCCTCCAGCGACAGGGTGCGGCGCGTCAGCAGCCCGCGCCGCAGCACGAGGCCGCCGTCGTCGGCGCGGGTGAGGCGGTAGCCCCACCAGCCCTCCACGAACACGACGGCGGCGCCGACCACCGCGGTGACCAGCAGGGCGGCCGCGCCGAGCCAGATCGGGGCGCGTCCGGCGCTCTGGCGCAGGATCTCGGTGTCGGGCACCCGCAGCGAGAACTCCTCGGCGAGCCGGAAGAGCCCGAACCACACGGCGCCCACGACGGCGAGCGCGGAGAAGGTCAGCGGGGCGAAGCGCACCCAGGTCCAGCGCACGCGCGCGAGTTCGGGGGGCGCATCGGCGTCGGGGTCGCCCGGGGTGGCCCCGCCCAGCAGCAGCGCGCGCAACCGCTCGGCCTCGTCGCGGCGGACGGCGTCGAGGGTCAGCTCGGCGTCGTCCCCGCCCTCCCGACGCCCGGTGCCGACGCGAACGACGGCGAGGCCGAAGAGGCGGTGCGCGGGGTTGGCGGTGAGGTCGGCGGTGCGGATGCGGTCGCGGTGCACGCTGCGGTGGTGACGGCGCAGCAGACCCGTGCGCAGCTCGACGCGGTCGCCGCCGACGCGGTAGGTCGTGGTGAACCAGCGCGAGACCCCGAAGACGAGCACGGCGGCGGCGAGCACGAGCCCGCCCCACAGGCGCCACCGGTCGTCGGTCGAGCCGCCGGTGACGGCGATGACCAGCAGGACCGGGACGAGCTTGACCAGATCGACGACGGGGTGCACGACGAGCATGCGCCGGTCGAGGTGCTGCCAGTCGGGGCCCATCGCGGTCACGTGGCGTCGCCGCCGAGGGTCTCGGTGACGCGGGTGAGGCGGTCGGCGAGGTCGACCGCGGCGTCGGCGTCGAGCCCGTCGATGGCCAGCGCGCCGCTCGACGAGGCCGTGGTGACCGTCACCGACGACAGGCCGAACAGTCGCTGCAGGGGGCCGCGATCGGTGTCGACGGTCTGGATGCGCGAGATCGGGGCGATGCGCCACTCGAGCCGCAGCCAGCCCGAGAGCGTGTGCACCGCGTCGTCGGTGACCTCCCAGCGGTGCAGCCGGTAGCGGACGCGCGGGACGACGATCAGGTGGACGACGCCGACGAGGAGGGTCGCGACGCCGGTCACGAGCAGCACGTCGGCGAACTCGGGCAGCACGAACGCGGCGACGATCTGGGGGGTGAGCAGGACGACCGTGCCGACGACCGAGCGCAGCGCCCACCACGAGCGGGCGCGGGAGCTGACCCGGTGTGCCGGCTCACGCAGGCGCTGCGTGCCCGGCTCCGGCGTCGTCACCGCTCCAGTCTGACCGATCCGGCGCGGGCAGGTCGTCGCGCGGAACGCGGACCGTGGTGGTGATCGAAGTACCGATACGGACACTGGGTGTCAGTGACGCCACTTCGCTGACACTCACGAGTCCGAGGCCCCGAGCTCCGACTTGAGCACCTTGCCGGTGTTGTTGCGGGGGAGCTCGTCGAGGAACTCGACGTCGCGGGGGCTGGCGAAGCGCGCGAGGTTGTTCTTGACGTGGTCGCGCACGGCGTCCGCGTCCACCGACGCCCCCGACTCGAGCACCAGGTAGGCGGCGAGGCGCTGGCCGTACTCCTCGTCGTCGACGCCGACGACCGCGGCCTCCTTGACGCCCTGCATCTCGGCGAGCAGGTTCTCGACCTCGCCCGCGTGGATGTTCTCGCCGCCCGAGACGATCATGTCGTCGGCGCGGCCGGAGATGAACAGCAGGCCGTGGCGGTCGAAGTGCCCGAGGTCGCCGGTGCCGAGCATGCCGTCGACCTGCTCGGTCTCGCCGCGCCCGCCCGTGTAGCCGGTGAACAGCATCTCGTTGCCCACGAAGATGCGTCCGGTCTCGCCGGTGGGCACCTCGCGGTCGTCGTCGCCGAGGATCTTGACGACGGTGCCGGCCGGCGGGCGCCCCGCGGTGCCGGGCTCGCTGCGCAGCTCCTCGGGCTTGGCGATCGAGGCCCACGAGACCTCGGTGGAGCCGTAGAGCATGTAGAGCTTGTCGCCGAAGGTGTCGAGGAACTCGGTGACCTTGGCCGGCGGCATCGCCGAGCCGGTGGCGGTGACCGTGGCCAGCGACGAGACGTCGTAGTTGGCCTTCACGTCGTCGTCGAGCTCGAGGATGCGCTGCAGCATCACCGGCACCGCGAACATCGACGTGCAGCGGTGGTGGGCGATCGCGGCCAGCGCGTCCTCGGGGTCGAACCTGCGCCGCAGGACCAGCGTCGAGCCCATCAGCGAGCCGATCTGGAAGGCCGCGAAGCCCCACGTGTGGAACAGCGGCGCGGACACCAGCGCCGGCTCGCGGGCGGCCAGCGGGATGCGCGAGAGGATCGCGTTGACCGGCCCGATCCCGCTGATCGAGGGCCGCTCCGCGCCCTTCGGCGTGCCGGTGGTGCCCGAGGTCAGCACGATCGTCTTGCCGATCGGCGGCTTGGTGGGCAGGTCCTGCGAGCCGTCGGCGGCGATCAGGCCCTCGAGCGAGTCGTCGCCCCAGCAGCCGCTGCCCTCGGTCCACGCCCAGACGCGCTGGACGTCGCCGGGCATCTCCTCGAGACGGTCGGCGAGGTCGGCGTCGGCGACCACCGTGGTGATCTCCTGCTCCTCCGCCACGCCCTTCATCTGCGCCGGCGAGAGCCCGGTGTTGAGCAGGACGACATCGGCGCCGAGCTTGCTGGTCGCGAGCATCGTCTCGATGGGACCGCGGTGGTTGCGGCAGAGCACCGCGACGCGCGAGCCGGGACCGACGCGGCGGTCGGCGAGCGCGCGCGCCAGCCGGTCGGTGCGCTCGTGGATCTCGCGGAACGTCACCGTGCCGCGGTCGTCGATGATCGCGACGCGGTCCGGGTGACGCCAGCGCGAGACGACGTACGCCGTCGTGGGCGTGAAGCCGTAGCGGTAGAGCGCCGTGGGGAACATGGCCAGCCGGTGCGGCGGCACCGGGGCGACGACGCCGGCTCCGGTCAGCAGCCGCAGCCCGGTGGCGAGCTCGGAGGGGGTGCCGAACGGGGTCTTCACCAGTGCACTCCAGGGAGAAGTCGGGCCATGGCCTGGGCACCGCGGGAGAGCGGGCCCGTGTCGAGGGTCCGTGCGTCGTCGTGCTCGGAGGGCTCACTACCCTCGCGGGCCGCCGCGGATTCCGGGAACACCCGGTAGGCGACGTGCATGACGGCGTCCTTCAGGCTCGGCGTCAGCGCGCCCGCGACGGCGCCGAACGTGCCCAGCAGCGTGCCGACGTGCTTGGGCCGGTCGATCAGCGCGTGCAGCACCCTGTCCGCCGCCTCCTCGGGGGAGTCGGTGGGGAAGGCGTCGTAGATGCGCGTCGGGGCGATCATGGGCGTGCGCACCAGCGGCATGTGCACGGTGGTGAACGTGACGCCCTCGCCGAGCACCTCGGTGGCCACGATCTCGGCCCACGCGTCCAGCGCGGCCTTGCTCGCGACGTAGGCCGAGAAGCGGGGCGGGCCGGTCTGCACCCCGATCGACGAGATGTCGACGACGTGCCCGAAGCGCCGCTCGAGCATGTGGGGGAGCAGCGCGAGGGTCAGCCGGACCGCGCCGAAGTAGTTGATCGCCATCGTGCGCTCGAAGTCGTGGAAGCGCTCGAGCTCGAGGCGCACGCCGCGGCGGATCGAGCGCCCGGCGTTGTTGACCAGCATGTCGATGCCGGTGTCGGGGCCCGCGTGGTCGTTGATCATCGTCTTGACCAGCGCGTCCACCGACTCGCCGTCGGTGATGTCGCACGAGTACACCCAGGCCTGGCCGCCGTCGCGCTCGATCTGGTCCTTGACCTGCTCGAGCTCCTCGGTGCGCCGCGCCACCAGCAGCGGCACGCCGCCGGCGCGCGCGACCCCGAACGCCGTCTCCCGGCCGATCCCCGACGACGCGCCGGTGATCACCACGCGGCGGCCCTGCAGCGGACCGCCCTCGCGGTCGCGGCGGTGCCGGTTGGGGTCGAGGTGCTCGCGCCAGTAGGCGACGAGCACGCGCGCGTAGTCGCCGATCTCCGGGAACGAGACGCCGCTGCCCTCGAGCGCGCGGCGGGTCGCGTCGTTGGTGAAGCGCGCGCCGAAGGTCAGGTGCGGCAGCACCTCGGGCGGGATGTCGAGCTCGGCGAGCGCGATGTCGCGCGCCGCCGCGACCGGCGCGAGCCGCTGGGCGGCGGCGGCACCGCGGCGCACGAGGGTGCCCACCGCCTCGGGCATCGTCGCCTGCACCTGCGGGGCGCCGAGCGCGTCGGCGAAGGCGTTGTAGACCTCCGAGAGCGGCTGCGGGCGCGGGTGCACGAGGTGGAACGCGCGGTGGTCCAGGCCGGGCTGGTGGAGCAGGTGGACCATCGCGTCGGCCACCACGTCGACCGGGACGACGTTGGTGGCGCCGAGCTCGGGCACCGCGAGGCGCAGCGCGGCCGCCGAACCCGCCCACCCCAACCGGCCGAGCAGCGAGATCGCCGTGAGCAGGTAGTACGGCCCGTCGACCTTGTCCATCTCGCCGGTCCGTGAGTCGCCGACGACGACCGCGGGGCGGTAGACGCGCCAGGGGACCGACGACTCCTCGCGGACGATGCGCTCCGCGGCGTACTTGGTCTCGTGGTACGGGTTGCCGAAGGTCTGCCCGACGTCGAGGTCGTCCTCGGTGAACGTGCCCTCGTACTCGCCGGCCACCGCGACCGACGACACGTGGTGCAGGCAGGAGGCGCCGATCTTCCCCGCGACCTCGACCACCCCGCGGGTGCCGTCGACGTTCGCCGCGCGGTTGGACTCGTCGTCGGCGGTGATGTCGTAGACCGCGCCGAGGTGCAGGACGTGGTCGACGCGCCCGGCCAGCCCGTCGATCTCAGCGTCGTGCAGGCCCAGGCGGGGCTGGGTCAGGTCGCCGACGACGGGGACGACCTTCTCGTGGCCCTCGGTGTCCGCCAGGCGTCGCAGCAGCCGATCGCGTGAGCCCGCACGCACCAGCGCGTACACCGCTTCGCAGTCGTCTCGGGGCAGCAGACGGGCGAGGAGCTTGCGTCCCAAGAACCCGGTACCGCCGGTCACCAGATACCGCATGGCGGAGGATCGTGGCACAGCCCCGGTCCGGTCGCCACGTTGCGGTTACCGGTCGGTCACCGCTCGGGGTCGGCCATTTCCTCGACGTCCTCGTCCGCGTTGTCCCCGACCGCCGCCACCTGGTCGGTGGTCTTCTGCTCGCGGGGCTGCGCCGGGTCGAGGCCCTCGACCATCGCCTGGTCCTCGTCGTACTCGGCGACGTAGCGCTGCTGGATGTCCGCCGCGTCCTCGCGCTGCTCGCTCATGGGCCGACGGTAGGGCATCGGCGCGGGCCGGGCCGGGTAGGAGGACGGGGTGCGCGCCGATCTCGGGGATCTCCCGCCCGAGCAGCAGCGCGCGCTGCGCCGGGCCGACGGGGCGGGGTTCCGCGCGCCGATGCTCGCGACGCTGTCGAAGGAGCTCGGGCGGGCGGGGGTGGACCCGGGGGAGGGATGGGTGTTCGAGCGCAAGCTCGACGGCGTGCGGGTGATCGCCACACGCGAGCGCGGCGAGGCGCCGCGGCTGTGGTCGCGCAACGAGAAGTCGATGGACGCGAGCTACCCCGAGATCGTCGACGCGCTCGCCGCGCAGGGCCCGGAGCGGTTCGTGCTCGACGGCGAGATCGTCGCCGCCGACGGCACGTTCTCGAGCCTGCAGGCGCGCATGCACCTCGCGGACGCCGAGCGGGCGCGGCGCACCGGCGTCGTGGTGGAGGCGCACTTGTTCGACCTGCTCGTGCTCGACGACGCCGACGTCACCGCGCTGCCGCAGTCGGCGCGACACGGGATCCTCGACGCCGCCGTGGTCTTCGACGCGCCGCTGTACCGGTCGCCGGCGCTGGCGGGCGACCCGTCGGAGCTGCTCGGCGAGGCGTGCGCCGACGGCTGGGAGGGTCTGATCGCGAAGCGCGCCGACGCGCCGTACGTGCTCGGCGCGCGCAGCCGCGACTGGCTCAAGCTCAAGTGCGTCCGCGACCAGGAGTTCGTGATCGGCGGCTGGACCGACCCGTCGGGCTCGCGGCGCGGGCTCGGGGCGCTGCTCGTCGGGTACCACGACGGGGCCGGGGCGCTGCGCTACGCGGGCAAGGTCGGCACGGGGTACGACGCGGCGGCGCTGGAGGTGCTGCGGGCGCGGCTGGACCCGCTGGCGGCGGAGGGATCGCCCTTCGCCGACCGCGTGCGGGAGTCCGGCCAGCACTGGGTGCGCCCGGAGCTGGTGTGCGCGGTCGGGTTCAGCGAGTGGACCACCGACGGCCGCCTGCGCCACCCGCGCTACCAGGGGCTGCGCGACGACAAGGACCCCGCGGAGGTCGTGCGGGAGCAGTGAAGGACTTCCTCGCCCGCTGGTCCGCAGCCCACGGAGGCATCGAGCCGCGCGGGTTCGTGCTCGGGTGGCTGCGGATCGTGCACGTCGCGGCCCGCCCGCTGGCGCGCCGGCGCGTGCCGCCGTGGGTGCTGACGACGGCCTCGGCGGTCTGCGGCGTCGCGGTGCCGCTCGCGGTGCTGGCCGGGCGCTGGGGCGCGCTGGCCGGGGCGGTGCTGGCGGTCTGCTGTGCCCTCCTGGACGGGCTCGACGGGGCGGTCGCGGTGCTCACCGACACCGCGTCGGCGTGGGGGCGGGTGCTCGACCCGCTCGTCGACCGCCTCGGCGACGTCGCGTTCCTCGTCGCGCTGGTGCTGGCCGGGGCGCCGGGGTGGCTCGCGGTCGGGGTGGGCGTGCTGACGCTGCTCCAGGAATCGGTGCGCGCTTCCGCGCACCTGCCCGACGTCGGGGTCGTGAGCGTGTGGGAGCGGCCGTCGCGCGTGATCGTGGTGTCGCTGGGCCTGCTCGGGACGGTGGTCAGCCCGGGGTTGCCCGCGGCGACGATCGCGGTGGCCATCGGCGCCGTGCTCGCGGTCGTCGGCTTCACCCAGGTCGTCGTGACGGTCTACCGCCGCCTCCGCACGTGAGCGGAATTCGCGGCTATGACCGCGAATTCCGCTCACGTAGGACGAGGCGCGCGGTGATCTCGGCGGACAGGGTGACCAGGGGGAGGCCACCGCCGGGGTGGGAGGAGCCGCCGACGAGGTGGAGCCCGGCCACCGGCGACCGGTTGGCCGGGCGCAGGAACGCCGCCAGCGCGCCGTCGGACGACGTGCCGTAGATCGACCCGCCGGGGGAGAGGGTCTCGCGCTCGAGGTCGGCGGGAGTGCGGACGACGCAGTGCCGGACACGGGGGCGCACGTCGACGCCCCGCGCCGCCATCAGGTCCAGGATCCGGTCCGCGTACCGCTGCGCCAGGCCCGGCGCGTCCCAGTCGACGCCGGGGCCCGGGTCGTGGCGCGGCGCCGTGACCAGCACGAACCACGCCTCGCTGTGGTCGTCGGGACGCAGCGCCGGGTCGTCGGGCGCGTGCACGTACACCGTCGGCGCGGCCGCCGGTCCCGTGCCGCGGTAGGCGTCGAACTCCGCGTCGTACGCCGTCCGCGACTCCGGGAAGAGCACGCGGTGGTGCGGCGTCGCGGGGTCGCGGCCGTCGAGCCCCAGCAGCAGCACGAACCCCGACGACGAGGGTGTCGTGCGCGCCAGGCGCCACCGCGCCGTCGCGCCGACCCCGGGCGGCAGCAGGCCCGGCCGCCCCGCGGTGCCGTACACCGTCGCCGCGTCCGCGTTGGCGACGACGTCCCCGGCCGGCAGCGACCCGCCGTCGGTCCGGACCCCGGAGACCCGCCCGCCCGCGACGTCGATGCCCGTGACCCGCGTCCCGGTGCGGATCTCCACGCCCAGCGCGCGGCAGCGGTCGGCGACGGCCTCGGCGAGCCGGCGCAGCCCCCCGCGCACGTACCAGGATCCGAACTCCTGCTCGACGTACGGCACGACGGCCAGGGCGGCGGGCGCACGGCGCGGGTCGGAGCCGGAGTAGGTGGCGTAGCGGTCGAGCAGCATCCCCAGCCGCTCGTCGCGCAGGTACCGTGCGCCGACCCCGCGCAGGCTGCGCCACGGCGCGATCGCGGCCAGGTCGCGCACGCGCAGCGAGAGCCGCGCGAGCCCGGCGGGGGAGACCGGCGACTCCAGGAAGTGCTCGTGCGTCGCGTGCCAGACGCGCTCGGCGTGGCGCAGGAACGCCTCCCACTGGGCGCCCGCCCCGTCGCCGAGCGCCGCGTCGAGGGCCGGGCCGACGTCGGCGCGCTGCCCCGGCACGTCGAGCTCCACCCCGTCGCCGAAGCGGTAGCGGGCGGCGACGTCGAGGCGCTGCAGGTCGAGCACCTCGGACAGCGGGGCGCCGGTGTCGGCGAAGAGCCGCTCGAGCACCGGGGGCATGGTCACCAGCGACGGGCCGGTGTCGAAGCGGAACCCGCCGACCTCGACGGTCCCGAGCTTGCCCCCGACGCGCTCGGCCTGCTCCAGCAGCGTCACCGGGCGCCCGCCGGCGGCGAGCCGCGCCGCGGCGGCCATCCCGCCGAGGCCACCGCCCACGACGACGACGTGCGGGTCGGTCACGCCGCGGCCGGCCGCTGGTCGGGTGCGGCCTCGACCGGGCGCCCGCGCCAGCGCAGCGTCCCCGCGCGGCGGCGGCGCCACGAGTCGACGGTCAACGCCCCGACGGCGAGCACGGACACGGGGTGGGCGACGGCATCGCCGACCCGCATCCCCGTGCGCCGCGCCGCCAGCGCGCGGCTCGCGACGCCCGCGAGGTAGCCGGCGAGACCCACCCGCGACCCGCCGAGCGCGGCGACCGCGGGCACCACGTGCGCGAGACCGAGCAGCGCGAGCACCCCCGCCGCCCCGCCGCGCGACCCGAACGCCGCCCACAGCGACTTGGCGTAGCCCTCGCGCAGCTCGCCCGCGCCGCGGTACATGCGGCACGTCGCGACGTGCGTGCCGTCGGCGACCACCCCGCGCCGCCCGGCCCGCTTGAGCGCCCGCAGCAGGCCGATGTCGTCGAGGACCTCGTCGCGGGGGTGCCCGCCGGCGGCCCGGTACGCGGTCGCGGCGACCGCGAGCACCTGCCCGTTGGCGGCGGCGAGCGACGGGCTCGGCGAGCGCTCGGCGAGCCCGAGCGGCAGCGTCGCGAGCCACGACCACGCGAGCAGCGGCTGCACCAGCCGCTCGGCCGGGCCCTCGGCGAGCTGGCGGGGGTGCGGCGACACGAGGTCGAGCCCGGCGCGGCGCAGCAGGTCCACGGTGGCCGCGAGGCCGTGCGGGGTGACCAGGACGTCGGCGTCGACGAAGACGTACACGCCGGCGTCGGGGTGTGCGGCGCCGACGAGCTGGTGGCACGCCCAGGGCTTGGCGAGCCAGCCGGCCGGAGGCGGCGTCCCGTCCAGCACCCGGACCCGCGGGTCGGCGAGCGCCCGCACGCGCGCACCGGTGCCGTCGGTGGAGCCGTCGTCGAGGACGAGCACCTCCACGGGCGCGGGCCAGCCGTCGACGGCGGCGAGCAGCGCCTGGACGCAGTCGCGGATGCCGGCGGCCTCGTCGCGGGCGGGGACGAGCACCGCGACGCGCTCGGTGGGCGCCGCGGCGGCGGGGTCGGGGGTGCGCAGGCGCCGGACGTTGTCGACGGTCAGGCCCAGCGAGGCGAGCGCGAGCGCGGTGCCGGCGCGGACGAGCACCGTCACGGGGTCACGCTCCGGCCGGACCCGTGCCGGCGCAGCACCACCAGCAGCGGCACCCCGACCAGCCCCATGAGCAGGCCGCCGACCAGCGCCACCGACGGGCGGCCGAAGAACACCGCGGCGGCCATCGTCGAGGACAGGAACGTCCACACCCACAGCGCCAGCGGCAGCCGGTCGTCCCCGGCGTGGGGGTCGGGCACGACGCGGTCCAGCACGGCGATCATCAGCAGGGCGACGAGCAGCCAGCCGGCGAAGTTCGACACCGGGATGCCCGGCACGCCGGGCAGTGTCGGTGTCGGGTCGAGCCAGTACCAGTGCCCGGCCTCGACCATCTGCGGGTCGAGGAACACGTCCCAGGTGGCCAGGGCCCAGGCACCGATCAATGTCGTGACCAGGCGCGGGTGGCGCGGGCGCAGCGCGGCGACGAGACGCCGGCCGACGATCAGCGACGGGTAGGCCATCATCGTCCACGCGGCGGGCACCACCACCGGCACGCCGAGCACGGCGGCGCCGAGCGAGCCGGTGTAGCGGTACTCGCCGAACGGCAGGCCGGTCGCGAGCCCGACGGACTCGACGAGCAGCCCCCCGCCGCCGGCGACGAGCACGAGGCCCGCCGCGGCGGCCGGACCCCGGGTCAGCAGGGCGTGGCTCACCGAGGCGAACGCGAACAGCGCCACCGCGAGCACGGTGAGCGTGGGGGTGCCGCCGCCGGTGAGCGGGAACGCGATCTGCACCCCGACGACGCCGGCACCCAGCGCCCAGGGCACGGCGTGCAGCGTCGTGGCCGGGGTGCGGAGACGGACCGTCGGCCGGGTGCGCGTCGCGGGGCTCATCGTCCCGCCCCGACGGCCACCGCCGCGGGCGAGGGACGCGGGTCGTCCGGGGTGGGCCCGGCGTGGTCCGGCGCGTCGTCGGTGACGGGCTCGCTCGCCTCGTCCCCGGGATGGCCGCGCAGGCGCCGGTCGAGCGCGTCGGTGGCGGCCCAGCCGGTGAGCAGCAGCACGTGCAGGACGAAGAGCCAGAGCCCGATCGCCACCGTCGCCCCGACGACGTCGAGCCCGCCGAAGGGGACGCCGACGTCGATGGGGATGGCGAGGAAGAGCAGGAAGCCCTGGAGGAAGCCCGAGATCACCGCCGACGTGCCGAAGGCGCCGGCCAGCGTCGCGACCCACCCCGGCCCGCCGGGCGCGACGACCTTGAAGCCCCAGGCGATGACGACGCCGATCGCGACGAAGGAGACGTGGAACGCGACCACCACCTGGCCCAGCGTGCCCCCGACCCCGCCGATGCGCGCGAAGTGGGCCATGAGCGGTGCCGCGGCGAACACCCCGAGCGCGAGCACGGGGACCGCGAGCACCAGCGGCAGCAGGCCCAGGCGGGCGCGCCAGCCGGTGAAGCGGTCGCGGCGCGGCGAGAGGCGCAGGCACGCGCGGCGCAGGCCCTCGCCGTAGAACGTCGCGGGGAAGATCGTCACCAGCGCACCCCACGGCCCGAGCTCGAGCCCGGCGCGTACGAGCCCGTCGTAGACCGAGCGCGCGCCCATCTCCGGCGGCACGAGCAGGCGCAGGTCGGCGAGGTGGACGGCGACCGTCGCCGGGGAGCTGATCAGCGCCGCGCCCCACACCGAGAGCAGCAGCCACGGCACGACGCCGAGGCCGGCGAAGTAGGTCAGGCCGGCGGCCACGGCCGCCAGGTCACGCCCCCGCAGGGTCGCCGCCACGTCACGGATCAGCTCCACCGGCACGGACGTCCAGGAGGGGCGGCGGCTCGGCACCGACCCTGCGTACCCGTCGCCCGAGGACGGCAACCGAGGGCCCCGCGGCGCCGCACACCGATTCCACACGGGCTTCGGGGTACCGGGCGGGAGGTGAGACCGGCGTCAGCGCGCCGTCATCCGGTCGGTGCCGGGCCCGGCGCGCTCCACCGCCGGCCACCCGGTGTCGTGCGCCCGCTCGGCCGCCTCGGCGCGTCCGCCGCCCCGCAGCCCGAACAGGCGCTTGGCGACGAGCAGGTAGACGACGACGGCGACGTTGACGAGCAGCGCGGTGATCTTGGTGGGGGTCGGTCCGTGGGTCAGCTCCCAGACCTCGGGCACCAGCAGCACGCCCGTGGCGACGAACGTCAGGTACTCGGCCCAGCGGCGGGCGTACCAGAGCCCGACGGCCTCGACGGCCTCGAGCACGGCGTAGGCGAGGAGGCCCGCGGCCAGCACGTAGAGCGTCCGGGCGGGGACCTCGAACGCCCGCTCCACCTCGACGAGCAGCGTCGGGCCGCCGTGGCCGACCGGCCCGCCGAGGCCCGCCTGCAGGATGCCGACGATCTGCCCGGCGGTCGGGCCCCACGCCTCGCGGTACGTGGCGAACAGGAGGACCGCGGTGCCCAGCAGGGTGAGGCCGACGACGTGCAGCGCGCGGTCGAGGGCGATCAGCCGCAGCACGTAGCGGTCGCGCAGGGGGCGCCCGCGCAGCGGCACCTCGACCTCGTCGGGCCCCGGGACGGTGTCGCGCGCCGGCTGCTCCGGGGCCGCGTGCGGCACCCACGCGTCGCAGCGCAGGCACCGGTGCCAGCGCAGGCCGTCGGCGTCCTCCCGCGCCAGGAGCGCGTCCTGCGCGCGCACGGTGGCCGCGTCGGTGCTGACGAGGGCGTGGCCGTGCAGCGCACAGCCCAGCAGCTCGTAGCGCACCCGCACGCGACGTGATGCTAGGCGCGGACGACCCCGGGCAGCGACGCGATCGCGACGAGCACCTGGTCGGGGGTGACCGCGAGCAGGGCGGGGTCGGGGTCGTCGGCGAAGCGCTCGCCGCGACGGGCGGCGTCGTCACCGAGCACCACGTGGGGTCCGCCGGGCGGCGGACCCCACTGGGTCGGGGGGACGGGGCCGAACAGCGTGACCGACGGCGTGCCGAACGCCGTCGCGACGTGGCTGATGCCGGTGTCGCCGGCGAGGACGAGCGTCGCGGCGGCGACGAGGTCGAGCAGGCCGGCGAGGTCGGTGCGCCCGCCGCGGTCGGCGCCGGGTGGCAGGCCGGCGCGGGACACGACCTCGTGGGTCAGGGCGCGCTCGTCGGGGCCGCCGGTGACGACGACGGTGCGGCCGGCGCGGTGCAGCGCGGCGGCACAGGCGGCGAAGCGCTCGGGCGGCCAGCGCTTCGACCCGAAGGCGGCACCGGGGTGGACGACGACGGGCCCGTCGGCGACCTCGCGTCGGCCGGGGAGGCGCAGGTCGTCGGCGGCGCGGGCCGCGGTGGCGGGGTCGACGAGTCCCGTCGCGGCGAGCAGGTCGCACCAGCGGCGGCGCTCGGGGCGGGCGGGGTCGTCGGTCCACGCCGGTCCGTCCCATCCGGGCGCCGCGTGTCCGATGCGCCGGCGCGGGGCGAGGGCGTCGAGGCGCGCGTGGCTCTCGGGGCCCCGGCCGTGGAGGTTGACGGCCACGTCGACCCCCTGTGAGCGATCTCTGGGCCTGGAGGCCCAGAGATCGCTCACGTGGACGTCCACCGCCCCGATCCGCTCGACCAGGGGCGCCAGGGCGGGCGGGGCGACGAGCGCGATCTCGTGGTCGGGCAGGGCCCGGCGCAGCAGGCGCAGTGCCGGGACGGCGACGAGCAGGTCACCCAGACCGAGGTCGCGCAGGACGAGGGCGGTGGGCACGTGTGCGTGCTTTCCCGTGCCGGGGCACGGGCAAGCGCTCACGAGCGCGCAGCGCAAAGCCTCAGCGCGCGTCGCCCAGGCCGTCGCGCAGCTGGGCCAGGGTCTTGGCGAGCAGGCGCGACACGTGCATCTGGGAGATGCCGACGCGCTCGGCGATCTGCGACTGCGTCATGTTCTTGAAGAACCGCAGCATGATGATCGTGCGCTCGCGCTGGGGCAGCTTCTCGAGCAGCGGGGCCAGCGACTGCTGGTACTCGACCTGCTCGAGCGCCGCGTCGGCCTCGCCGAGCAGGTCGGAGACGGTGCCCGAGTCGGGGTCGTCGACGAGCATCTCGTCGAGCGAGCCGCTGCGGTAGGCGTTGGAGGCCTCGAGCGCCTCCAGCACCTCCTCCTTCGCGATGCCCAGGTGCTCGGCCAGCTCGGCGGCGTTGGGGGCGCGCCCGAGGGTCTGCGACATCTGCGACATCGCCGAGGACAGGGTGACGTTGAGGTCCTTGAGCCGGCGCGGCACGCGCATCGACCAGGCCTGGTCGCGGAAGTGCCGGCGGACCTCACCGGTGATCGTCGGCACCGCGTAGGACAGGAAGTCGGTGCCGCGTGCCGGGTCGTAGCGGTCGACGGCGTTGATGAGCCCGAGGGTGGCGACCTGCTCGAGGTCCTCCTCCGGTTCGCCGCGACGGGAGAACCGGCGCGCGATGTGCTGGGCCACCGGCAGGTGCCCGCGCACCAGCTGGTCGCGCAGGGCCTGGCGCTCGGGGCTGCCGGGCTCGAGCGAGGCGTGCTCGGCGAGCATCGGCATGAGGTGGTCGTACTCGCCCCGCGACGAGCTGCGGCGTTCGCTGCGGCGGGAGCGCTCGGACGCACCCTCGCTCCGGCCCTCCTGCGGCGCGTCCTGCTGGCCGTCGATCGTCGCGGGCTCGGTCATGGTGTCGATGGCGCTCACGTCCGTGGTGTCGGGGGTGGTCGTCGGGGCCGTCGGGGCGGACGCGTGCTCTGCGCCGGCGTGGGGCGCGCTCACGGCCCCGAGGTCCCGGGACGGTCGTGCATCGAGGCGACGGCGGGGACGTCGCGGGAATCCCGGCGGGCGCCGCGGTCCTCGCGCGGCGCCGCGTCCCCGGGACGAGTGGTGCCCGGGCGGCGCATCGTGAGGCGCAGGGCCAGCCGGTGCGCGTCGCCCGGCGAGGACGGGGTCTCGGCGAGCACCCGGACGTCGTCGGCCAGGACCGTCAGCACCCGGTACGCGAAGGTGTCGGTGGGCAGCCGCATCGGGCCGGTGGTGGACACCGACGCCGTCATCGAGATGCGCTCCTCGTCGACGGCGAACGTGCCGGTGAGCTTGGTCCCGGGGCGCGCGAGGTCGGCCAGGCAGGTGCACGCCTCGTCGACGGCGAGCCGCAGGTCGTCCACCGCGTCCAGCGGGAACTCGGCGCGCAGGGCGAGGTCGGCGGCGACGGTGCGCACGGTGACGAGCGCCTCCGGCACGGCCGGGACCCGGACTTCCACGTCACGCGGCGCACCCGATCCCCGGTCCTCGGGGGGTTGGGGGCGGATCACCGTGGTTCCTCCCGATCGGTCACGTCCGCTCCGGGGAGCGGACAGACCGGCGAGGCTCCGGTCTCCCGGCGAATACCCGAGGCCCCTGGGCACAAACCGGAGCACCCCGCGACGGGACGTGCCCCCGCTCGCCCGGGGGAACGCGCCCGTGGTGTGCTCCGGCCCGTGAGCGCCCCACCCCGCGCCGTGCTCTTCGACCGCGACGGCACCCTCGTGGTGGACGTCCCGTACAACGGCGACCCGGACCGCGTGGAGCCCGTCGCGACGGCCGCGGCGGCGCTGGACCGGGTGCGCGCGGCAGGCGTCCCGGTCGGGGTCGTGAGCAACCAGTCGGGCATCGCGCGCGGCCTGCTCGACGCGGGGCAGGTCGAGGCCGTCAACACGCGGATCGCGGAGCTGCTCGGCCCGTTCGCGGTGTGGCGGTGGTGCCCGCACGGCGCCGGCGACGGCTGCACGTGCCGCAAGCCGGCGCCCGGGATGGTGCTCGACGCCGCCGCCGCGCTGGGCGTCGCGGCGGCCGACGTCGCCGTGGTCGGCGACATCGCCGCCGACGTGGGGGCCGCGGACGCGGCGGGCGCCCGCCCCGTGCTCGTGCCCACGCCGGCGACCCGCCCCGAGGAGGTCGCGGCGGCCGCGGAGCGCGGCATCCTCGCCGACGACCTGCTGGGCGCCGTCGCCCTGCTGGGATTCCGCGCGTGACCCGCGTGCTCGTGCTGCGCCTCGACAGCGACGGCGACGTCCTGCTCTCCGGCCCGGCGATCCGCGCGGTGGCGGCGGGCGCGGACGAGGTCGTCGCGGTCGTGGGGCCCAAGGGCCGCCAGGCCGCGGGCCTGCTGCCCGGCGTCGACGCGGTGACCGAGTGGCGCTGCCCGTGGGTCGACGGCGAGCCGCCGCCGGTGACGCGGGAGGACACCGACGCGCTCGTGGACGCGCTGGCGGCCCTGGACGCCGACGAGGCGGTGGTGCTGACCTCGTTCCACCAGTCCCCGCTGCCCACCGCGCTCGTGCTGCGCCTGGCGGGCGTGCCGCGCATCACCGCGGCCTCGGTCGACTACGCCGGCAGCCTGCTCGACGTCCGGCTGCGCCCCGGCGACCCCGCCCTCGACCCGACGGTGGACCTGCCCGACGACCTGCCCGAGGCCGAGCGGGCGCTCGCGGTGGCCGGGCGCGCCGGCTACGCCCTGCCCGACGGCGACGACGGGCGTCTCGCCGTGACCGTCGATGCCGCCGCCCGCGACGAGGCGGCCGCTGTGCTCGCGGCACAGGGAGTGGACGGCCCGTACGTCGTGCTGCACCCCGGCGCGTCGGTCCCCGCGCGGGCGTGGTCACCGCACCGCGCGGCCGAGGGCGCCGCGGCGCTCGCGGCGGCCGGTCACCGGGTGGTGGTCACCGGCGCACCGGGGGAGCGGGCGCTCACCGCCGAGGTCGCGGGGGCGGTCCCCGACGGACGCGGTGTCGATCTCGGCGGACGCACGTCGTTCGGGGCGCTGGCCGCCGTCCTCGCCGGCGCGGGCGTGGTCGTGGTGGGGAACACAGGTCCCGCCCACCTGGCCGCCGCGGTGGGTGTGCCGGTGGTCTCGCTCTTCGCCCCCGTCGTACCGCCGGAGCGGTGGGCCCCCTACGGAGTGCGACGGATCCTGCTCGGTGATCAGGGCGCTGCGTGCCGCGGAACCCGGGCCCGGACCTGTCCCGTGCCTGGTCATCCGTGCCTGGACTCGGTACGGGGTGCACATATCGTCGATGCCGTCGCCCGATTGATGTACGGAGAGTAGTAGTTCCCCGGGCGGCGTTTATGGGTTCGACGCGAAACCAATACCTCGCCGGTGACCTTTCCGCCCACCCGCCCGTCGACCCCGGGAACAGCCCGGGGCCCGGCGCGGACCGTCCTGCACTGGCACGTCCACGGCTCCTGGAGCACGGCCTTCGTCCAGGGCCGACACACGTGCCTGCTGCCGGTGCTGCCCGAGGGCGGGCCGTGGGGCGGCGGACGGCCGGCCGCGTGGGACTGGCCCGCGCGGGCCGAGGAGGCCACCCCGGAGCAGCTGCGGGAGCGGGCGGACGAGATCGACGTCGTGGTGCTGCAGCGCCCCGAGGAGATCGAGCTCACCGAGCGCTGGACCGGTCGACGCCCCGGCCGCGACCTGCCCGCACTGTTCGTCGAGCACAACACACCCAAGGGCGACGTGCCGACCTCGCGCCACCCGCTCGCCGACCGCGACGACATCCCGGTGGTGCACGTCACCCACTTCAACGCCCTCATGTGGGACACGGGCCGCGCGCCGGTCCGCGTGGTCGAGCACGGCGTGCTCGACCCGGGTGAGCGCTACACCGGCGAGCTCGACCGGGCTGCCGTCGTCGTCAACGAGCCGGTGCGCCGCGGGCGCGTCACCGGCACCGACCTGCTCGCCGGCTTCGCCGACCACGTCGGTCTCGACGTCTACGGGATCGGCAGCGAGCGCCTCGGCGAGGCCGTCACCCACCCCGGTATCGCGATCGGCGGCGACCTGCCGCAGGACCGCCTGCACACCGAGATGGCCCGCCACCGCGTCTACCTGCACCCGGTGCGGTGGACGTCGCTGGGGCTCTCGCTCATCGAGGCGATGATGCTGGGGATGCCGGTGGTGGCGCTCGCCACCACCGAAGCCACCGTCGACGTGCCGGCCGAGGCCGGCGTCGTCGCCACCGACCTCGACGTCCTGCGCGACGGACTGCGGACCTTTCGCGACGACCCCGAGCTGGCCCGAGCCGCCGGCGCCGCGGGCCGCGCGTCGGCCCTGGCCCGCCACGGCGTGGACCGCTTCCTGGCCGACTGGGACCGCCTGCTGGACGAGGCGGTGCTGGGCGAGGCCGTCGATGAGGACGCCGCCGGGCCCGCCCGGTCCCCGGGCCGGCTGGAACCCGCCGTCTGACGCCCGGGCCTCCGACCACCGACGGTCCTCCAGGCCCTCCCGACGTCAGCGGCGCCCCGGCCGTCGCCCGAAGAGATCCCGGTCCCCACGCGGGACCGAGGGAGGAGTGTGCATGCGGATCGCCATGGTGTCCGAACACGCCAGCCCGCTGGCCGCGTCCAGCGGGCTCGGCGGCGTCGACGCCGGCGGCCAGAACGTGGCCGTGCGTGCGCTGGCGCTGGCCCTGGCCGACGCCGGCCACGAGGTCGTCGTCCACACCCGCCGGACCGACCCCGTGACCCCGCGGCGCGT
>JAQSWW010000040.1 GCA_029266415.1 Actinomycetospora sp. | reverse complement strand
GGGCCGCGACGGCGCAGAATGTGGCCGGTGACGTCGCGGGAGGGCACGGTGGCCCCGGTGGGAGGTGCTCCCGACGCGGCCGGCCCGCGCGGCCTCGTCGCCCTCTACCGTCGGCTCTCCGGTCTCGTCGCCGCCCCGTCGGCCGACGTCCAGGCCGTCGTCGCCGTCGTCACGGCCGAGCTGGGCGTGCTCGCGGCCGTCGTCGGCCCGTCGGCCGAGGTCCTCGCCGCCGCGGCCCCCGGGCTCGGCGTGGCCGAGGCCTCCGCGCTCCTGCGCGGCGACGCCCACGCCACGGCCTGGCCCCGCGCCCTGGACACCGCCGCCGCGGCCGGCCGCGCGCTGCGGGTGCCCGGCCCCGGGACCCGGGTCCAGGTCGTGGCCCCGGTGCTGCTCGGGCGCGAGGTGCCCGCGTTCCTCGTCGCCGAGGAGGACACCGCCACCCGCGACCGCCCCGACGCCCTCGCCGGCGACGACGTCCTGCTGCTCGTCGCCGAGCACGCCGCCACCGTCGTCGGGGTGCTCGCCGGTCGGGACCGCGTGCTGGCCACGGCGGCGGGCCAGGTCCGGGGCGACCTCGTCTCCGGGCTGCTGCTCGACCGCGCCCGCGACGCCGACCAGGCCGCGCAGTGGGCCGAGCACGTCGGCTACGACCACGGCGTCGTCCACCGCGTCGTGGTCGTGTCCCCGGACGACGACGACGCCTACGGCGCGGGCCCCGCGAGCCTGCTGGGCGAGGCCGAGGAGCACCTGCTCGCCGCCGCCCCGACCGCGCTGACCGTCGTGCGCGACACCGAGACCGTCGCCGTCGTCGGGGAGCCCGCCGACCCGGTCGCCGTCGGCGCCGCGTGCGCCCGCCGCCTCGCACGCGGCCGGGTGCCCGACCCCGACGCCCACTGGCCCGTGACCGTCGCCGTCGGCGGCCCGGTGCACGCCCCACAGGAGATCGCCGCCTCCTACGAGCAGGCGCGCCGCACCCTCGTCGCCGCGCGGCGGCTCGGGCGGGCGGGGCGCGTGCTGCGCTTCGACGACCTCGGCGTCCACCGGCTGCTGCTCCAGATCCCCGACCCCGACGCCGCCCGGGCCTTCGCCCGCGAGGTGCTGGGACGCCTCGCGGCCGACCGCTCCGAGCGCACCGTCGAGCTGCTGCGCACGCTCGCGCGCTACTTCCGCGAGGACGGCAGCCCGCAGCGGGTCGCGCGGGCGCTCAACGTCCACCCCAACACCGTCGGCTACCGCCTGCGCCGCGCCGAGGAGCTCAGCGGCCTGCACCTCGACACCTACCGCGACCGGCTCGTCGCCCAGGTCGCGCTGGAGATCCTCGGGGAGATGGAGGAGTGAGCGAGTCGTTCGCCGACGCCCTCGTCCGGCGCGTCCTGCTGTGCGACGGCGCGATGGGCACGCTCGCCCGGGCGTCGGGCGGGCAGGTCGAGGGACCGGGCGTCGAGCTCTGCGTCGTCGCCCCCGAGCTGGTCAGCGCCCTGCACGAGCGCTACCTCGCCGCCGGGGCGGACGTGCTGCAGACCCACACGTTCGGCGCCTCCCGCCCGCGCCTGGAACGGCACGGGCTGGCGCGGCGCACCCGCGAGCTCAACCGGGCCGGGGCGCGCCTCGCCGTCGAGGCCCGCGACCGCGCCGGGCGCCCGGCCTGGGTCGCGGGCTCGGTCTCGCCGGTGACCCCGCCGGGCCGGGGGATGCCCGCCGACGCCGCGGAGGTCGCCGCGGCGGTCCGCGAGCAGGTCGCCGCGCTGGTCGAGGGCGGCGTGGACCTCGTGCTGCTCGAGACGTTCAGCCGCGCCGACGAGCTCCTCGCCGCCGTCGCGGCCACCCGCGCGGTGACCGACCTGCCCGTCGTCGCCCAGGCCACATTCGTCGACGAGGACGGCAGCCCGCTCACCGCCGCCGGCGAGTCGCCCGCCGACGTCGCCGCCCGCCTCGCCGACGCGGGCGTGGTCGCGGTCGGCAGCAACTGCACGCTCGGCCCGCAGGGGCTGCTCGACGTCGTGCGCCGCATGGGCTCGACGGACGGCCCCGTGCTCGCCGCCCAGCCGAACGCGGGCCTCCCGCACGTCGTCGCCGACCGCTCCGTGCGCTTCGCCGGCGACGCCGAGCACTTCGCGCGCTACGTGCTGCGCTACGTCGAGGCCGGCGCGCGGCTCGTGGGCGGCTGCTGCGGGACGACGCCCGAGCACATCGCCGCCGCGGCGAGCGCGCTCACCACCCACGACGCGTGGGCGCCGCCGTCGCAGCCCCCCTCGCGGCCGGAGCCGATCGTCGTCCGCGGCGACGTGGCGGCGGTGACCGACGCGCTCCCGCCCGAGCAGCCCGACGTCGCGCCCGGCGGGCGGGGCGCGCTGGAACGCTGGCTGCGGGGCCACGGCCGCCGCGACTTCCTCGTCGCCGCCGAGGTGGCCGGGCCCGGCGGGCCGGACGAGCACCTCGCGCGCGCCCGTCGCGCCGTCGCCGGCGGGGCACGCGCGCTGTGGGTCAGCCGCCCGCGCGCCCGGCGGGTCACCACCGGTCCCGCCGGGCTCGCGCTGCGCCTGCACGACGGCGTGGACGTCGACGCCGTCCTGACCCTGACGAGCTGGCAGACCAGCCTGCTCGCGCTGCAGGCCGACCTGCTGGGCCTGCACGCCCTGGGGCTGCGGGCCGTGGTGTGCGAGACGGGCAACCCGCCGGTGCACGCCGAGCAGGCCGTGCGTGACGGTGTGTGGGAGGTCGACGGCGCCGAGCTGCTGCGGATGGCCGCCGGGCTCAACCGTGGCGTCGACGCCGACGGGGTGGAGCTGGGCGTCGCCACGTCGTTCCGGCTCGGCGCCCGGTTCACCCCCGGCGCCGACGACCTCGACCACGAGGCGGCGCGCACCGTGGCCAAGGTCGAGGCGGGGGCGGAGTTCCTGGTGTCGCGGCCGGTGTTCGAGCTCGAGCGGCTGCGGGTCGTGGTCGACGCTCTCGACGCGGCGGGGTGCCGGGTGCCGGTGCTCGCCTCGGTCGGGGCGCTGACCGGCTACAGCCAGGCCGAGCACCTGCGCCACGAGGTGCCCGACGTCGTCGTCCCCGACGAGGTGCTGGAGGCGATGCGGCGCGCGGGTGACCTGCCCGACGCGGCGCGCACGGGCCTCGCGCTGGCCGCCGACCTCGTGGCGCAGGCCGCGGACGTCGTGGAGGGCGTCGTCGTGCGCTGGTCGGGGCCGGCGCTGCCCGGCCTGGACCCGGCGACGGCCGTCGCCCGCCTGCGCGCCGCGGCCGGGACCGGCGCGCGCGTCAGGCGGTGAGCGAGGTGACGGTCGCCGTGTGCTGGTGGGCGGCGGGCTGCGGGGCGCCGCGCAGGCGCGCGATGGTCGCACGCAGGTAGGCCACCTCGCGGGTCAGCGAGGCGACGGTCTCGCCGTCGAAGTCGTAGGACATCTCCCGGGGCATGACCACGACCCCGCAGCAGGGGCACGTCGTCGGGGCGTTCATCGTGGTCACTCCGCAGCGTCGGCGTCACGGGCGGTGCCGGCCCGTCTCCGGCCAGTGTTCGCCGATGTTCGGCGCTGAGCACTGTGCCCGCCCACAGAGATCACGATGGTGGCGTTGTGCCGTGCCACAGCCTGCGCCCGATCGCGCGATCAGGTTCCGTCGATCAGTCGAGCCCGCCAGGCATCCAGGTCCGCCTGGGGCACGCCGGCGTCGCGCAACGGGGCCCGCGGGTCGTCGTCGAGCAGGTCGAGCACCGCCTCCAGGTGCGCGGGCTCGACGCCGACGCGGCCCGGGTCGGTAACCGGCTCGAGGGCACCCTGGAGGGCCAGGCGGTCGCGCAGGGCGAGCCGGTGGTCGTTGGTCGCCGCGAAGTCGGCGGCGACCGCGTCGCGGGTCACTCCGGCGGCCCGCAGCAGGAGCGCGACGGCCACGCCGGTGCGGTCCTTGCCGGCGGCGCAGTGCACGAGCAGCGGGCCCGGCCCGTGGGCGGCGACGCGCACCAGGTCGGGCATCCACGCCTCGCCGGTGCGGATCAGGAGCAGGTACAGCTCGTCGAGCCCTCGGCGCTGGCGGCGCTCGGGCGGGGCGCCGCGCATCAGCACGCCGGGCGCGAGCGCCTGGATCAGCGGCAACGGCGTCAGCTCGGCGGCTTCGGCGAGCGGGTGCGGCCGCCCGTCGAGCTCCTCGGGGTTGCGCAGGTCCACGACGCTGCCCGGCGGCCACGCACGTCCCTCGGGGCCCCGCGCCGCGTCGTCGGCCAGCGGCGCGTCGGAGCGCCACAGCACGCCCGGGCGGGTGCGCCGGCCGTCGAGGGTCGGCAGGCCCCCGACGTCGCGCAGGTTGGCCAGGTACCGGACGGCGTGGGTGGGGGTGGCGTCGGTGGGCAGGGGAGCGGCGGGCACCGGCGGCCTCCTCGTGTCGGGACCTCCATCGTCACCCCGCGCGACGGCGTGCCGGGGTCGGAGGTGGGCGGCTTCACGCCGCCGCCCGACCGTGGCGACCCCCTCGACGTCCCCGCGATGCTGGGCTCCGTGGCCTGGACGGTGACGGCGGACGCGGAGGAGTTCTGGCGCGCCACGGAGCCCTACCTGCGCGCCCACCGGGTCGCGTCAACCGTCGTGCTCTCGATCGTCGACACGCTGCGCACCCGCGGGAGCGGTGTGTACGGCGGCCCGGCGGAGCTGGCGTGGTGGGACGACGGCGCGGGTCCGTCCGCGCTGGTCGTGCGGACCCCGCCGTACCGGCCCGTGGTCTCGGCGATGCCGCCCGAGGCCGCCGCGGCGTGGGCGGCCGGGCGACCGCGACCGGAGCGCCTGCTCGGCCCCGCCGACGCCGTGGACCACCTGGCGCGGGCCTGGGACGCGACGCCGGAGGTCGTCGTCGCCGAGCGCCTGCACCGGCTCGAGCGCCTGCGGCCCCCGCCCGACCCCACGCCGACGCGGCCGGCGGGGGACGCGGACCGGGAGCTGCTGTGGTCGTGGCTGCGCGCGTTCCACCACGAGGCGACACCCGACGATCCGCCCCCACCCCGCAGCGCGTTCGACGCGGCGATCGACCAGGGGCGGACCGTCGTCGCGGCACCCGACGGCGAGCCGGTGGCGTACGCGGTGGTCAGCCCGACGACGCTCGGCACGGCCCGGATCGGTCCCGTGTACACGCGCCCGGACAAGCGCGGGCGCGGGCACGGTGCCGCGGTCACGGCGGCGGCCGTCCGGCTCGCGGGCGCGCGCGGGGCCGACGAGGTCCTGCTGTTCACCGACCTCGCGAATCCCACGAGCAACGCGCTCTACGAGCGGTCGGGGTTCGTCGGCGTCACCGACCTCGTCGACGCCGCCCTGGTGCCGCCGGCGCGGAAGAACGTGTAGCTGAAGGTGCCGTCGGGCGCGGCGGTGCGCAGCAGGTCGCGCACCCCGGCGTCGAAACGCTCCGGCGTGATCAGGCCGGCCGCGACGGCGGGCTCGCGCACCCCGGCGACCATCGCGGTGAAGGTGCGGCGGGTGAAGTTCTCGGCGAGGTCGGGGCGCCCGGCGTGGGCGTGCACGGTCCGGGGCGTGACGGCGACGTCGTCGAAGCCGGCCGCGGTCAGCAGGGGGTGCAGGCGCCGCCCGATCGACGCGTCCCCGCCGGCCCGGCGCTGCAGCTCCACCTGGCACGCGATGACGGCCCGGGCGTCGGCGCTGTCGGGGTGGAGCGACGTCGAGGCGTGGTCGCCCTCGACCACCGTGATCGTCCCGCCGGGCCGCACGACGCGGCGCAGCGCGGTCAGCGCCTCCGCCGGCGCCGCGAGGTGCTCGAGCAGGAAGAACACGACGACGTGGTCGACGCTCCCGGCGGGCAGCGGCGGGGCGTGGACGTCGCCGACGCGGACGTCGACACGGTCGGCGAGCCCGGCGCCCGCGACCCGGGCGCGGGCGGCGGCGACCTGGCCGTCGGCGAGGTCGATCGCGGTGAAGCGCGCGCCGGGGCTGCGCGCGGCGAGCACGACCGTCTGCGCGCCCACCCCGCAGCCGGCCTCGAGGACGTGCGCGCCGTCGTCGAACGCGACCCCGTCGTGGAGGAGGTCGGCGAGCGTCGCGGCCTGGTCGCGCAGGCGCGTGGCCTCGGTGGCGCGGTAGCCGTGGACGTAGGACCCGACCATGGTCATCTCCCGGAGCACGGTGGACAGGACGTGGTCGCCGGGTTCGGCGGCGGTGTCGGCCAGGACCTCGGCGAGGCGGTCGCGGACCACCCGCCGGCGGCGCAGGTCGGCGTCGACGCCCGCGAGGTGGGCGCGCAGCGTCGCCGCCGGGTCGGGGTCGGTGCCGTCGAGCAGCGCGGCGACCCGGTCGAGGCGCAGGCCCAGCGCGCGCAGGGTGATCGCGCGGTGCAGGCGCACGACGTCGTCGGCGTCGTAGAGGCGGTGGCCCGCCGGGGTGCGCGAGGGCGAGACGACGCCGCGCTCGTCCCAGTGCCGCAGCACGCGCACCGACAGTCCGGTGGCCTCCGCGAGCTCGCCGACCGTCCGTCCCATGAGGACGACGCTAGGGCCCTCACACCGTGGGAGGGCAATCGTCCACCCAAGGTTGACGATTTTGGCATCGTCAACCTACGGTGGACGCATGCCACCGACGAACGTCCGCCTCGACGACCTCATCAACGCCATCACCTCGGTCCACTCCGACGCCCTCGAGCAGCTGCAGGACGCGGTGCTCGCCGCCGAGCACCTCGACGAGGTCGCCGACCACCTCATCGGCCACTTCGTCGACCGCGCCCGCCGCTCCGGGGCCTCGTGGACCGAGATCGGCAAGCGGATGGGCGTCACCAAGCAGGCCGCCCAGAAACGGTTCGTGCCGAAGGGGTCGGGCGAGATCGACCCCGAGGAGGGCTTCAGCCGCTTCACCCCGCGCGCCCGCAACGTCGTGGTGAAGGCCCAGGAGGAGGCCCGGTCGGCGGAGAACGCCGAGATCACGCCGGCGCACCTCGCGCTCGGGCTGCTCCACGAGCCCGAGTCGCTCGCGGTCCTGACCATGAAGGCCCTCGGCGTCGCCCCGGAGACCGCGCGCCGGACGCTCCTGGGCACGCTGCCCGCCCGGTCCGCCGAGCTCGGCGCGCTCATCCCGTTCGACGCCGCGTGCAAGAAGGTGCTGGAGCTGACGTTCCGCCAGGCGCTGCGCCTCGGACACAACTACGTCGGCACCGAGCACGTCCTGCTGGCGCTGCTCGAGCACGAGGACGGCAACGGCACGCTGACCGGCCTCGGGCTCGACCGCGAGGCCGTCGAGAGCCACGTCGTGCGGACCCTCTCCAGCCTGACCGGCGCCCCGGCCGACCCCTCCACCGGCGGGGAAACCGGCTGAGATCGACGGCGGGACGTGGTCCGATGACGGCGTGCACGTCGCCTTCTCGAAGCGCCCCGACGGCGGCTCCCTCGCCGACATCGACCGCGGCGACGGGCTGCGCCTGCGGCTGCGTTCCTACGACCGCACCGGCGTCGTCCCCCACGACGCGGTGCACCTCGTCGGAGAGCGCGCACTCGGGCTGACCGGCGGGCTGTGGGGCTCGATCCGCGCCGGCGCCCTGTTCGACAGCGTCGAGATCACGGATGGGAGGCCGCGCCACGCCCGGCGCGCGGTGTCCGACCGGGTGCGGCGCGAGAACGCCCGGGAGCTGCGGCTCGCCGAGGTCGTGGTCGGGGTGCTCGCGCAGGGGATCGACGCCGACGGCCCGGCGCTGAAGGCGGCCCTGGACGCCGCGTGGGCCATCACCGAGACCGGTGCCGCACCGTTCACCGCCGCGCAGGCGGGGCGCGCCGGCGACGAGCTCCGCGTGCTCCGGGACCGCTGGCGATCGCTCGGGCCCGGCGAGGTGGTCGCCTACACGTGGCCCGATGCGCCCGCTACACGCCGTAGACGCGCCCGGGCGTGACGAACACCCCCGCCCGGCGCTCGCGGGCCATCGTCGCGTCGTACTCGTCCCAGTCGTCGTGGGTGCCGCCGGCCGCGGTGAAGATGTCGCGCAGCAACATCGGCACGTCGTCGAGGCCCGCCAGCGCGTCGTCCGGGCCCGCGAGCTCGGCCGACCCCTCGACCGTCCCCCACCGCCAGCCCGACCGCACCGTCACCGTCGCCCGGGGCCGTTCCCGCAGGTTCCTCAGCTTCAGCGACCCCCCGGCCGCCACGAACGCGACCACGGGCGTGCCGGTGACGGGGTGGTCCATCACGCCGGCGTTGACCACCGTCGACTGCACCGACCCGTCGGCCCGGGCCGTCGCGACGACGACCAGCCCCTGCTCTCCGGCGGCCATCGTGCGGAAATCGTCGAGGTCCATGCCGGCGAGCCTGACACGGGCTCAGCTGACGGCGAAGCCGAAGGGGAGCTCGAGGCGGTGGGCGGCGAGGAGGCCGGGGTCGGCGAGGATCTCCCGGGTCGGCGCGTCGGCCACGACGACGCCGCCGTCGATCACCACCGAGCGCGGGCACAGCTGCAGCGCGTAGGGCAGGTCGTGGGTGACCATGAGCATCGTGCGGTCCAGGCCGAGCAGCACCTCGGCCAGCTCGCGGCGGGCGACCGGGTCGAGGTGGGTCGAGGGCTCGTCGAGCACGAGGATCTCGGGATCGCAGGCGAGCACCGTGGCCAGGGCGACGCGGCGGCGCTGACCGCCCGAGAGGTGCATCGGCGACCGGTCCGCGTGCGCGGCCATGCCCACGGCGCCCAGCGCGTCGGCCACCCGCCGCGACAGGTCCGGCTCGGTGACGCCGAAGTTCGCGGGCCCGAAGGCGACGTCGTCGCGGACGGTGGGCATGAACAGCTGGTCGTCGGGGTCCTGGAAGACGATCCCGACGCGGCGGCGGATCTCCTGGAGGTGCTCGCGGGCGACCTCGAGCCCGCCCACCCGCACCGCGCCGGCGCCCGCCCGGTGCACGCCGTTGAGGTGGAGCACCAGCGTCGTCTTGCCCGCCCCGTTGGGCCCCAGCAGCGCGACGCGCTCGCCGCGCTCGATGCGCAGGTCCACGCCGAACAGCGCCTGGTGGCCGTCGGGGTACGCGAACGCCAGCCCCGAGACCTCGAGGGACGGAGGCGGAGTCGATGGTCGGGCTCCGCTGCGCTCCTTCTCCCTCACCGCACCCAGTATCCGGACACCGCGAGCAGCACGGCCGCCCCCGCCGGCAGCAGCGCGGCCGCCCACGTGGCGGTGGACGCCGACGCCGAGGTGAAGGCGGGCATGGTGCCGGTGTAGCCGCGGGAGAGCATCGCGAGGTGCACGCGCTCGCCGCGTTCGTAGGACCGCAGGAACAGCGCGCCGACCGACCGCACCGTCGCCCCGAGCTGCCAGGCGAACCGGGGGTCGTGCCCGCGGGAGATCCGTGCCAGGCGCATCCGGCGGGCCTCGGCGGCGATGACCTCGAGGTAGCGCAGCATCAGCGTCGCGATCACGCAGACCATCGCCGGCACCCGGAGCCGCGAGAGCCCCGAGACGAGGTCGCGCAGCGGCGTCGTGGCCGCGAGCGTCACCGACACCAGGACCCCGAGCGTGCCCTTGACCAGGATGTTCCACCCCGCGAGCAGGCCGTCCACCGACAGCGACATCCCCCACCACTCGACCCGCGGGCCGACGGCGAAGAACGGCAGCAGGACGGCGAGCACGACGAACGGCGCCTCGATGAGCGCCCGCGCCGCGAGCCACCCCGGCGGGATGCGTCCGGCGACCCACACGCCGACGAGCAGCAGGAACTGCAGCCCGAACACCGCGAACGCCTCGCGCGGCGTGGCCACCACGGCGAGCACGAACACGAACGCGCCGACGATCTTCACGTGCGCGGGCAGCCGGTGGACCACCGAGTCCCCGGCCCGGTAGAGCGGGTGCGCGTGCCCGGCCGCCACGGCCTACTCGCCCCGGCTCGGGGTCTCGCTCGGCGCCGACCGCCGGCGCAGGACCCAGAACAGGCCCCCGGCGACGGCCAGCGTCACCAGCACGCCGACCACCCCCGCGATCCCGGTGGTGCCCTCGGAGCCGCCGAGCGTGTAGTCGGCGAGCGGGCTGGCGGCGGTGGCGTGCTCGCCGGCGTTCTGGGCGATGCACGTCCCGCCGACGGGCTCGCCGGACTCGTCGAGCTCGCACCCGGTCCGCGTCACGGCGTCGAGGCCGTCGGGGCTGCTGCTCGCGGCGTACGAGACGACCCCGGCGAGCAGCAGGGCGACGAGGAGGAAGCCGGCGTAGAAGGCCACGGGCAGCCGCGTCACGAGCGCACGCCCTGCGTCCGGATCTCCAACGACGGCGAGGACGTGCGGGTGAGGTAGACGAGGTCGGGGCGCGCCGCGGCGACGGCGCCGACGGTCAGCGCGGTGATGATCCCCTCGCCGATCCCGATCAGCGCGTGGAACCCGGTCATCAGCCCGAACACGGTGCCCAGCGCCAGGCCCTGTCCCCCGAGCGCGTACTCGAGCACGAAGCCGAGCGAGGCCACGACGGTGTTCACCCACGCGGCCACGAACGCGGTGAGCATCAGACCCCCGCGGCTGCGCGTCGCGATCCGGCGCATGGCCACCGCGACGCCGTAGCCGACGAAGGTGCCGATCAGCGCCATGTTCGTGATGTTGGTGCCCAGCGCCGAGAGGCCGCCGTCGGCGAAGAGCAGGGCCTGCAGGAGCAGCACGATCGAGACGCACAGCGCGCCGACGTACGGGCCGACGAGGATCGCGCAGAGCGCGCCTCCGAGCAGGTGCCCGCTGACCCCGGGCAGGACCGGGAAGTTCAGCATCTGCACGGCGAACACGAAGGCGGCGACGAGACCGGCCATCGGGGCGGTGCGGTCGTCGAGGTCGCGCCGGGCGCGGGCGACGCAGAACGCCAGGCCGAGCACGGCGATCAGGCCGAACAGCACCGAGATCGGGGCGTTCACGATCCCGTCGCTCATGTGCATGGCGACGAGCCCGGTGTGCGGTTCCACGAGTCACCCCCGCGAGTACGGACCGATCCACCCGGTCGGGTGGTCGGGTCAGTGTGTCGCAGGGAACTCGTTGTCGCACTACTCCTGCGACAACGGATAACTGGCCGAAAGGAGGGTGTGGCGGGGCCGTCCGGGTGGTTCGCCGGGCTGCTCAGGACGCGGGCGCGAAGAACTCCAGCGCGTTGCCGTCGGGGTCGGTGAACGACAGCGCCCAGCCGTAGTCGGCCTCGACGACGCCGCCGTGCGCGATGCCGAGCAGGTCGAGGTGGGTCTGCCACGCGGCGACGGCGGCGCGGTCGGGGCAGGCGAAGCCGACGTGGTCGAGGCCCGGGGCGGCGACGTCGAAGCGGTCACCGGGACGCGCGGTCTCGTGCGCGGTGAGCCCGAAGAGCTGGCCGCCGGCGAGGGCGAACACCTTCCGCTCGAACGGCCCGTCGGCCAGCGTCATGGCCGGCTCGACGCCGAGCAGCTGCTCGTACCAGGCGGTGCTCGCCGCGAGGTCGGTCACCGACAGGGCGACGTGGGCGATCGAGGGCAGCTCGGGCACGGGTCCTCCGGGACGTCAGTGAGCGCGGACGGGGAAGTGTCGCGGTCCGCGCAGGACGGTGGCGACGCGGGGCACGATCCTCCCCGCGGGGCGCAGGCGCGGCATCCGCTGCGCCAGCACCTCGAGCGCCACCTCGCCCTCCATCCGCGCCAGCGCGGCGCCGAGGCAGTAGTGCGCGCCGCCGGAGAACGCGAGGTGCGGGGTGGTCTGCGTGCGGCGCGGGTCGAAGCGGTCCGGGTCGGTGTGGGCGGCCGGGTCCCGCCCCGCGCTCGCGAGCAGGACGAGCACGCCGGAGTCGCGCCGCAGCGTCCGCCCGCCGATCTCGACCTCCTCGTGCGCGAAACGGGCGGTGAGCTGCACCGGCGGGTCGTAGCGCAGGGTCTCCTCGACGACGCCCACGGCGAGGGCCGGGTCGGCGACGAGGTCGTCCCAGGTGCCCGTGGCCTGCAGGGCGCGCACCGCGTTGCCGATGAGGTTGGTCGTGGTCTCGAAGCCCGCGACGAGCAGCAGCTGGGCCAGCGATACGAGCTCGTCGAGGGTCAGCGCGTCCTCGTCGAGGGCGTGCACGAGCTGGGAGAAGACGTCCTCGCCCGGGTCGGCGCGGCGGCGCTCGACGAGGTCGCCGAACAGCGCCCGCAGGTCCGCGGTCGCCCGGGACAGGGCGTGCGCGTGACGTACCGAGCGCACGCCGTCCAGCGCGGCGCCGAGCGCGCGGCCCCAGCGAGCGAAGCGGGGTGTGTCGACGTCGGGGATGGCGAGCAGCTCGGCGATGATGCTGATCGGCAGCGGCGCGGCGAGGTCGGTGGCCAGGTCGAACGTGCCGCGAGCGGCCGCGTCGTCGAGCAGGCGCCCGGTGACCTCCCGGGCCGTGTCCCGGTAGCGCGCCAGGCGCCGCGGCGCGAACGTCGGCTGGGCGAGGCGGCGCAGCCGGGTGTGGTCGGGCTCGTCGAGGGCCAGCAGCGAGAGGTCGATCGGCTCGATGAGCGCGGTGCCGGGGTCGGTCGGGTCGTGGCCCGACACCGTGCCGGCGTCGTCGGTCGGGTCGAACGGCATCCGCCCGTCCGCCAGCCGCACCCCGAACCGCCGGTCGCGCAGCACCGCGGTGCACGCCTCGTGGGTGGCGACGGCGTTGATGCCGGTGCGGCTGCGGGCCACGCCGCCGGCGGCCTGCGCGCGCAGCGCCGCGTACGTCGGGTACGGGTCGAGGCGCCACGGCTTGTGCATCAGCCGCGCGACGGGGTCGCCGCGCAGGGCCAGCGCGAGGCCGCCGCCGCGCATGGCGGCGATGCGGGTGCCCAGGCGCAGGTCGGCGCGCCACCGCGGGAGGGACCGGCGCGCCGAGCGCGGGTCCGCCTGCTCCGTCGTCACGTGCTGCGGCCTCCTGGACTGGTGCTCGTCGGGCCGGGGCCCCCCGTACCGTGGCCCGGCCCGATCACCGGTGCGGAGTGTCACGTCCGCTCGGGTGGATCCGTCATAGCAGCGGGCGGAGGGTGAACAGTGTCGGTCCGGGCGACCCCCCGGCCCACAGTGCCACCAGGGACGCCACCAGGATCACCGACGATCCGCGGACGAGCAGGACGGGAGCGGGACGTGACCAGCACCAGCCCCGCGCCGCGGTCCGTCCCCGGGCGCGCGACCGACCCGGTGCGCCTGCTGCGCTCGTGGACGCCGGGTCGGGGCTCGTGGCTGTCCGGCCCGGGGGGCTCGCTGCTGACCCGCGGCACGCTCGCCCGGCCCTCCTCGGCCGACGCCGACGCCGTCGCGCGCTACCTGCGCGAGGTCGAGGCCGGCCGTCCCTCCTCCGCCGGGCCCGCCCTCGCCGTGGGCGCCCTGCCCTTCGACCCCGCCGCGCCCGCGCACCTCGTCGTGCCCGAGCACGTGGAGCGGGCGGCCCCGCTGGGCACCGTGCTCGTCGCCGAGCCCGCGGGCGCGCCCCTCACGGGCACCACGCGCTCGGTCCCCGCGCCGGAGCGCTACGAGGCGATGGTCGCCGAGGCGCTGGCGCGCATGGCGGCCGGTGACCTGCAGAAGGTCGTGCTCGCCCGCGTGCTCGAGGTCGTCGCCGACGCGCCGGTCGACCCGGTGCGGATGGTCCGCGAGCTCGCCCACCGTGACCCGCGCAGCCACCTCTTCGCGGTCGACCTGCCCGCCGACCGGACGGGCACCCCGCGGACCCTCCTCGGCGCGAGCCCCGAGTTGCTCGTCGCCCGCGAAGGTGGCGAGGTCGTCGCCAACCCGCTGGCCGGGTCCGCGGCGCGCTCGCTCGACCCCGCCGAGGACCGTCGCCGCGCCGACGCCCTGCTCGCGTCGGCGAAGGACCACCACGAGCACGCCCTCGTCGTCGCCGACGTCGCCGAGCGGCTGCGCCCGCTGGTCGACGACCTCGAGGTGCCCGCGACGCCGTCGCTCGTCGCCACCCCGACGCTGTGGCACCTGTCGACGACGCTGCGCGGTCGCGTCACCGACCCGGCCGTGACGTCGCTGCACCTGGCGCAGGCGCTGCACCCGACGCCCGCGGTCTGTGGGGTCCCCCGGGCCGCCGCGCACGCCGCGATCACCGAGATCGAGCCCTTCGCCCGCGGCTTCTACACCGGCACCGTCGGCTGGACCGACGCGCACGGGGACGGCGAGTGGGTGATGGCGCTGCGCTGCGGCGAGGTCCAGGGTGACCACGTGCGACTGTGGGCCGGCGCCGGCATCGTCCCCGGATCGCGTCCCGCCGACGAGCTCGCCGAGACGGCGGTCAAGCTGCGCACGCTGCTCGACGCGCTGGGTCTCGACGAGGCCTGATGGCCGCGACGCCTCCCACCTGGGCGCAGGTCCGCGCCGGGCGCGAGGTCCTCGCCGACGATCACCTGCTGGTCCTGGACAAGCCCCCGGGGTGGTCGGTGATGGGCGAGCGCCACGACATCGATCTCGTGCGCCTGGCCCGCGAGGCCGGCGAGACGCTGTGGCCCGCGCACCGCATCGACAAGGTGACCTCGGGGCTCGTGCTGTTCGCCCGCCGGCTCGAGGCCCACGGAACCCTCACCCGCCAGTTCGCCGAGCGCAGCGTCGCCAAGACCTATCTCGCCGTCGCCCGCGGCACCGGGCTGCCCGCGAGCGGGTCGATCGAGCTGCCGCTGGCCGTCGGGCGCAAGAACCGCGTGCGCATCGCCGCCCCGCGCGAGGCGATCACCCGTGACGGCGACCACTGGAGCGTGCCGGGCGACGCCGTGCTCTCCGGCGACGTCTACCCCTCGACCACGAGGTTCGAGCGCCTGGCCGAGGGCGACGACCGCACCCTGCTGGCCGTCCACCCGCTCACCGGCCGCCGGCACCAGATCCGCGTGCACCTCGCCTGGATCGGCCACGCCCTGGTCGGCGACCCGCTGTTCGAGAAGGCGCCGACGACCCGGGTCGGGCTGCACTCCTGGCGTCTGGGCTTCACCGCGCCGGACGGTGTGAAGCACGACCTCGAGGCCCCGCCGCGCGAGGACTTCCGGGCGCTGGCGCCGGAGGGCGAGACTCCGTAGGGATGCTTCGGAAATCGAAGCATCCCTGGTGAGGCGGCTGCCTTCTCCGCTCTCGCCGGGATCGGGTCGCTCATCGTCGCTGCCCTCACCTTCGCCTTCGTCACGATGAAGCAGCCTCCGCCTCCCAGGTGACGAGGCTGAGTGCCGTCGACATCGGCGGTCGCGGGCGGTCAGCCCAGCGCCTCCGCGAGCAGCCCGATCGAGCGGCGCATCTCCTCCTCGCCGACCTCGCGCACCCGCGCGAGCACGGGCTCGTGGGTCACCGCCGACCAGTCGTGGGTGTGGGACACGACCGTGTGGTCGTCGTCGGTCGGGGTGAACTCCCAGCTCCAGACGTGCCCGGAGGGTTGCGCGCCGGGCTTCGCGGGCGCCCACGCCAGCGCCTGGTCGGGCTCGTAGCGCACGACGTGGTTCTCCACCGTGTAGCGCCCGCGCTCGGGGTGCTCCATCTCCATGACGAACACGTCGCCGACCTCGGTGATCGCGAGGTGGGTGTGCGAGGCGCGCACCGTCCCGCTGCCGTCGAGGTCGGGGTGACGGTCGGGGTCGGCGAGCAGGGCGAACACCCGCTCGACGGGGGCGTCGACGGTGTCGCTGACCGAGATCTGGGTGTCGCTCACCCGGCGATCGTGTCAGGTCCGCCCGCGGGGTACTCGGCGCGCATGGGCACCCCGGAGATCACGCTGCACCGCGGCGACATCACCACCGCCGAGGTCGACGCCGTCGTCAACGCCGCCAACTCGGGGCTCCTCGGCGGCGGCGGGGTCGACGGCGCGATCCACCGCCGGGGCGGCCCCGCGATCCTCGAGGCCTGCCGCGAGCTGCGGCGCGCGACGCTGCCCGACGGCCTGCCCACCGGTCAGGCGGTCGCGACGACGGCCGGGGACCTGCCGGCCCGGTGGGTCATCCACACCGTGGGCCCGGTGTACGCGAAGTCCGAGGACCGCTCGCACCTGCTGGCCTCGGCCTACCGCGAGTCGCTGCGGGTGGCCGACGAGCTCGGGGCGCGCACGGTGGCGTTCCCCGCGGTGTCAGCCGGCGTGTACGGGTGGCCGCTCGACGACGCGGCCCGGATCGCCGTCACCACGGTGAAGGAGACGGAGAGTGCTGTGCGCGAGGCACGGTTCATCCTGTTCAGCGATCAAGTCTACGAGGCCTTCGTCCGTGCGGACGCATCGAGTGGGTGACTCGTCCTGATCGTCCGCCACGCTCTGCGGCGAACAGCCCAGACCCACAGAGGTTGTGCCCCGAACCGGTCCAGGTGACGTGCCCCCGACCACGGTGAACGGTCCGTGACCCCACGGTCACTGCGTCGTTGTGCCCCTCGGATCGCGGTGCGACACCGGGAGTCCTCCCCGTCCGGGGTTCGGGCGGGTGCACGGCCGACGAGGGGCAGGGGTCGATGGCGGGCAGGCATCGCAGGGGGACGCGGCGCGGGGTGCCGACCGGGCGGATCGCGGTCTCGGTGGCCGCCGTCGGTCTCGGTGCGGTCCAGCTCGGCGGGATCGCCGGCGCGGCGCCCGCGGGCGCCGCGGGCGTCGGGGGGACGTCCTGCACGGACGAGCGCATCAAGGCGTGCGTCGACCTCTCCGAGAACCGCGCCTGGCTGCTCGACGGCGACGGGAACGTCGTGCGCGGCCCGGTCGTCAACAGCCACGGCACCGAGGGCCACGAGACCCCGACCGGCGACTTCATCATCCAGCGCAAGGAACGCCACCACGTGAGCCGGGAGTACGAGGGCGCCGAGATGCCGTACTCCGTGTTCTTCGACAACAACGGCCGCGCCTTCCACGGCGGCGACACGGACCGGCAGTCGGCGGGCTGCGTCCGTCTCGGCATGGAGGACGCGAAGGCGTTCTTCGAGCACCTGAACCCGAACGACCGCGTCCAGATCGTGGAGTGATCCACCCCTGAACGGGTCGCGGGGCGGGGGACACACGCGAGGGGGGTGTCCCGCGCCCCGCGACCGCTTCGCTCAGGCGCGCCGGCGCAGCACCAGCGCGACGGCGCCGGCCACGACCACCAGCGCGATCACCACGAACACCCAGGCCGGGACGCCGCCACCGGGGTCGTCACTGGCCGAGGCGGCCGGTGACGGCGGAGCGGTCGGGTCGGCGTGCCCCGCGTGGGCCGGGTCGGCCGGGGCCGCCGGGGCCGCGGCGGCGGGCGTGCCGGGAGCGGCCGTGCCGGCCGGGGACGGGTTCGTCAGCGTGAACGCGATCGACCCGCTGACGGGGTGCCCGTCACTGGAGACGATCCGGTAGCCGATCTCGTAGGCGCCGGCAGCCGGCAGCGGCCCGACCGGCACCGACACGACGTCGCCCTGCGTCGTCACGGGGCCCTGCTCGTGGTGGGCGCCGTCGGGCCCCACCACCGTGAGGGTCGCGAGGCCGGGCTGCGGTGCCTCGTCGAAGGTGACCGACACCTGGGTGGGCGCGGTCGCCACCGTCGCGCCGTCGGCGGGGTCGCTGCCGGTGACGACGTCGTGGGCCGCCGCGGTCCCGCTGGTGAACAGCAGCGCCAGCAGGGCGAGCAGGCCGGCGGCGAGCAGGCTCCACCGCGCGGGGGGTCGGGGGACGGCGTGCGCCGTCCGCGTCGGGGTCATGGAGGTCCTTCCCGGGGTCGGGGTGTCGTCGGGCGCGTGGATCAGCGCGCCGACGGCGGCCCCCGCCGCGGGTGGTGACCGACCGCCGCCCGCGCGGCGGGCCCCGGCGCGGCCGGGACGGGACGGGTGAGGCGCACGACGGGTCCGGGGACCACCGGGACGTCGGCGAGGAGCGCCCGCCACGCGCGCCGCAGGGTCGTCCAGCGCTCTCGGGCGGCGCGGGCCAGCGCCCGGTCGGCGCGGACGAGCGCCGCCCCCACGACGACGGCGACGGCGAGGTGCGCGAGCACCATCCCCGGGCCGTGCGCCGCGGGGGCGGCGTGGTGGGCGTGGTGGGCACCGTCCGCTGGCAGGGACAGGTGCAACGCGAGCTGCCCGCCCGCGAGGACGGCCACGGTGCGCGAGGGGGAGACCGGTCGGGCGCCCAGCAGCGCGGTGGCCAGCACGACGAGGACGGCGACGGCCAGGGTCGGCAGGGCGGGGGTGGTCGCTCCGCCCACCTCCCCGTGGACCGCGACCCCGAGCACCGCGGCGCAGACGCCGAGCAGCACGGCGCGGGGCGCGGCGGCTCGCTCGGGGGTCACGGGCCTCCACGGTAGCCCGGCCCGCACGGTGCCCGTCCTCGCCCGCCACGTGAGCGGAATTCGCGGCCATAGCCGCGAATTCCGCTCACGTGTGGGCGCGCAGGAACGCCGCGGCCTCGGCGACCGCCTGCAGCGAGGTGCGCGGGGTCAGGCCGCCGGTGGCGACGTAGCCGTGGGCGGCGCCGAGGTAGCAGGTGTGGCGGACCTCGACGCCCGCGTCGGCGAGCGCCGCGGCGTAGCGGTCGCCGTGGTCGCGCAGCGGGTCGTGCTCGGCGGTCTGCACGAGCGCGGGCGGGAGGCCGGCGAGGTCGGCGCGCAGCGGTGAGGCGTAGGGGTGGGTGCCGTCCGCGCCGCCGAGGTAGAGCGCGTGGAAGCCGCGGATGTCGGCGGCCGAGAGGATCGGGGCGACGGGGATCGCCCGTTCCGAGGGCAGGACGTCCACCATCTCGACGCCCGGGTAGACGAGCACCTGGGCGGCGATCCGGGGCGCGTCCAGCCCGTCGCGGCGCCGGTCGCGGGCCATGAGGCAGACGACGGTGGCGAGGTTCCCGCCGGCGCTGTCGCCCATCACCCCGATGCGGACGGGGTCGATGCCCCAGGCGCCCGGGTCGGCGGTCAGCGCGGCGACGGCGTCGTAGCAGTCCTGCGCCGGCACCGGGAACGTGTGCTCGGGGGCGAGCCGGTAGTCGACGGAGACGACCACCGCGCCGGCCTGGCGGGCGACATGGCTGCAGAACCACTCGGACTGGTCGAGGTCGCCCTGCACGTAGCCGCCCCCGTGGAAGTTGACGACCACGGGGGCGGGAGCGTCGGTCGACGGCGGCCGGTAGACCCGGACCGCGAGTCCCTCGGGGACGGCGGCGGTGGGCAGCCGCGCGTCCTCGACGCCGACGTCGCGCGGGGGACTCCCCATCACCGCCCGGGCCAGCGGGCCGTGCTGCAGGCGCAGCACGGCCTCCCGGGCGGCGGGGACGTCGACGGGGGCGAGGTGGGCGACCGAGCCGCCGAGACGGCGGCGCAGCGCGCCGACGGCACGCAGGCTCAGGGGGAGACGCACGATGCCATCACAGCACCGGAGCTCAGCTCACGGACGAGCTGATGTTCACCTCGATGTTGCCGCGCGTGGCCTTCGAGTACGGGCACAGCTCGTGGGCGCGGGCGACGAGCCGGTCGGCCGTGTCCTGGTCGGCGCCGGGCACGGTGGCGGTGAGCCAGACCTTGAGCCCGAAGCTCTCGGCGTCCGGGCCGATGCCGACCTTGGCCTCGACGCTCGAGGAGTCGATGTCGACGTTCTCCTGGCCGGCGGCCAGCTTGAGCGCCTGGTGGAAGCAGGCGGCGTACCCGGCGGCGAAGAGCTGCTCGGGGTTCGTGCCCCCACCGGGGCCGCCCATCTCCTTGGGCATGGTCATGTCCTGGTCGATGACCCCGTCCGACGAGCGGACGTGACCGTTGCGGGCGTCACCGGAGGACGTGGCCTCGGCGGTGTACTTGATGTCCATGCGGCACGGCGTACCCGGGCCGCGCCAGTTCACTCACGCCGCGGCCAGGCCGACACCCCTCCCTCGCCCAGCAGGGCCGCGGTGATGCTGCCACGCTCGGCCGCGCCAGCACCGTGTCGCGATCATCGAGGGTGACCACGTGCCCGACCTGCACATCCCCGCGTCCGCGGGCAGCCACCAGTCCGCGTACCTCGCCGTGCCCCCGGTCGGCGACGGCCCGTTCCCCGGCGTCGTCGTCCTGCAGGACGCGTTCGGGGTGGGCGAGAACATCAAGGACCACGCCGAGCGGCTCGCGGCCGCCGGCTACCTGGCCGTCGCCCCGGCGATCTACACCGCGCGCGGCGGCGGGCCGCGCTGCGTGGCGGCGACGATGAAGGCGATGGGGTCGGGTCAGGGCCCGGTGTTCGACGACATCGAGGCCGCCCGGACGTGGCTCGCGGGCCGGGACGACTGCACCGGGCGGATCGGCGTCATCGGGTTCTGCCAGGGCGGCACGTTCGCGCTGCTCTCCGCCGCCCGCCACGACTACGCGGCGGCGGCCCCGAACTACGGGATGGTCCCGGAGGACGCCGAGGCCGACCTGGCCGGCATCTGCCCGGTGGTCGCCAGCTTCGGCGGCCGGGACACGATGCTGCGCGACCACCCCGAGCGGCTCGAGGCGGCGCTGACCTCCATGGGCGTGGACCACGACGTGAAGACCTACCCCGACGCCGGGCACAGCTTCTTCGAGCACTTCCCGGCCAACGGGGTGCTGGTGCGCTTCGCCGGAGCGGGGTTCCACCGGCCCAGCGCCGAGGACGCCTGGGGCCGCATCCTGCGGTTCTTCCACGCCCACCTGCGCGCGGAGGTGACGGCGACGTGAGCGAGCCCCTCGAGAGCTACCTCATCGACATGGACGGGGTGCTCGTCCACGAGGAGGACGCGCTGCCCGGCGCCGACGAGTTCATCCGCCGGCTCGGGGAGGCCGGCAAGCGGTTCCTGGTGCTGACCAACAACTCGATCTACACCCCGCGCGACCTGCAGGCGCGCCTGCACGCGAGCGGCATCGACATCCCCGCCGGGAACCTCTGGACCTCCGCGCTGGCCACGGCGCAGTTCCTGGACAGCCAGCGCCCGGGCGGCAGCGCGTTCGTCGTCGGCGAGGCCGGGCTGACCACGGCGCTGCACGACGTCGGCTACATCCTCACCGACCGCGACCCCGACTACGTCGTCATCGGGGAGACCCGTACCTACTCGTTCGAGGCGATCACGCGGGCGATCCGGCTCATCCAGGGCGGCGCGCGCTACATCGTCACCAACCCCGACGCGACCGGGCCGTCGCCCGAGGGCACGTTGCCCGCCGCGGGCTCGGTCGCCGCGCTCATCACCCACGCGACGCGCCGCGACCCGTACTTCGTCGGCAAGCCCAACCCGCTGATGATCCGCGCGGGCCTCAACACGATCGGCGCCCACTCCGAGACCACGGCGATGATCGGCGACCGGATGGACACCGACATGGTCGCGGGCATGGAGGCCGGGCTGCACACGATCCTCGTGCTCTCCGGCGTCACCGACCCCGCGGAGATGGACCGCTACCCCTACCGGCCGCAGCAGGTGGTGCAGAGCGTCGCTCACCTGGAGGTGGGCGTGCGGGGCTGACCGGGTACTTCGCGGGTATGCCGGAGGACTTCGAGGACCTGCCGTCCACGCTGCAGCGCTCGCCGAAGAGCGCCCGCGAGACCTACGCGAAGGCGAAGGAATCCGCGGAGGGCACGTACGGCAAGGGCGAGCGTGCGAGCCGCACGGCGTACTCGGCGCTCAAGCACACGCACGAGAAGGTCGGCGACCACTGGGAGCAGAAGGAGGAGTACGGCCCGTCGGACTCCCGCGCCGAGAGCGGTGGCGCGAACCCCAGCGGCGAGACCGGTGGCGGGGTGGACGCCAACGCCAGCAAGGAGCACCTGTACGAGCGGGCCAAGGACCTCGGTGTCGAGGGCCGCTCGACGATGGACAAGGACGACCTCGCGAAGGCCGTGCAGAAGGCCAACGACCGGGAGACCCGCAAGGCCCGGGGTGACTGACCCCGCGCTGGAGCCGGCCGACGCCGTCACCGGACCGGTGCTGCCGGCGCGTCCCGCCCTCGGGTGGCTCGAGCTCGTGGTCGCGGCGGTGGCCTACGTGGTGCTGCAGGTCGGGCTGTTCCTCCCGGTCGCGCTGCTCGCCGAGGGCGACCCGCCGGCGCCGCTGCTGGTCGGCATCTCGGGGGCGTCCGCCCTCGGCGCGGTCGCGATCGCGCTGGCCCTGCGGGTGCGCTCGCCCGCAGCGGTCGGGCTCGTGCGCACGAGCGCGCGCACGGTCGCGCTCGGCGTGGGCCTGGGCGTCGCGGTCTGGCTGCTCTCCCGCGTCCTGATCGTCGTCTACGTCGCGGTGACCGGCGACACCTCCGACCCCCAGGCCGCCCTGACCCTGTTCAGCGGCCCGGTGGCCGCGGCGCTCGTGATCGTCCTCGGCGGCCTGGTCGTCCCGCTGGGCGAGGAGCTGCTGTTCCGCGGGCTCGCCTACCCGGTGCTGCGCCGCCTCGGGCGCGTCCTGGCGATCGTGCTCACCGCGGGGGTGTTCGCCCTGGCGCACGGGCTCAACGTGGTGTTCGCCGCGGCGTTCCTGCTCGGTGTGGTCAACGCCGTGCTCTACGAGCGCACCGGCTCCCTCTGGCCGGCGGTGGCCTCGCACGCCACCTTCAACACGATCTCCTTCGTGCTGGTGCTGGCCGTGGGCAGCCAGGTCTGAGTCCTGCGCTGTCCTGCGCTCAGGACGCCGTGAAGGCCTCGAAGTCGAAGTCGAGCCCGTCGGGCGTGCGGCGGACCGTGAGGACCCCGGCCGCGTCGCGGGTGTCCAGCTCCCACATCAGCCGGGCGAGGCGCTGCGCGGCGCCGCGGGGCTCGTCGGCGGTCTGCACCAGGGTGCGGTGCGACGCCCCGACGTTCCACTGTGTCGCGGTGCCCGCGCCCTGACTGCCCGCGGTGGCGACGTCGAGCAGCCACCGGGCGGGCTTGCCGGAGAACGCCGCGGTCTGGTGGGCGAGCACCTCGACGACGTGGTCGGCGCGCACCAGCCCGTCGTCCAGGGTCCGGATCCACACCCGGCTCAGCCCCACGCTCCCGCCCTTCCCCGCCGCACGGTCTCCTCCGGTGCCCGACACGTGTCGGGCCTCCCGGCGGGAGCCGGGGCCGAGGTCCGGAGCGATCCGCGTCGAGTGGGGTGCGCGGCATACGGCCGTTCGTTGGTCGTTCCGGTCGGCCCCGGGCTCTCGCCGGGAGGCCACGGGTGTCGGGGTTCGCTGTGTGTCAGGCGTCGACGTGCTCGAGTCATCACTCCTCGCCGGAACCGGGGCAAGATAGCTGTAACGATAGGTAGAGGTTTTCGGTCGGTCAACCCCCAAGTTCCTGGCCGGCGGGGCGTCAGCGCACCTGCTCGGTGGGCCGCACCAGCATCTCGTTGACCGCCGCGCGCCGATGGCGCGTGACCATCCAGACCACGGCGTCGGCGATGTCCTCGGGCTCCATGAGGCCCAGCTCCATCGCGGCCTCGGCGTCCTCGGCGGCGCCGCTGCCCTCGGTCATCTCGCTGCGCACCAGCCCCGGCTCGACCAGCCCGACGCGCACGTGGCGCGGGGCCAGCTCCTGGCGCAGGGCCTCGGAGAACGCGTTCACCGCGTGCTTGGTCGCGGCGTAGACGTTGACCTTGCCCGAGGCCACCTTGCGCCCCGCCACCGAGCTGATGGTGACCACGTCGGCGACGCCGCGGGGGCCCTGCGCCGCCTCCACGAGGTGCGGCAGCGCGGCGTGCGTCGTCGCCAGCACGCCGGTGATGTTGACGTCGACCATGCGGTGCCACTCGGCGAGGTCGGCCTCGAGGGCCGGGACCATCGAGCCGTAGCCGGCGTCGTTGACCAGCACGTCGATGCCTCCGAGGTCGCGCGCCACGGCGTCGAGGGCGCGGGCGACCGCCGCGTCGTCGGTGACGTCGACCTCGTGCACCGTCGCCCCGTCCAGCTCGCCGGCCAGGGCGTCGAGGCGCTCGCGGCGGCGCGCGAGCAGGGCGACCCGGGCGCCCGCGGTGGCGAGGGCGCGGGCCGTGGCCGCACCGATGCCGCTCGACGCGCCCGTCACCACCGCCGTCACGCCCTCGAGTGCTCCCGTCACGCGGTCTCCCCCCATCGACGACGCCGATCACGAGAAGGCGTACCACGTGCAGGACCGTGGAACCCCCTCTCTCGTGAGTACCGCCATCGACACCGACATCGAGGTCCACGACCCGGCCACCGGCGAGCTCGTGGGCCGGGTGCGCCCCGCCGGGCCCGACGAGGTCGCCGCCGCGGTCGCCCGCGCCCGTGCCGCCCGCGACGGCTGGGCCCGCAGCGCGCCCGGGGACCGCGCCGGCCTCGTGCGCGACGCCGCCGGGGCCCTGCGCGCCGTCGCCGAGGAGCTCGCGCGGCTCAACGAGACCGAGACCGGGCGGCCGTACGACGACGGTCTGGGCGGCGTGCTCGCCGCCGCGGGCACGCTCGAGCAGTACGCCGAGCTGGGCCCGGTGCACCGCGGGCGCTCGCTGCAGGGCAACTGGGGCGCGACCGACCTCATGGTCCCCGAGCCGCGCGGCGTCGCCGCCGTCATCACCCCGTGGAACGACCCGGTCGCCGTCGCCGCCGGGCTGATCGGGGCCGCGCTCGTCACCGGCAACACGGTGGTCCACAAGCCCAGCGAGCGCTGCCCGCACCTCGGGCGCCGCTTAGCCGAGCTCGTCGCGTCGTACCTGCCCGAGGGCGTCCTCGAGATCGTCGACGGCGCCGGCCCGACGGGCGCGGCCCTGGCGGGGAACCCGG
>JAQSWW010000221.1 GCA_029266415.1 Actinomycetospora sp. | reverse complement strand
CCCTCGGTGTCCGTGCCGCTCGCCTTCACCGTGAACGTCGCGCCGTCGAACGCGTAGCGCTCGCCCTCGCCCGCGGGGCGCACGAAGAAGCTCATGGGGATCCCCTCACCGTCCCGGGAACCGGGGTTCCCGCTTGTCGAAGAAGGCGGCGACGCCCTCCGCCCGGTCCTCGCTGGCCGCGATCCGGGCGACCGCGTCGGCGGTGGCCGTCCACCCCCGCGCGTCGGCCTCGACCAGCGCGTCCTCGACCGCCCGCAGGGTGGCCTGCACGGCGACGGGGGAGCGCTGCGCGATCCGGGCGGCGAGCGCGAGCGCGCGGTCCTCGGCGGCGCCGGACTCGACCAGCTCGGTGACCAGGCCCAGCTCCTGGCAGCGGTCGGCGCCGAGCGGGTCGCCGGTGAGCAGCATCTGGCGCGCCACCATCGGCGGGAGGGCGCGGGGCCCGCGGAACAGCGCCCCACAGTTGGCGACGAGTCCGAGCCCGACCTCGGGCAGCGCGAAGCGCGCGGTCCGCGCCGCCACGACCAGGTCGCAGGCCAGCGCGAGCTCGAAGCCCCCGCCGTAGGCGATGCCCTCGACGGCGGCGATCAGCGGGGTGGTGCGCCGGCGCCCGACGACCCCGTAGTTGCCGCCGCGCGGGGTGGGCGCGCCCGGCCCGACCGCGACGTCGGTGCCGGCGGAGAACGACCGCCGTCCGCCGGCGAGGACCCCGCACCGCAACTCGGGGTCGTCGTCGAGGGTGTCCAGTGCGGCGTCGAGCGCGCGGGTCATGGCGACGTCGAGGGCGTTGTGCCGGTCGTCGCGCTGCATGCGCAGCAGCAGGACGTGGCCGCGGCGCTCGACGTGCAGGCGCGCCGCGACCTCCTCGGCGGAGGGCTCGGGGGGCTCGGGCCAGAGCGCGGTCGACACGGGGCCATCCTCGCGCCCCGCCCGCACGACACGACCGGCGCCTGGGACCGTGGCGCCGATGTCGACCGCCGCCCTCGTCCTCGACCTGCTGGGGACGTTCGCGTTCGCCCTCAACGGCGCGCTCACCGCGGTGCGCGTGGCGCGCCTGGACATCGTCGGCGTGGTGACGCTGGGCATGATCACCGCGCTGGGCGGCGGCATCCTGCGCGACGTGCTGCTCGGGGCGCTGCCCCCGGCGACGTTCAGCGACTGGCGCTATCTGGTGGTCGCCGCCGGCGGGGGCCTCATCGCGTTCGCCGCGAGCCGGCAGCTCGAGCGCGTCGCCATGCCGATCACGGTGCTCGACGCCCTCGGGCTCTCGCTGTTCGCCGTGACCGGGGCGGGCCGGGCCCTCGAGCTCGGCGCGGGCGCCGGGCAGGCGGTCCTCCTGGGCGCGCTCACCGCCGTCGGCGGCGGCACGCTGCGCGACGTGCTCGTGCGCCGGGTCCCGACCGTGCTGAGCAGCGAGCTCTACGCGATCCCGGCGCTGCTCGGGGCGGCGGTGGTGGTCGTGTCCGACCGGCTGGGGGTCGGCGGCCTGGGGTGGGTCCTCGCCGGCGCCGCCCTCGCGCTGACCGTCCGCCTCGTCGGCGTCGGCTTCCGCCTCGACGCCCCCCGGCCGCCGGGCGTGGGCCCGGGGCGCGGCCCGGCGGAGTGATCAGTCGGGATCCGGGGACTCGATGAGCGTTGAGGCCTGCCTCGCCGCGATCGTCGGCACGGCCGTGCGCACCGGCCTGTCGCGCCCGACCCTGGTGTGCCTCGTCCCGGGCGTTGGGGCCTCGCTGACCGTGGTGCTGCTGCGCCGCCGCGCGGCGGCCTCCCCGCCGGCGGGAGCTGCGACGCTGGGCCGGTGACACGGCGCGCACCGCTGGGCGAGGGGTGGGACAGCCGCGCGGTGCTGGTCGACGGCCGGTGGGTCGAGCGCACCGCCCGGCACCCCGGGGCCGAGGCGGCGCTGCGGCGGGAGGCCCGGCTGCTGCCGTGGCTCGCGGACCGGCTGCCGCTACCCGTCCCGCGGCCGGTCGTGGTGGGCGAGTCGCCGCTGGTGGTGCGGCACGCCGTCGTGCCCGGGACGGCGCTGGTCGACCCGGACGCCGCGCAGGCCCGGGCGCTGGGGGCGTTCCTGCGCGCCCTGCACGCCGTGCCCGTCGGGGACGCATCGGCCCACGGCCTCCCGGACCCGGCGACCACCCGGGGGTGGCGGCGCCGTGCGTTCGCGCGGTTCGCGGCGGAGGTCGCGCCACGGCTCCCCGACGATCGGCGGCTGCGCGGGGCGCTGGACCGCCTGGGCGAGGTCCCCGCCGACGCCGTGGTGCACGGCGACCTGCGCGCCGAGCACGTCCTGGCCGTCGACGGCGCCCTCGCCGGGGTCATCGACTGGGGCGCCGCCCGCGCCGGCGACCCCGCCAAGGACCTCGAGTGGCTGCTGCTCGACACCGGCCGCCGCGCGTCGGTCGTGGCGGGCTACGGCGCCGACCTCACCGCCCGCGCCCGTGACTGGCGCACCGTCGGACCCTGCTACGCCGTGGTCCACGGGACGGACACCGGCGACGACGCCCTCGTCGCCGCCGCGCTCGCGCAGCTCCGGTCCGCTGGCCGGGAGCCGGTCGAGGATGCACGCTAGGCCCATGGACGAGGGCGGCACGGACGGCGGGGAACCGACTCCGGAGTCGGACCCGGACAGCGAGGCCGCGCTCGGGGCCGCCGTCGACGACGTGCTCCGGGCCGAGGCGAAGCGGCAGTTCATGGAGCGCTTCCTCGGCGTCGACCGGGCCGAGGGCACCGGCCGCGGCGAGGAGCACTGGAACGAGAGCCTCCGCCGCGACCACCTCCGCGACCTCGGCGCGGACCCCGACGGCCCCGCCGACTGACGCCTACGCCTGACCGGCCGCGGCCGCAGGCGCCACCCGCGCGCCCGCCCGTTCCGCGCCGATGCCGGCGATCACGACCGCGGCGATCCCGGCCGCGGCGAGCACCGAGGGCACCTGGTGCAGGAGGACCACGCCGATGACGAGGGCGATCGCGGGCTCCAGGCACATGAGCGTGCCGAAGGCGGCGGTCGTGAGGCGGCGCAGGGCGAGCAGCTCGAGGCTGAAGGGCACGACGGGGAGCAGCAGCGCGATCCCCAGGCCGGTGAGCAGCACCGACGCGTCCATCCGCCCCGCCTCGACGTGGGCCAGCAGTCCGGGGCCGGCGACCGCGGTGGCGACGAGCGCGGCCACCGGCATCGACACCGCGAGCCCGCTCAGGCCGACGACGTGGTCGCCGACGCGCTGGGTGAGCAGGATGTAGCCGGCCCAGCAGGTCGCCGCGCCGAGGGCGAAGGCGACGCCGGCGGGGTCGAGCCCGCCCTGCCACGGGTCGGTGAGCAGCACGACCCCCGCGCCGGCGAGCAGCGCCCACCCGCGCGCCCGGCCCCGGCCGCGCAGCAGGGCCACGCCGAGCGGGCCGAGGAACTCCAGCGCCGCGGCCGTCCCCAGCGGGATGCGGGCGATCGCCTCCGTGAACAGGATGGTCAGCCCGGCGGTGACCACGCCCAGCGCGACGCACGCCGCGAGGCTCGAGCGCGTGAAGGCCGACCGACGCGGTCGCCCGAGGAGCGCCAGCAGCAGCCCGGCGAAGAGCAGCCGGAGGCAGGCCGTGCCCGTGGACCCGATCTGGTCGAACAGCCCGACCGAGAGGGCGAGCCCGAGCTGGACGCACAGCATCGCGCCGACCGCCATCCCGGCACCGGCGCGGGGGGAGGGCGGGCGGGTGCCGGCAGCGGGGGAGAGCGTCGAGGCGGTCACGGGTCCCAGTGAAGGGCGCGCCACCGTTCGCGTCCACGTGAGTGTTCTTGATGAACTGTCCGCAGATGACGGACGATCGGCGGCGTGGACACCCGGCGCCTGCCCTACCTCGTGGAGTTCGCCCGTCACGGCTCGATGCGGGTGGTGGCCGAGGTCCTGGGCACGAGCACGTCGGTGGTGTCCCAGCAGATCGCGGCGCTGGCGCGCGAGGCCGGGACCGCGCTGGTGGAGCCGGAGGGGCGCCGGTCCCGGCTCACCCCGGCCGGGCGCCGGCTCGCCGAGCACGCCCGCACGATCCTCGCCGCGGTGGAGGCCGCGCGCCTCGACCTCGACCCGGAGGCCGAGCCCCACGGCGTCGTGCGCGTCGCCGGGTTCGCCACGGCCATCCGGCGCGCGGTGATGCCGACCGTGGCGGCGCTGTCGGCGTCGCACCCGGGCGTGACCCTCACGATCCGCGAGCACGAGCCCGCCGAGGCGCACGCGATGCTCGTCGCCGACGGGATCGACCTCGCGCTGACCTACGACTACGACCTCGCGCCCGACGCCCTCGACCCGGACCTCACGGCGTCGCCGCTCTGGACGACGTCGTGGGGGCTCGCCGTCCCGACCGCCGACGCCCCGGACGCCACCGGCACCGACACCGACACGCTCGCCGTGTTCTCGGCCTTCCGGGACCGGGCGTGGATCGGCAACTCGCGCAACCCCGCCGACGAGCAGGTGCTGCGCACGCTCGCCTCCATGGCGGGCTTCCGGCTGCACACCGCGCACGAGGCCGACAGCCTCGAGCTCGTCGAGGAGCTCGTGGTCGCCGGCCTCGGCGTCGGGCTGCTGCCGCAGGACCGGCACGTCCGCGCCGGGGTCACCGTCGTGCCCCTGACCGCGCCCGGCGTCCGCCTGCGCGCCTACGCCGTGACCCGACGGGGGCGGGCGAGCTGGCCGCCGGTGGCGCTGGTCCTCGAGGAGATCGCGCGGCGGAGAGCCCGCTGAGGGCATGCTCGGCGGGCGTGGCCCCCGTCCTCGACCCCGACGTCCGGCGCACCATGATCGCGGCCCTGGTGCCCGACGCCGAGGCGCTGGTCGGCGAGCTGCGCGCGCGGCTCGACCCCACCGCGCGCCGCGGGCTCGGGGCGCACCTGACGCTCGTGTACCCCTTCCTCGAGCCCGCCGCGGTCGACGACGCCGCGGTGGCCGCGCTGCGGGAGGCGGTGGCACCCGTCGCGGCGTTCACCGCCACGTTCGGCGCGGTGCGGTGGTTCGACCGGCGGGTGCTCTGGCTGGCGCCGGAGCCGGTCGCGCCGTTCCGCGAGATCGCCGAGCGGGTCCGGCGCGCCGTGCCCGCGGTGCCGCCGGCCGACCGCGAGCTCGTCCCGCACCTCACGGTCGGGCTGCGTCGGGCCGCGTCGGCGCAGGACCTGGAGGCGGCCGCGGAGACGCTGGCGCCGGCGCTGCCGCTCGTCACGCGGATCGACCGCGTGCACCTGATGGCAGGTGGTGAGCGCTGGCGCGTCGTCGTCGAGGCGCCGTTGAGCGGGTAGCGGTCAGTTCTTCTGCACGTTGCGCGCGAGGATCCCCAGCGTCGCCTTGAGCGCCTGCTCGGGGACCACCGGGAAGATGTCACGCTCGGCCCACTCGGGGTGGATGGCCGACCAGTCGAGGTAGGACACGACGCGGGTGCCGTCGTCGTCGGGCTCGAGGCGGTAGCCGTACACGTGGCCGATGGACGGCTTCGCCTGGCCCTCGATCGTCCAGGCGATCTCGCGGTCGGGCTCGTAGACGGTGATGACGACGTCGACGTCGTAGCGCCCGAGCGGGCGGTCGCCGAGCGCCTCGCGGTCCATGTGCACGGTGAAGCGGTCGCCGACGGTCTCCACGGGCTCGCCCGTCGCGTCCATCAGCATTCCGGAGCTGTCGATGGCGACGTGCCCGTGCGGGTCGCGCAACACGTCGAAGATGGTGGCCGGCTCGGCGTCGATCCATCGGGTGACCTCGATGCGCTGCTCGCTCACGGTGCGCAGCATGTCACCCCCCGTGCGGATCTCCGGGACCGGCGTGCCCGGGAGGAACACCGTCGGTCCCGCCGACGTTGTGCGCACAGCAAGCCGAGACCGAGGAGGTCGATTCCGTGGCCACGCAGACCGCGATCCTGGCCGGTGGGTGCTTCTGGGGCGCGCAGGAGCTCCTGCGCCAGCGACCCGGGGTGCTCTCGACGAGGGTCGGTTACTCGGGGGACCCGAACACCCCGAACGCGACGTACCGCCGCCACGGCGACCACGCCGAGGCCGTCGAGGTCGTGTACGACGACGACGTGATCTCCTACCGCGAGATCCTGGAGTTCTTCTTCCAGATCCACGACCCGTCGACCCGCAACCGCCAGGGCAACGCGACACCATCGCCGACGTCGACGCCTCCGGCATCTGGCCGGGCAAGGTCGTCACCGAGGTGGAGCCGGCCAGCGAGTTCTGGGAGGCCGAGCCGGAGCACCAGGACTACCTGCAGAAGATGCCCTGGGGCTACACGTGCCACTACGTGCGCCCCGACTGGGTGCTGCCGCGACGCGCGACGACCTCGGCGTGACGGCCGGCACCGTCGACCTGGCCGGTGACTGGGCCGCCTGGCACGCGGAGCGCGAGGACACCCTGCGCGCTCCGCACGGGTGGCTCAGCCTCGCGGGCCTGCACTGGCTCGACGGCGAGGCCCGTCCGTACCCGGAGCTCCCGGGGACGTGGCGGGCCGTCGACGGCGGCGTGGAGGTCACGGCCGCGCGGGGTGACGGCGTCGTCGTCGACGGCGCGCCCGTGGACGGCACCGCCCGCGTCGAGCCCGTCGACGGCAAGCCGGGCGTGTTGGTCGAGGTGGGAGAGCGGCGGGTCGAGGTGATCCGCCGCGAGGAGCACTTCGCGCTGCGTGTCCGCGACCCGCAGGCCCCGACCCGCGTGCGCTTCGCCGGTGTTCCGGCGTTCCCCGTCGACGCCTCGTGGATCGTCGAGGGCCATTTCGCGCCGTGGGACGCCCCGCGGCGCATCGACGTCGACACCGTCGTCGACGGGCTCGGCTTCCACCCGACGGCCGTGGGCACCGTCCGCTTCGCCCTCGGCGGCGCCGAGCACGAGCTCGTCGCGCTGGCCGGCGAGGCCGGTGGGCTGCGGCTGCACTTCCGCGACGGCACCTCGGGACGGACCACCTACGGCGGCGGGCGCGTCGTGCGGACCGACCCGCCCGCGGCCGACGGCACCGTGCGGATCGACCTGAACCGCACGCTGAACCTGCCGTGCGCGTTCACCGCGTACGCCACCTGCCCGCTCCCGCCCGCGGGCAACACCGTCTCGGCGCCCGTGGCGGCGGGGGAGAAGACGCCGGTCTGACCGCCGCACCGACTGGTTCTGTTTTGCAACCAGTCGGTGCTACGGTGCGACCATGGTCGATCGCACCGGACGGCACGCGGGCCGCGTCGCACTGATCACCGGCGCGGCGCGGGGGCAGGGACGCAGTCACGCCTGGCGTCTCGCCGAGGAGGGCGCCGACGTCGTCGCCATCGACGTCTGCGCGCCGATCCCCGGCGTCGCCTACCCGATGGCCACCCCCGAGGAGCTCGAGGAGACCGCGGCCGGGGTGCGCGAGCGCGGGGGACGGGTGAGCGCGCACGTCGCCGACGTCCGCGACGCCGAGGGGCTCGGGAAGGCCGTGTCGGCCGGGATCGAGGAGCTCGGCGGCGTGGACGCCGTGCTCGCGAACGCCGGGATCGGGATGGCGTCGCCCCACGTCACCGCCGCGCAGGCGTTCCGCGACCAGCTCGACGTCAACACCGTCGGGGTGTGGAACACCGTCCAGGCCGCCGCGCCGGTCATGATCGCCCAGGGCCGTGGCGGCGCGATCGTCGTCACGAGCTCGTCGATGGGGCTCACCGGGCGCGGCGGCGACGGCAGCGGGCAGATGGACGGCTACATCGCCAGCAAGCACGCCCTCGTGGGGCTCGTGCGCGCCTGGGCGAACTGGCTGGCGCCGCACTCCATCCGCGTGAACTCCGTGCACCCGTCGGGCGTCGCGACGCCGATGGTGCTCAACGACGCCGTCGCGGCCCTGTTCACCGACCCGCCCGACGGCGAGGTGCCCGACGTCGGCAACCTGCTGCCCGTCGGCCTCCTCGAACCGCGCGACGTCACCGCCGCCGTGGCCTGGCTCTGTTCCGACGAGGCCCGCTACGTCACCGGCATCGCGATGCCCGTGGACGCGGGATTCGTGGCGCGCTGAGGTCACGGCCGACAGTCGCGACACGGGCGGTATCCGGCGGCGCGGGCGCGCTCGAGGTTCGCGAACCCCTGCCGGTGGGCGGCGGAGATTCGGCGCGCGTGGTGGCAGGTCGGGAAGCAGACGACGCCCGTGGTGTCGCTGCCGACCAGGCCCGCGAGGTGCCCGAGCTCCACGCCCTCGCGCTCGAGCAGCGCCACCTTGTCCGTCACGCCCGACAGGTACTGCCCGACGTCCCCGTCGCCGCGCACCACGCGGTGGCACGGCACCAGCAGCGGGACGGGGTTGCGCGCCAGTACCGTGCCCACCGCCCGCACCGCCCGCGGGTGCCCGGCCTCGCGCGCCACCCAGCCGTACGGACGGGTCTGGCCGGCGGGGATGCGGGCGGTGACGGCGAGGACCTCGCGGGCGAACGGCGTCAGGTCGCCCAGGTCGAGGTCCGGGCCGGGGCCGGTGCCGCGCAGGGCGGGCAGCAGGCCCCGCGGGGCGCGGGCCGCCGGGAGCACCGGGCGGCCGTGCCGGGCGCGGTAGCCCTCGAGGAACGCGTCGAGGTCGCCCGCGTGCGCGGCCGGGCGCAGCAGCCGCACGCCGCGGGCGCCCGTCACGGCGAACACCTCGCCCAGGGGGCCGGGCACGCGCACCCAGGTGTCGACGACGCGGTCGGCGAGGGTCGCCGGGGCGGGCTCGGCGAGGTCGCGCAGCGCGGCCAGCAGGGAATCGGACTGCAGGTCGTCGGTCACGGCGTCGCCTCCGGGGTCAGGCGGGCGCGCAGGGCGTCGAGACCCCGCTTGGCGTGCGAGCGGGCGGTCGCCTCGCCGCACCCGAGGACCGCGGCCACCTCGGCCACGGGCAGGTCGACGACGTGGCGCAGCACCACGGCCGTGCGCTGGGCGACCGGGAGCTCGGCGAGCAAGCCGGCCAGGTGGTCGCCGAGCTCGGTGCTCTCGGCGCGCTCGGCCGGGCCGGGCGCGCTCGCGGGGCGGTCGGGCACCGGGGCGACGCCGTCGGTGCGGGGCCGGCGGGCGGCGTCGCGGCGGTCGTTGCGCGCGGTGTTGAGCAGGATCGTCAGGAGCCAGGGCCGCAGGGTCAGCGCCCCGATCCGCGCGGGGGAGTAGCCCCGCAGCGCCCGGTAGGCACGGAGCAGGGCCTCGGCGGCCAGGTCCTCGGCGTCGGCGGCCCGGGACACGGTGCGTCGCGCGACCGCGTGCACTACGTCGGAGTGCGCGCGCACCACGGCCTCGAACCCCGCGTCGAGGTCCTCGACCAGCGCCGCGCGGAGCTGCTCGTCGTCGGCCACGTCCAGGAGAACACCACACGCCCGGCTTCCGTTTCGTCCAAGACCGGGCGCCTCGCGGGCGGGAGGCTGGCGACCGTGACCGACTCGCCCGTACGCCGCATCGTCGCCAACCTGACCGTCGCCGACCCGGGCGCCGACGCACCGTTCTGGACCGGCCTGCTCGGGCTCGACACGCCCATGGACATGGGCTGGGTCGTCAACCACCGCGGACCCGGCAACGCCCAGGTCCAGCTGATCTCCCGCGACGCCACCGCGCCGGAGGACAGCCGGGTGTCGGTGGAGGTGGCCGACCTCGACGCCCTCGCGGCGGTCCACGCCGGCGCGGTGGACGCGGGTCTGGAGATCGTCCACCCGCTCACCGACGAGGAGTGGGGCGTGCGCCGCTTCTTCGTGCGCACCCCGCAGGGCGTGGTGGTGAACGTGCTCGCCCACCGGTGACCTGACAGGCTCCCGCCCATGCGAACCTTGATCACCGGAGCGAGCTCGGGGCTCGGGGCGGGCATGGCGCGCGAGTTCGCCGCCCGCGGGCACGACCTGGCGCTGGCCGCCCGGCGGCTCGACCGCCTCGAGGCCCTGCGCGAGGAGCTGGCGCCCACCGGGGTTCGCGTCGCCGTCGCGGCGCTGGACGTCGACGACCACGTCGCCGTGTTCCGCACCGTGCGCGCGCTGCGCGACGAGCTCGGCGGGCTGGACCGCGTGATCGTCAACGCCGGCCTGGGCAAGGGCGCGCCGGTCGGCACCGGGCGGTTCGACGCCAACCTCGCCACCGCCCGCACGAACTTCGTCTCCGCGCTGGCCCAGTGCGAGGCGGCCATGGAGATCTTCCGCGCGCAGAACGCGGGACACCTCGTCGTCGTGTCGTCGGTGGCCGCCGGACGCGGGCTCGGGGGCGCGCAGACCACGTACGCCGCGACGAAGGCGGCCCTGTCGCACCTCGCCGAGGGCATCCGCGTCGACGTCGCCGACACCCCGATCCGCGTCACCACGCTCGCGCCCGGCTTCATCCGCACCGACCTCAACGAGGGCATGAC
>JAQSWW010000039.1 GCA_029266415.1 Actinomycetospora sp. | reverse complement strand
GAACGTCCGCATCATGTGCGCGATCATCGCCGCGACGAACAGCAGCGCCGCCCAGTGGTGGACCTGGCGGATGAACAGACCCCCGCGGACCTCGAACGAGATCTCGAGCGTCGACTCGTACGCCCGGGTCATCTCGACGCCCTGCAGCGGCACGTAGGGGCCGGCGTAGGTGACCTCGGTCATCGAGGGGTCGTAGAAGACCGCCAGCCAGGTGCCCGAGATCAGCAGCACGATGAACGCGTACATGTTGATCTCGCCCAGCATGAACGACCAGTGCGTGGGGAAGACCTTGTTGATCTGCCGGCGCAGGGGGCCGGCCGGGTGGAAGCGGCTGTCCGCCTCGTCGGCGGCGGTACCGGCGAGCTTCATCGCCAGGCCACCGCCCTTGCGGGTGGGTGTGGTGATCGCACTCATGAGTTCCGCTCCCAGAACGCCGGACCCACCGGTTCGATGAAGTCGCTACGCGCGTACAGGTATCCCTGATCGTCCACCGCGATGGGCAGTTGCGCCAGTGGACGGGCGGCCGGGCCGAAGACGGGCTTGGCGTACTCGTTGGCCTGGAACTGCGACTGATGGCAGGGGCAGAGGATGCGGTTCGTCTGGTCCTCGTACAGCGACGTGGGGCACCCCATGTGGCTGCAGATCTTGGTGTAGGCGAACAGCGTCCCGTAGTTGAAGTCCTCCTGGCCCGCCCGCTTGATCACGGTCACGTTGGGCCGCAGGCGGATGAGCATCACGGGGGAGTCGGAGGAGTGGAGTACCTTGGCCAGCTCCTCCGGGTTGCCGCGCTCGGACTCCTTGAAGGGGTACACCGTCTCGATCGAGCCGGGCTCGAGGTCGCCGGGACGGACGAGGGCGACCTCCTCGGGCTCGCCGGTGTCGCGGCGCATGTAGACCCGCTCACCGTTCTCGGAATGCCAGCCGGTGACCAGCAGCTCCGAGTTCTTGCCGTCCTTCCACGGGTTCTTGACGAGGCCGCCGAAGGCGGCGACGAGGGCGCCGAGGGTCAGCACACCGCCGGCGGCCCCGACCGAGCGGTAGATCATCTTGCGTCGGGTGATCCCGCTCTGACGCCCGGTCTGGACCAGGCGCGCCGCCGCGGTGGCCCGGTCGATCTCCTGCGACCGGCCGTCGTGGCGCTGCTGGATCGTGAGGTCCTCGGGCAGCAGCTTCTTCGAGTAGGCGATGACGCCCATGCCGACCGCGAAGACGGCGAAGCCGAACGTGAAGCCGATGACCGGGGTGTAGAGCGAGAAGAGCAGGCCGCCCTCCTCGCCGGGCCCCCGGTACTCCCAGGGCCAGGCGATGAACGCGACGAGGAACGCGACACCGCTGAGCGTGGCCCAGATGAACCAGAGGGCCACCTGCCGCTCGGCGCGCTTCTCGGCACGGGTGCCGGGCACGGGGAAGCGCTCACGGTCCGAGACGACCTCGAGGTCGTCGATCCGGTTGCCCAGGCGGACCAGGTCGTCGGTGCTCATCCGCGCGAGCTCGTCGTCGCTCGGGATGCGCGGCGTGGCCTCGGTCGGGTCCGGCTGCGAGGGGGCGTTGGCGCCGTGGTCGGCGGGACGGGTGCTCACTGGCGCGATCCGATCCAGAGGGAGATACCGATGAGGGCGGCGAGGCCGACGAAGAACGCGAGCGCGCCCTCCGGGACCGGGCCGAAGCCACCGAGCTCTGCGCCGCCGGGGTTCTTCGCGGGGTTCGCGGCCCCGACGGACTTGATGTAGCCGATGATGTCGCGCTTCTCCTCGGGGGAGAGCTGGGAGTCGGCGAAGGTCGGCATGTTGGCCGGCCCCGACAGCATTGCCGCGTAGATCTGTCGCTCGCTCGCGGGGTCGAGGTTCGGGGCGAACTTGCCCTGCGACAGCGCGCCGCCACGGCCGGTGAAGTTGTGGCACGAGGCGCAGTTGAGGCGGAAGAGCTCGCCGCCGCGGCCGAGGTCCTCGCCGCGCAGCTGCTCGCCGTCCTCGACGACCGGCGCGATCGGCCCGCCGCCATTGGCCTGGACGAAGGCACCGAGGGCGTCGATCTGGGCCTCGTCGAACCGCGGGGGCTTGCGCTCCGCGGCCGCGCCCTGGGCCGCGAGCGGCATGCGGCCGGTGGAGACCTGGTAGTAGACCGAGGCCTCGCCGACGCCGATGAGGCTCGGGCCGCGGCCCTGGACGCCCTGCAGGTTGGTGCCGTGGCAGGTGATGCAGGAGTTGTCGTAGATCTGCTGGCCCTCGCGGACGATCGCCGGGTCGGCGGCGATCGCCTGCTCGGGGGCCGGGGTGAACACCGTGTACAGGCCGCCGACGGCGACCAGGGCGACGCCCAGGGCGAGCAGCCCGGACAGGCGTCGGCGCAGCTTCGTCCCGCGGCGCGCCCGGGTGCGGGCGGTGCGGGGCTTCTCGTCACTCATCGGGTGCCCAACCTCGAGGTCTCCTCGCTGGGTGTCCTGTGGGTCCTGCGGTGTGGTGGTCACAGGTCAGCGGATGAAGTAGATGACGGCGAACAGGCCGATCCAGACCACGTCCACGAAGTGCCAGTAGTACGAGACGACGATCGCCGCCGTCGCCTGCGCCGGCGTGAACCGGCTGAGGAAGGTGCGGGACACGAGCAGCACGAAGGCGATGAGTCCGCCGGTGACGTGCAGCGCGTGGAACCCGGTGGTGATGTAGAAGACCGAGCCGTACGAGCTGCTGGCGATCGTGGTCGCGTGCTCGGTGACCAGCGTGTGGTACTCGACCAGCTGACCGAGGACGAAGATCGTCCCCATGACGAACGTGATCGCGTACCAGCGCCGCAGACCGAACACGTCGCCGCGCTCGGCCGCGAACACCCCGTACTGACAGGTGAACGACGACGCCACGAGGATGATCGTGTTCACCAGGGCGAACGGGACGTCGAGCTCGGTGGGCGGGGGCGGCCACTCCTCGGCGTTCGCGCGCGCGACGAAGTACATGGCGAACAGCCCGGCGAAGAACATCAGCTCGCTGGAGAGCCAGATGATCGTCCCCACGCTCACGACGTTGGGCCGGTTGAGGGAGTGAATCCTCGCGCTGAAGGAAGGCGCCGGCGCACCCTGAGCGGTCGTCACGCCGGTCATGATGACACTTCCGCCCGACACCCACCCGCTGGGGCGAGACGCCGATGTGTCGCCTCCGCGGCGACCCGTCGGTGCCGTGCGCAGCGCCGTCGCCCCACACGGCGCTCACCTGCGGGTTCTCCTACCAGCCGTCGTACGTCGGGCCGTCGTACCGCTCCGGCGGCCGGTCGAGGGTGACGGAGGAGACCGCTAGCATCCGGCGCATGACGGACGCCCAGCGACGCGGTGCCGAGGCCTCGCGGTGACCGGCCCGACGCCGACCCTCACGGTCGTGGTGATGAGCCACCGCCCCGAGGTGCGCGAGGCCATCTCCTCCGCGGTGGGGCGCCGGCCGGCGCCCGACCTCCCCCGGCTGCGCTTCGTCGAGGCGGCGAACATGGCCGACGTGCTCGGCGCGGCCGACGCGGGCGAGATCGACCTCGCGGTGCTCGACGGCGAGGCGCAGCCCACCGGCGGCATGGGGATCTGCCGGCAGCTGAAGAACGAGAGCGACGACCCGCCGCCGGTGATCGTCGTCGTGCGGCGGCGCGACGACCACTGGCTGGCCACCTGGTCGCAGGCCGACGCGGTGCTCGTGCAGCCCCTGGACCCGGTGACGGCCGCCGAGACCGTGGCCACCGTGCTACGCGAGCGGGCCCGCCCGGCCGTCCGCGGGTGACCGCCCCGGACGGGGGCCCGCCGAGCTGGCCCGGCCTGCTCGGGCGGCTGCTGGCGGGGGAGGACCTCGCGACCGAGGACACGGCCTGGGCGATGGACCAGGTGATGTCCGGGGAGGCGTCGCCGGCGCAGGTCGCGGGCTTCGTCGTGGCGTTGCGCGCCAAGGGCGAGACGGCGCCGGAGATCGCGGGGCTGGCGCGCACGATGCTCGCCCACGCGCGGCCGGTGCACGTGCCCGGGCCGGTGGTCGACATCGTCGGCACCGGCGGGGACGGGGCGCACACGGTCAACATCTCCACCATGGCCGCGGTGGTCATGGCGGCCGCCGGGGCGCGGGTCGTGAAGCACGGGGGACGGGCGGCGTCGTCGCGCAGCGGGTCGGTGGACGTGCTCGAGGCCCTCGGGGTGCCCGTCGACCTCGGGCCCGGGGCCGTCGCCCGGTGCGTGGCCGAGGTCGGCATCGGCTTCTGCTTCGCCCAGGTCTTCCACCCGGCCATGCGGCACGCCGGCCCGGTGCGCGGTCAGCTCGGCGTGCCCACGGCGTTCAACCTCCTCGGCCCGCTGACCAACCCGGCGCGCCCGGGGGCGGCGCTCATCGGGTGCGCCGACCTCCGGTTCGCGCCGATCCTCGCCGAGGTGCTCGCCGCCCGGGGCGACCGCGCGGTGGTGGTGCGCGGCGACGACGGGCTCGACGAGGTCACCACCGCGACGACGACCACCGTCTGGCACGCCGGCCCGGCCGGGGTGCGCGTCGAGACGCTGGACCCCGACGCGTTCGGCGTGCCGCGTTCGGGGGTCGACGCGCTGCGCGGCGGCGACGCCGCGCACAACGCCACGGTGGCGCGCGCGGTGTTCGCGGGCGAGCCCGGCGCGGTGCGCGAGGCCGTGCTGCTCAACGCCGGCGCCGCGCTGGCCGCGTACGACGAGGCCGTCACCGGCCACGCCGTCCCCGACCTGCACGAGGCCGTCGCCGCCGGGCGCCGGCGCGCCGCCGAGGCCGTCGACTCCGGGGCCGCCACCGACCTGCTCGGGCGCTGGTCGGTCGTCGCCCGCGAGGCCCGGGCCGCCGACGACTAGGGACACCGGGACCACCGGAGCGTGCGGATCTCCTCGGCGCGAGGAACTAGTCGAGGCCGAACGAGAACGCCGTCGCCTCGTCGCGCGAGGAGTACGAGCGGAACGCGATGTGGGTGGTGGTGCTCTGCACGCCCTCGACCTTGCTCAGGCCGCCCGCGATGACGTCGGCCAGCTCCTCGTGCTCGCGGACGCGGACGACCGCCACGAGGTCGACGTCGCCGGCGCAGGAGTAGACCTCGGCGACGCCCTCGAGGTCCGCGATGGCCTGCGCGGTCTCGGGGATGCGGTCGGCGTCGGCGTGGACCAGCACGAAGGCCGTGATCACGGGCCCTCCTCCTCGGGGGCGGGGCCGGGCGCCCCGCGTGGCCGGGGAGTCTAGGGCGGCTCGTCGGGCGCCCCCACGTGCTCGGCGTGGCGCGCCTCCCGGGCCCGGCCCACCCACTCGCGCCAGGCGCCGGCGCTCGCCGCCGGCATCGCCCAGGGCGTGGTGGTGCGCACCATCCGCGTGCCCGGGCGCTCGAGCCAGCGGGTGACGACGGCGACCTCCTCGGGCGGGGCGCCGCGCAGCGGGCCGTCGCCCGGTCGCACCGTCTCGGCCGAGGCCACCAGCGCCTCGACGACGGGCATCGGCGGCACCCCGCGGCGGGCGCGCCCGGCTGCGGCGAGGCGGCCGTGGCGCACGACCGCGAGGTCCCACCCGCGCTCGCCGTCGGGTCGCGCGGCGATCATCTCCGGGGCCGCGGCCACCGCGGACAGGCGCTGCACCCGGCCGAGCGCGGCGGCGAGGTCGGCCAGGCGGTCGCGGTGGGCCGCGGCGTCCTCGAAGCGCTCGGCCGCGGCGAGCTCGGTGACGGTGAGCGAGAGCCGGCGCAGGCCCGCGTCGTCGGCGCCCCGGACCAGGGCCCGCGCGTCGTCGACCACGGGCCGGTAGGCCTCGACGTCCACGTGACCCGCGCACGGCGCGTCGCAGCGGCGCATCTCGTGCAGCGCGCAGGGGGTGCCGGCGGCGCCGCGGGCGGGGATGCGCTGGGTGCACGGGCGCAGCGGCACCGCGTCCTGCAGGGCCTCGACCGCCCGCACGGCCTCGGGACGGCGCCCGAAGGGCCCGATCGCGTCGGCCCGGGGCGTGCGGACGACCGAGAGCCGCGGGAAGGGCTCGTCGGTGAGCGCGACCCACCACCCGCGGTGCGGGAAGCGGGAGCGCCGGTTGTAGCGCGGGGCGTGCCCGGCGAGCAGGCGCAGCTCGCGCACCTCGGCCTCGAGGGCGTGCGCGCACACGACCCAGTCGACGCGCTCGGTGAGGCCGACCATCTCCTTGATGCGCGCCCGCTTGTCGCCGCCGGTGAAGTAGGACCGCACGCGTCGCCGCAGGTCGCCGCTGGTGCCGACGTAGAGCACCTCGTCGCCCGGGCCGCGGAAGAGGTAGACCCCGGGCTCCTCGGGCACGGCGTCGGCGAGGTGCCGCTTCGCCCGCTGGACCGGGCTGACCTCCACCTGCAGGGCGAGCAGGTCCTCGAGCGTCGAGACCCCGCGCCCGCCGACCCGTTCGAGCAGGCCGTGCAGGACGTCGACGGTGGCCCGGGCGTCGTCCAGCGCGCGGTGGACCGGCCGCGTCGCCGACCGGAACAGTGCGGCCAGGGCCGAGAGGCGGCACGACGGCGCCTCGTCGCGGGTGAGCACGCGGCGCCCGAGCCGGGCGGTGCAGACGACGGCGGGGCGCGGCCAGGAGGGACCGTGCCGCCGGCACGCGGCCCGCAGGTGCCCCACGTCGAAGGGGGCGTTGTGCGCGACGAGCACCGCCCCGGCCAGGAACTCCAGCAGGCTCGGCAGCACGAGGGGCAGGCGCGGCGCGGCGCGCACCATCGCCGTGGTGATGCCCGTGAGCGACACGATCTGGGGCGGTACCGCGACCCCCGGGTCGACCAGCGTCGCGAACTCGCCCACGACCTGCCCCCCGCGGACCTTGACCGCGCCGATCTCGGTGATCGCGTCGCCGTCGGGCGGGCCGCCCGTGGTCTCCAGGTCGAGCACGACGAACGTCACCTGCGACAGCGGCGTGCCGAGCTCGCCGAACGAGAGCTGGGGGTCCGGGCCGGTGACCGGACGGGCGGGAGCGTCCATCGCGGCGGACGGTAGGGCGGCCCCCCGACAGTCCCCGCCGTCCGTGATCGGCCGGGCGCCCCGCACCGGGGCTAGCCTGCTCGGTCATGGCGGACGGCAGCGACGACCCGGATCCCCCGGGCGACGCTCCCGGGACCGAGACAGAGACCGACGCCGCATCCGACGCCGTCCGTGCCGCCGTCCGGGCCCGCCTGCTCGAGCGGGCGCCCGACCCCGTGCGCGCCAAGGTGGCGGAGCTGGTCGCGACGGCCGTCGGGCACCTGCCGGTGACCGAGCTGCCGCCGCCGGTCCGGCCCGTGGCCCGCTTCGCGCCGGCCAAGCGGGCGCGGGTCGGGGCGGGGCCGCTGCTGGCGGCGGTGGGGTCCGCCGAGGGCTTCGCGGCCCGGGTCGTCGCGTGGTGGACCGAGCAGCAGCCCGACCGCTGGCGCCCCGACGACGCCGAGCCGGTGCACGCCGCCGCGGTCGCCGTGCTCGAAGGCCGCGAGGAGGGCTCCGGGCTGGTCCGCGACGTCACCGAGCGCGCCGACGCCGGGCGCGCGCGGGCCGAGCGGGACGCCGCGCTGGCGCGCGTCGAGAAGCTCGAGGCCGAGGTCCGGCGTCTGACCGCCGAGCGCGACGAGGCCCGCGCGGCGGTCGGGTCGGCCGGGCAGGAGAGCAAGGACGAGGTCGCGAAGCTGCGCACCCGGCTGCGCGAGCAGGGCGTCCGCGTGCGCCGCGCCGAGGACGAGGCGGCCGAGCTGCGGGCCGCGGTGGAGCGGGGCGAGGGCGGGCTGCGCGCCGAGCTGGACGAGCTGCGCCGGGACCGGGACCGGGGCCGCGAGGCCGTCGCCGCGGCCGAGGCACGCGCGGGCCGGGCGGTCGAGGAGCTGGCCGGGGTCCGGCGCGCCGCCCTCGACGCGCGCCGGGCCGACGACGCGCGCCTGGCGCTGCTGGTCGACACCGTGGCCGGGGCCGCCGAGGGCCTGCGCCGCGAGCTGGGGCTGCGGGCGGGGGAGAACGGGGCCCGCCCCGCGGAGCTGGTCGGGTCGGGCGCCGGCACGACACCGAAGGCCCGGGTCACCGACCCCGCGGCCCTCGACCGCCTGCTCGCGCTGCCCGAGGTGCACCTGCTCGTCGACGGCTACAACGTGACGAAGACGGGGTGGCCGGAGCTGTCGCTGGCCTCGCAGCGCGAGCGCCTGGTCGCGGCCGTCGCGCCCCTCGCGGCGCGGACGGGGGCGGAGACCACCCTCGTGTTCGACGGCGCGGGGATCACCGGGGTGCCGACGCACTCGGTGCGCGGGGTGCGGGTGCTCTTCAGCGACCCGGGCGTGCTGGCCGACGACCTCATCCGCTCGCTGGTGGGGGCCGAGCCGGCAGGCCGCCCGCTGGTGGTCGTGACCTCGGATCGCGCGGTCGTCGAGTCGGTGCGCCGGGCCGGCGCGCACCCGGTGCCCTCGAGCGTCCTGCTGCACCGGCTCGCCCGGATCTGAGGGCCTGCGCCGGCGATCGGCCCGGCGTTGTCGGGGGTCGCTCCTAGCGTGCGCACCACGACCCCGGACCCGCCGGGGACCCCAGGCCGGGAGGCCACCGTGCTCATCGACTGCGACACCTGCGCCGCCCGCGACGTGGCCTGCCACGACTGCGTGGTCGGGGTGCTGCTCGGCACGCCGAGCGTGCCGACGCGCGACGCGACGGGCCACGTCGCGCCCTCCGACGCCCCGCCCGGCGGCCCGCTGCCGCTGGAGTTCGGGCCCGTGGAGCAGCGCGCGCTCGAGGTCCTGGCCGACCACGGGCTGATCCCGCGGCTGCGGCTCGTGCCGCCGGCGCCCGCCCCGCCCCCCGCCCGCCGGGACGGCGCGGCGCCGCGGCGGGCGCGGGGCGTGGGGTGAGCGTGCGGCGCGCCGTCCGGAGGCGACCGCCCGCTGCTCGGGCGCCCGCCGTTCGGCGCTGCCGGTCGATGCATCCGGCAGGCGGTCGGATACAGTGCGCTCGCTCACCTACCGCCGAGTACGGCGAGGTGGATCCCGGATGGAGGCCGTCGGGGGCCGTGCCGTCCGGCCCGGGGGCGCTCCGCGAGGGCCGTCCCCCGGTCCGGGCGCAGGGCTGTGCCGCGCAGCGCAGAGAGGACCCGACGAGACCGTGGCGTCCCCCCGTCCCGCGGTTGACCGCGCCCCGCTCGCCGACGAGCCGGGCGGCCGGCCCCCGCGCCGCGCGAGGGTGCGCGTCCGTGGCCTCCTGGCCGTGCTCGTCGCCGTGCTCGTCGGCGGCGTCGGTGTCGGCGCCGCGCCCGCCGCGGCCGACCCCATCGTCCCGCCCGGAGCCTCCGACGCCGTCACGGCCCTCGCCCAGGCCAACGCCCGCGCGGCCGACGCCACGGAGGCGTCGCTGGACGCGCGGGAGCAGCTCACGGTCCGCCGCGAGGAGGCCGACCGCACGCGGCGCGAGTCCGAGGCGGCCCGGGTCGTCGCCGACGGCGCCCGCGCCGAGCGCGACCGCGCGTTCGTCGAGGTCGACCAGATCTCCCGCGCGGCCTACCAGGGTGGCCAGCTCGACCCGCTGGGCGCGCTGCTGGGCAGCGAGTCCCCGCAGGCCTACCTCGACCGCACCGCGCTGCTCGACAGCATCTCCGCGGACAACCGCGCGATCGTCCAGCGCTTCCTCGACGCCACGGCCGTCGCCGAGGGCGCCGAGCGCGACGCCGCCGCCCGCGCGCTGGACGCCGAGCGCTCGAGCGCGGACGCGCAGCGCACCGCCGACGACGCCGCCCGCCGGAAGGCCGACGCCGACCGGGAGGTCGCCGCGGCCCAGCAGGCGCTCGCCCAGGCGTCGCCCGACACGCTGGCCGCGCTGCGCAGCGGCGGCACCACGGCCTACCCCACCGACATCCCCGGCGCCGGCATCGCGATGGACGCGCTGCGGGTGGCGCTCACCCAGCAGGGCAAGCCCTACGTCTGGGGCGCCACCGGCCCGAGCACCTACGACTGCTCGGGGCTCGTGCAGTGGGCCTACCGCCAGGTCGGCGTCGGGCTGCCGCGGGTCTCCCGGCAGCAGGCGCTGGTCGGCGTCCCGGTGTCGCCGCAGGACGCCCAGCCCGGCGACCTGGTGTTCTTCAACAGCCCCGTCAGCCACGTCGGCATCTACGTCGGGGGCGGGAAGTTCCTCGAGGCCCCGCAGTCCGGCGACGTGGTCAAGGTGTCGAACGTGCGCAGCAACGTCACCGGGGTCCGGCGCATCGTCCTCGCCTGATCGTTGACAGGGTCGTCGCGGGCGCCGATGCTCCGCCCCGTGAGCACCGCCCACACCATCTCGGTGCCGCATCTCGGCACCTCGAGCATCGGCTACGCGCTCGGCGGTCGCCTCGAGGCGTCGCGCCCGACCCTCGTGATGATCAATTCGTTCACCACGTCGGCGGAGCTGTACCGGCCGCAGTTCGACGACGAGGAGCTGAGCGAGACCGCCAACCTGCTCGCCGTCGAGCCCTACGGCCACGGCAGCACCCGCGCCGGGTACGAGGACTTCACGTACTGGGACAGCGCGGTCGCCGCGCTGCAGGTGCTGGAGGCCCTGGACGTCTCCCAGGCGTTCGTGCTCGGGACGTCCCAGGGCGGCTGGATCGCCGCCCGGATGGCGATGCTCGCGCCGTCGGTGGTCCGGGGCATCATCCCGCTCGGCACCTCGATGGATTCCGAGAGCCCGCGCAGCCGCGAGCTCGGGTGCTGGGACGGCGTGGCGTTCTGCACCCCGGCCATCGACGCCCTCGCCGCGCCGGTCGACGACGACTGGGTGGTCCCGACCGACGTCGTGGACGCCGTGCTCGAGGCCGGGTTCGACGCCGACGTCGACGCGGACACGCGGGCGTTCTGGCACTCGGCACACCAGCAGAACTACACCGGCGACGACGGGCGCCGCCGGCTGCGGACGAGCTCGATCAACCTGCGGGACCGCGACGGCCTGCACGGACGCCTCGACGGCGTGCGCTGCCCGGTCCGGTGGCTGCACGGCACGGCGGACCAGGTCTACTCGGTGGCCAATGCCGAGGACGAGATCGGCCGGTTCGTCAACGCCCACGCCGCCGAGCTCCAGGTGGTCGAGGGCGGGCAGCACTTCCTGAGCGCCTCGCACCCCGCCGAGGTCAACGCCGCCGCGACGGAGTTCCTGCGCCGCTGGTCCTGACGGCCCGTGGCGGGCGCCCGCCCCGCCGCGTGCGAGGCTCCGGCCCGTGCCGCGCACGCTGCTGGTCACCAACGACTTCCCGCCCCGGCCCGGCGGCATCCAGTCCTACCTGCACGCGTTGACCACGCACCTGCCCGCCGACGAGCTCGTCGTGCTCGCGTCCACGTGGGCCCGCTCGGACGAGGCCGTCGCCGCGTGCCGCGCCTTCGACGCCGCGCAGCCCTTCGAGGTCCACCGCCTGCCCACCACGATGATGCTGCCGACCCCGGGCGCGACCCGGCGGGCGGCGGAGCTCGTGCGCGCCCACGACGTCCGCACCGTGTGGTTCGGGGCGGCCGCGCCGCTGGGGCTCATGGCGCCGGCGCTGCGCCGGGCGGGCGCCCACCGGGTGCTCGCCAGCACCCACGGGCACGAGGTCGGCTGGTCGATGCTGCCCGGCAGCCGGCAGGCCCTGCGGCGCATCGGACGCCAGTGTGACGTCGTCACCACCGTCAGCCGCTACACGCGCGGGCGGATCGCGCCGGCCCTGGGCCCCGACGCCGTCCTCGAGCCCCTGCCCTCGGGCATCGACACCGCCCGGTTCCACCCCGATCCGGACGCCCGCGCGGCGATCCGGCGGCGCCACGGGCTGGGGGAACGGCCGCTGGTGGTGTGCGTGTCGCGGCTGGTGCGGCGCAAGGGCCAGGACGTGCTCGTCGCCGCCCTGCCACGGTTGCGGGCGGCGGTGCCCGGGGCGGCGCTGGTGATCGCCGGCGACGGCCCGGACCGCGACCGTCTCCGCCGCCTCGCACGCGCCCACGGCGTCGCCGACCACGTCGTGTTCACCGGCCCCATGACTCCGGACGAGGTACCGGCCCACCACGCCGCCGCCGACGTCTCGGCGCTGCCGTGCCGCACGCTCGGCGGCGGCCTCGACGTCGAGGGCCTCGGGATCGTCCTGCTCGAGGCCCAGGCCGCCGGGGTGCCCGTCGTCGCCGGCCGGTCGGGCGGCGCGCCCGAGACCGTCCGGCCGGGGGAGACCGGGCGACTCGTCGACGGCCGCGACCCCGCCGACGTCGCCGATACCCTCGCGGACCTGCTGGCCGACCCCGACGCCGCCCGCGCGATGGGCGAGGCCGGCCGCCGGTGGATGCGCGCGGACTGGACCTGGGAGGCCCGCGCCGCCCGCCTGCGCGCGCTCGCGGCCGGCTGAGCCGCGAGGGAACGCGGACTTCGTGCGCGTAGAAGCAGCGAACAGCGCGTTCGCTGTTACCGGCCTAGCGCTCGTAGACCGCCTCGATGTCAGCGGCGCGCTGCTCGGCGATGACGTTGCGCTTGAGCTTCATCGTCGGGGTGAGCTCGCCGCTGTCCTCGGTGAAGTCGCTGGTGAGGATGCGCCACTGGCGGATGGCCTCGGCGCGCGAGACGGCCTTGTTGGCCTCCTCGACGGCGCCGGCGATCTCGGCCTGCAGGTCGGGGTCCTCGGCGAGGGACTCCGCGTCCGAGCCCTCCTTGCCCTGCTCGGACGCCCAGCCCGGCAGCGCCTCGGCGTCGAGGGTGATCAGGGCGCCGACGTAGGGCCGGTTGTCGCCCACGACGAGCGCCTGGCTGACCAACCGGTGGGCGCGCACCCGATCCTCGAGCACCGCGGGGGCGACGTTCTTGCCGCCGGCGGTGACGATGATCTCCTTCTTGCGCCCGGTGATCGAGAGGTAGCCGTCGCTGTCGAGGCTGCCGAGGTCGCCGGTGTGGAACCAGCCGTCGGCGAGCGCCTGGCGGGTGGCGTCGGGGTTGTTCCAGTACCCGCGGAACACCACGTCGCCCTTGGCCAGCACCTCGCCGTCCTCGCCGATGCCGATGGTGACGCCCGGGATCGGCTTGCCGACCGTGCCGACCTTGATCGCCCGGTTCGGGTTGGCGGTGACCGCCGCGCTGGTCTCGGTGAGCCCGTAGCCCTCGTGGATCGGGACGCCGATGCCGCGGAAGAAGTGCCCGATGCGGGCGCCGAGCGCCGAACCGCCGGACACCGCGCCCTGGCACCTCCCGCCGAGCGCGGCGCGCAGGCGGCCGTAGACCAGCTTGTCGAACAGCGCGTGGCGCAGGCGCAGCGGCAGGCCGGGGCCGCCGGCGTCGAGGGCCTCGCTGTAGGCGACGGCCGTGGCCTCGGCCATGTCGAAGATGCGGCCCTTGCCGTCGTTGTGGGCCCGGACCTTGGCGCCGTTGTAGACCTTCTCGAACACGCGCGGCACCGAGAGCAGGAAGTCGGGCTGGAAGCGCGGCAGCTCGGTGGTCAGCTTCTTGGTGTCGGCGAAGTGCCCGATCGTGTAGCGGTACTCCATCGCCGCGCACTGGATGACGCGGGCGAAGATGTGCGCGAGCGGCAGGAACAGCAGGGTCGAGTTCCCGGGCTGCATGAGGTCGGAGAACGTGTCGGCGACCGCGCGGACCTCGAAGAGCAGGTTGCGGTGGGTGATCTCGCAGCCCTTGGGTCGGCCGGTGGTGCCCGAGGTGTAGATCAGCGTCGCGAGGTCGTCGGCGTGCACGCCCGTGCGGCGCTCCTCGAGCGTCGCGTCGTCGACGTCGGCCCCGCCGTCGCGCAGGGCGGCCACGGCGCCGTCCGCGCCGTCGATCTGCCAGACGTGCTCGAGGTCGGGCAGCTTCTCGCGCAGCGCCTCGACGATCGCGCGGTGCTCGTCGGACTCGACGATCACGCCCTTGGCGCCGGAGTCGGACAGGCACCACTCGACCTGGTCGGACGACGAGGTCTCGTAGATGGGGAGGGTGACCGCGCCCGCGGCCCAGAGCGCGTAGTCGAGCAGCGTCCACTCGTAGCGCGTCGGCGAGATGAGCCCGACGCGGTCGCCGGGCTGCAGCCCGGCGGCGATGAAGCCCTTGGCGGCGGTCGCCACGTCGTCACGGAAGGCCGCGAAGGTGATGTCGCGCCACTCGTCGTCGACGAGATGGCGGTAGGCGACGTCGCCCCCGTGCGCCTCGGCGTTGGCCCACGGCGCCGCGGTGAGGTTGTCGTCGTCGGCCACCTTCGCGACCGGCGGCTCCGCGTACTGCTGCATCTCGTCCCACTCCTGCCGATGGTCCGGCTCCGCTCCGCTGCGCGTCCGTGCCCCGCGCGCCTCGCTGGTCCGGTCGTGACCCTAGTGGCGTCCTCCCGTCGTCCACTACCTCCACGTAGCCGGACGAATCGCCCACCCGCCGCACGCCGGGCCGCTCCCGGCGACCTGCGACGCTGGGAGGGTGGCGGCCGTCGACGTGGTGGACGAGACCTTCCTCGCGGTGCCCCCGCAGCGCCTGGCCGCGGAGTTCGCGGACCCGGCCCGCTGGCGGAGCCTGTGGCCCGACCTCGACCTGCGGGTGTTCGCCGACCGTGGGGCGCAGGGCGTGCGGTGGAGCGTCGTCGGCGACGCGTGGCGCGGCAGCATGGAGGTGTGGCTCGAGGCCGTCGGCGACGGCACGGTGCTGCACTGGTTCCTGCGCGTCGACCCGGTCGGCGCCCCGCTGGGCCGCCGCGCCGCCACCCGCGAGGTGGTGCGGCGCCAGCGCGCGGCCAAGGCCCTCGCGTTCGCGCTCAAGGACCGCCTCGAGGGCGGCCGGCCGCCGGGCGTCCCGCCGGCGCACGTGCGGGACGAGGGCCCGGTCACGTCCGGCTGACCGGGTGAGGGCCGGGTCACGCGGGTGGACGACCGGGGGCCCGCCCGTGCCGGTCCGCGCCGCCGCGGCCGGTAGCCTCTTCCGCCATGGCCGACGAGTCGACGCAGTCCATCACGATCGCGGCGCCGGCGTCCGACGTGCTCGGGGTCATCGCCGACTTCGACCGCTACCCCGAGTGGGCGGACGCGATCACCTCGGCCACCGTGCTGACCCACGACGACGAGGGCCGCCCGGAGCAGGTGAAGTTCTCACTCGACGCGGGCCCGATCAAGGACACCTACGTGCTGGCCTACGACTGGCAGGACGACGGCGTGACCTGGGACCTCGTGTCGGGGCAGATGCAGCGCTCCCAGCGGGGCCGCTACCGCCTGGCCGAGGACGGCACCGCCACCGAGGTCACCTATACGCTCTCCGTGGATCTCGCGGTGCCTCTGCCCGGCCTGCTCAAGCGCCGGGCCGAGAAGCGGATCATGGATCAAGCGCTGACGGGGCTGAAGCGGCGCGTGGAGGGCTGAGTGCGGGTCCTGCTGTTCACGGGCAAGGGTGGCGTCGGGAAGACCACCACGGCGGCGGCCACCGCGGTGGCGCTGGCCCGCGGGGGGCGCAAGGTGCTCGCCCTGTCGGCGGACCCCGCCCACTCACTCGGTGACGCGTTCGACGCCCGCCTCGACGGCACGCCGGCCGAGGTGGCGCCGCGGGCGTACCCCGGGCTGTTCGCCGCCCACATCGACACCCGCGCGCTGGTCGACGACGCCTGGGAGCCGCTGCGCACCCAGCTGCGCACGCTGCTCGCCGGCGCGGGCGTGGACGAGATGGTGGCGGACGAGCTGACCGTGCTGCCCGGGGTGGAGGAGCTGCTCGCCCTGGAGGACGTGCGGCGCGCGACGGTCGACGGTCCGTGGGAGGTCGTCGTCGTCGACTGCGGGCCGACCGCCGAGACCCTGCGCCTGCTGGCCCTGCCCGAGGCGCTCGGCTCCTACCTCGAGCGGCTCTTCCCCGCGCACCGCCGCGCCGTGCGCGGCGTCCTCGCGGGCCTGTCCGGCAGCGGCGCGACGGTGGCGAAGTGGGACGCGGCCGCGGCGTCGCTCTCGCGGCTCGCCGAGCAGCTCGCCGGCCTGCGCGACCTGCTCGCCGACCACCGCACCACCACGATCCGCCTCGTCCTGACCCCCGAGCGGGTGGTCGCGGCCGAGACCCGGCGCACGCTCACCGCGCTGGCGCTGCACGGCCTGCACGTCGACGGCATGGTCGCCAACCGCCTGGTGCCCGACGCGGGCCAGGGCCGCGGTGAGGCCGCCGCCTGGGTGCGGGCGCGCCGGGCCGAGCAGGAGGCGGTGCTCGCCGACCTGGCCGGGGCCGGCGGTGACGTGCCCGTGCGGCGCGTGCCCCACGAGGCCGGCGAGCCGGTGGGCGTCGACGCCCTCGCCGACCTCGCCGAGGTGATCTACGGCGACGACGATCCCCTCGACGGCCCGGTCGGGCGCGCCCTCGTGGCGGTGCGCCGCACGGCCGGCACCGGCACCGCCCCCGAGAGCGAGTTCGTCCTCGACCTCCACGTCGCCGGCATCGGCGAGGCCGCGGTCGATCTCGCGCGCATCGGCGACGAGCTCGCCGTCACCGTCGACGGGCGCCGGCGCTCGGTGGCCCTGCCGCCGGTGCTGCGCCGGTGCGAGGTGACGGGCGCCGACCTGGACGACGACGTGCTCTCGGTGGTCTTCCGCCCCGACCCGTCCGTGTGGATGCGGTGAGCGCGCCGTCCGGGGACGGGGCCGCGTCCGACGCCGGCCGCGCCGCGCAGGAGCGCCTGACGCAGGAGGCGCGCGCGACGGCGTCCGCCCTGCTCGACTGGCTGGGTAGCCGCGCGGACCGCGGCGCCGCGGGGGAGGGCGCGCCGTCCCGTCCCGCACAGAGCGCCGGACCCTGCACCTGGTGCCCGGTCTGCGCGCTCGTGGCCGCCCTGCGCGGCGAGCAGCCGGAGCTGACCGCCCGTCTCGCCGAGCAGGCCTCGGGGCTCATGGCCCTGCTGCGGCTCATGGTCCAGGCCCACCAGGAGCCGGGTCACGGTCACCAGCACGGTCACCAGCACGCCTGGCCTCCGCCCGGCGAGCACCCCGCGACGCCGGCCCCGCCCGGCTGGCCCGCCGAGTGGGGGGCGTGGGACGCGTGGGGCGCGGCTCCGGTCGCCGACGAGCCCGTCCCGCCGCGCGCCGATGTCCCCGTGCCGACCCCCGAGCCCGAGCCGGCCCAGCCCGAGACGCCGCCCGGTCCCACGGGCGTGCCCGGCCGCCGGCGTCCACCGGTCCGCCGGGCCTCGCCGCGCTCGGCGGCCTTCCGCGGACAGGGCGTGCCCTCCACCGAGACGGGCACGCCCGCGCCGACCCCGGTTGCCGAGCCGGCCCCCGCGCGCCCGGCCCGCAGCGCCCGGCCCGCGACGCCGCCCGCCGCGGGCGGACCCGCGCGCCCTTCGGTGCAGCGGATCGCGATCCGGCGGCCCGCGCGCCGGGACGGGACCGACGGTCCCGACAGCAGCGCCTCGTGCTGACCGTCGGCGTCGACAGCGGGGGGACCTCGGTGCGCGCCGGCGTCGTGGACCCCGACGGGACCGTCCTCGCCGAGGCCTCGGCAGCGACCGCCGACCGGCCCGACGCCCTCGACGACACCGTCGCCGACCTCGTCGGCCGGCTCGCCGCCGACCACGCGGTGGGGGCGGTGGGGCTCGCGGTGGCCGGGTTCGTCGACCCCGACCGGCGCACGGTCGCCTTCGGCGCGCACCTGCCGTGGCGCGACGCCCCGGTGGTCGACCGGCTCGGGGCGCGCCTCGGGCTGCCGGTGACGCTCGAGCACGACGCCAACGCCGCCGGTCTCGCCGAGCACCGGGTGGGCGCGGCCGCGGGCGCGACGGTGGCCGCGCTGGTGGCGCTGGGCACGGGGATCGGCGCGGCGCTGCTCGTCGACGGGGTCCTGTTCCGCGGCGCGCACGGCGTCGCCCCGGAGCTCGGCCACCTCACCGTCGTCCGCGACGGCCGCCCGTGCCCGTGCGGCAAGCGGGGCTGTCTCGAGCGCTACTGCAGCGGCACCGCGCTCGGGCGCGACGCCGAGGAGCGGCTCGACGCCACCGACGACTTCTCGCTGCTGCGGGCGGACTGGGAGCGCGCGCAGCCGATCACCGGCCGCGACGTCGCGCACGCCGCCGAGCGGGGCGACGACCTGGCGTGCCGGGTGGTGGACGGGTTCGCCGACTGGCTGGGCCAGGCGTTGTCGCTGGTCGCCGACGTCCTCGACCCCGACGTGATCGTCGTGGGCGGCGACGTGTCCGCGTCGGCGCCGCTCTACCTGCCGCGGGCCCGCGCCCGCTACGCCGAGGAGATCACGGGGGGACCGCACCGCCGGCTCGCCGACGTGCGCCCGGCCGTGCTGGGCGGACGCGCGGGCATGGTCGGCGCGGCCCTCGACGCGCAGGAGCGCGCCGGCTAGAGGACGGCGCCGTCGTCCGTGTCGGCCGGGCCCTCGTCGCGGCCGCGCCGCAGCCCGAACACGAGCCAGCCGAGGCCCGCGGTCATCGCCAGCAGCCCGGGCACGATGCCGAGACCCACCGGGCCTCCGAGCAGCCCGGGCACGGCGAGCAGCACGACCCCGACCACCAGCAGGGCGAGCCCGAGCAGGCTGCTCAGCCCCAGGCGGGGCAGCGGGGGCGGCTCCGGCGGCACGTAGTGCTCGTCCTCGGCGGGCGGCGCCGGGCGCGGCGGAGGCGTGCGGGAGGTCCGGCTCTCCGGGCGCGGGGCGGGCGGGGTCGGCGGGGTCGGCGGGGTCGGCGGGGTCGGCGGGGTCGGCGGGGTCGGCGGCACGTCTCCGGGACGCGGGAGGTCCTGGCCGCCGGGCGGGGTGGCGGTGCCCAGCCCGGACGACGGTCCGGGCGGCCGGTCGTCGTCGCTCCTGGGCGCCTGGAGGTCGGGCAGCTCGTCGGGCCAGCGGGGGGCCCCGGCGGCCGCCCAGTCGGCGACGATCGCGGCGAAGGCGGCGTCGACGTCGTCGGGGAGCCCGGGCTCGCGCTCCGGCTCGTGGTCCGCCGCGGGGGTCCCGTCCTGCGAGCTCGCCGTGTCGGGGCGCGCGGACTCGGGACGGGAGGGGTCGGGGTGGATCTCGTCCGGGTCGGGCGGCGTCATGCGTGGATCCCTGGGGTGCGGGCGGACGGTCCGGCGGTGCGGGCGGCGTGCACGCGGCGGACGAACGCCACGCTGTCGTCGAAGATGATCGGGGCGTCGTTGTCGAGCGTGGCGACGTGGTGGCTGTCGACGAGCGGCACGTCGGTGAGGTCGTCGGTGCCGACCTCGGCGCGCACGATCTCGCTGCTCAGCGGCTCGACGACGTGGTCGGTGGGGGAGTGGAACAGCAGGACCGGGCAGCGGACCCGGTCGAGGTCGGCGCGCACGAGCCGCCAGAGCTGCGTCAGCGAGACCACCGCGCGCGTGGGCATCCGGTCGTACGCCAGCTCGGTGACCCCCGGCTTCTTGATGTCGTTGGCCACGCCCGGCACCCACGGCACCACGTACTGGAGGTAGGGCGCGAACGCGGCGTCGCGGCGCAGCGTCGTCACCGACGGGTTGACCAGCGCGATGCCCGCGATGTCGTCCCCGCGCTCCTGGGCGAGGCGCAGCGTGAGCGTGCCGCCCATCGACTGCCCGAACACGAACACCGAGCGGTACTCCGCCCGCAGCTCGTCGACGGCGCGTTCCACGGTCGCGTACCAGTCGGGCCAGCGGGTGCGGCTGAGGTCCTGCCACCGGGTGCCGTGCCCGGGCAACCGCGGCCCGCGGACGCCGATGCCCTCGGCGGCGAGGTGCTCGCCCCACGCCCGCATGCTCTGCGGCGTGCCCGTGAGCCCGTGGCTGAGCACGACACCGATCTCCCGGGACCCGTCGCCGGGATCGGCGGCGAACGGCTCGGCGCCGGGCATGACGGGCACGTGGTCCTCCGGACGGCGACGCACCTCGAGCGAGGGCGAGGGGGCGGGGAGCGGTGAACCCCATCGTGGCACGTCCCACACGGTCGGGTCACGTCGCGGGGTGCTCGACGCGCCGGGCGGTCCGCGCACTGGTCCGGACGGGCGCGCGACCGCCGGGGCGGGTCCCCGGGCGGGGCGTCGTGGTGATCCACGACGGACCACGGCGGTGCGCTCCACGGCCCGCGCCGCCTACCCTGCTCCCGGCGGCGGAGCACGACCTCGGGGCGGGAGCGCGGTGCTGTACTGGGTGATGAAGTACGTCCTGCTGGGCCCCCTCATGCGGCTGGCGTTCCGCCCCCGGGTGGTGGGCGCCGACCACCTGCCGCGCCACGGCGGGGCGCTCGTCGCGTCCAACCACCTCGCGGTGCTCGACTCGTTCGTCCTGCCGCTGATGGTGCCCCGACGCATGGCCTTCCCGGCCAAGTCGGAGTACTTCACCCAGCCCGGCCTCGTCGGCACCCTCAAGCGCTGGTTCTTCACCGGGATGGGCCAGGTGCCCATCGAGCGCGGCAGCGGGCGCGCGGCGCGGGCGGCGCTCGAGACCGGCATCGGCATCCTGCGGGAGGGTCGCCTGTTCGGGATCTACCCCGAGGGCACCCGCTCGCCGGACGGGCGCCTCTACAAGGGTCGCACCGGCGTCGCGCGGATGGCGCTCGAGGCGGGCGTGCCCGTCGTGCCGGTCGCGATGATCGGCACCGATCGGGCGAACCCCGTCGGGTCCCGGTACTGGCGCCCGGTGCGGATCGGGATCCGCATCGGCGAGCCGCTGGACTTCTCCCGCTACCACGGCATCACCGACGACCGGCAGGTCGAGCGGGCCATGACCGACGAGATCATGGACGCGGTGCGGGTGCTGTCGGAGCAGGAGTACGTGGACGTCTACGCCAGCACGGTCAAGAAGGAGCAGGAGGCCCCGGAGGCGGCCTGACCGGCGGTTCGCGACAATGCCGGTCGTGGCCCGGTACTTCTACGACTGCGAGTTCATCGAGGACGGGACCACCATCGAGCTGGTCTCGGTGGGCGCGGTCGACGAGCAGGGCCGCGAGTTCTACGCGATCTCCACCCAGTTCGACCCGATGCGCGCCGGCCCCTGGGTGCGGCGCAACGTCCTCGACAAGCTGCCGCCGATGTCGAACCCGGCGTGGCGCAGCCGGCTGTCGATCCGCGAGGCGTTCTACGAGTTCGTGACCGCCGGCGAGGGCCCGGTCGAGCTGTGGGCCTGGTACGCCGCCTACGACCACGTCGCGATCGCCCAGCTCTGGGGCGCCATGCCGGAGCTGCCGCGCGCCCTGCCGCGCTTCACCCACGACCTGCGCCAGCGGTGGGAGGACGTCGGCCGCCCCGACCTGCCGCCGGCACCGGACGACGCCCACGACGCATTGGCCGACGCCCGGCACAACCTCGCCCGCTGGGCGGTCATCGACGAGCGGTGGCGCCGTCTGCGCGAGGGCCAGCGGGTCGCCGGGGGCTGACGGGCGGGGCGGTCACCGGACGTCGTGGGGAACACGTCCGGGGTCGCGGGGCCACGGTTAGGCTCGCGGGTGTGTGGTCCGTCGACCTGCCCGTAGATGCCCTGCCCGGCCTGCCCCCGCTGCCGGCGCACCTCCGAGAGCGCCTGGACGAGGCGCTCGCGCGTCCCGCGGCGCAGCAACCGGACTGGCCGAGCGCCGACGCCGTGGCCGACGTGCGCAAGGTCCTGGAGCACGTGCCGCCGATCACCGTGCCCGCCGAGGTCGACCGGCTCCAGACCCAGCTCGCGGCCGTCGCCCGGGGCGAGGCGTTCCTCCTGCAGGGCGGCGACTGCGCCGAGACCTTCGCCGACAACACCGAGCCCCACCTGCGCGGCAACATCCGCACGCTGCTGCAGATGGCGGTGGTGCTGACCTACGGCGCCTCGATGCCGGTGGTCAAGATCGGGCGCATCGCGGGGCAGTACGCCAAGCCGCGCTCGTCGAACCTCGACGCGCTCGGGCTCCCGAGCTACCGCGGCGACATGGTCAACTCCCTGGCCGCCCACGCCGAGCGCCGCATCCCCGACCCCGGCCGCATGATCCGCGCGTACGCCAACGCCGGCGCGGCCATGAACCTCGTCCGCGCCCTGACCTCCGGCGGCATGGCCGACCTGCACGAGGTCCACGACTGGAACCGCGAGTTCGTGCGCACCTCCGCCGCGGGTGAGCGCTACGAGGCCGTGGCCGCCGAGATCGACCGGGCGCTGCGCTTCATGAACGCGTGCGGCGTCACCGACCACTCGCTGCACTCCACCGAGATCTTCGCCAGCCACGAGGCGCTGGTGCTCGACTACGAGCGGGCGCTGCTGCGGCTGGACTCGCGGGTGGAGGCGACGAGCAGCGAGGACGCCCGGCTGTTCTCGCTCGGCGCGCATTTCCTGTGGGTCGGCGAGCGCACCCGCGACCTCGACGGCGCCCACATCGCCTTCGCTGAGCTGCTGGCCAACCCGATCGGCATCAAGATCGGCCCGGGCACCACGCCCGAGCAGGCCGTCGAGTACGTCGAGCGCCTCGACCCCCACAACCAGCCGGGCCGGCTGACGCTGATCTCCCGGATGGGCGCGGGGAAGGTCCGCGACGTGCTGCCGGGCATCATCGAGAAGGTGACGGCGTCGGGGCACCAGGTCATCTGGCAGTGCGACCCCATGCACGGCAACACGGTCGAGGCCACCACCGGCTACAAGACGCGGCACTTCGACCAGGTGGTCGACGAGGTCCAGGGCTTCTTCGAGGTGCACCAGCGCCTCGGCACCCACCCGGGCGGCATCCACGTCGAGCTCACCGGCGAGAACGTGACCGAGTGCCTCGGCGGCGCCCAGGACATCTCCGACACCGACCTCGCGGGCCGGTACGAGACGGCCTGCGACCCGCGCCTGAACACCCAGCAGTCGCTCGAGCTCGCCTTCCTCGTGGCGGAGATGCTGCGGGGCTGAGTGTCAGCGAAGTGGCGTCGCTGACGTCCAGTGTCCGTATCGGTACGTCGATCACCGGCGCGCGCGGGAACTAGCCGGGCAGGCCCAGGCCCCAGCCGGCGGCGCCCGCGGCCACGGTGGCGACGCCGATCAGGAGCAGCCAGGCGCTGAGCAGGCGTCGCGAGCGGGCCCGGGCGCGCCGACGCGCGATGCTCTCGATGGCCACGTCGACGTCGTCCACCGGCGCGTCGGGGCTCCGGCGCCCGGCGGGGACGGCCTCGCCGTCCTCGCCGTCGTACCGTTCGTCGTCGTACCGGTCCTCGAGGTCGTCCCCGTCCTGCTCGTCGTCCCACCGCGACCCGGCCCGGGGCGACGGGTCGCCCGGCCCCGTGTCCAGGTCCAGCAGCCGCGTGCCCCGCAGCGGCCGGGACTCCCCGCTCCCGGCCCGGCGCCGCGGCGGCGGCACGGGGTGGAAGGGCAGGTCGGCGTCGATGCGCACGCCCCGCGCGGCGGCCAGGAACGCGCGGGCGTCGGCGAGCCGCTCCTCCGGGTCGCGCCGGGTGGCGGCGAGCACCAGTCGGTCGAGCGCCCGCGGGATGCCGCCGACCAGCGCCGACGGCGGCGGCACGTCGTGGTGCACGTGACGCCGGGCGACCTCCACCGCGTCGTCCCCACCGTGCGGCGGCGTGCCCGTGAGCAGCTCGAACAGCACGATCCCGGCGCCGTAGAGGTCGCTGCGCGCGTCCGCCCGGCCCTCGGTGACCTGCTCGGGCGCCAGGTACGCGACGGTGCCGAGCACCATCTCGCCGCCGCCCTCGGGGTCGTCCGCGCCGTCGGTCTCCCACGCGGCGGCGACCAGGCCGAAGTCCGCCACCTTCACCGACCCGTCGGTCCCCACGAGGACGTTCTCGGGCTTCACGTCGCGGTGCACGAGGCCGCGGTCGTGGGCGACCTGCAGCGCGGTCACCACCTGCTCGGCGACCGTCAGCGCCGTCGCCGGGTGCAGGCGCCCCTCGTCGCGCAGCACGTCGCGCAGCGTGCCGCCCTCGACGAGCTCGAGGACGAGGAACACCGTGCCGTCCGGGTCGCGGCCCTGGTCGTGGACGGCGACCACCCCGGGGTGCGCGAGGCGCGCCGCGGCCCGGGCCTCCCGCTCGAAGCGCCGCACGAAGGCCGGGTCGCGGGCGAGCGTGCGGTCGAGCACCTTGATCGCCACGGGACGGTCGAGGCGCAGGTCCGACCCGCGGTACACCATGGACATCCCGCCGCGGGCCAGCAGCCCGTCGACCCGGTAGCGCCCCTCCAGCACCGTCCCCGCGGGGTGGGCGGTCGGCGCGGGCATGAGCCCGATGCTACGAGGACCGTGGTGACCTGCGCGGATCCCCGCGTGCGACGCGCGGCGCCCCGGTCGGGTGAGGCGGGCTCGCGGGGTCGAGCACCCCGCTCGGCGTGCTCCCCTCGACGTCGACGTCTCGCGATCTAGGCTGCCCTGCGTGACCACCTGGCTGCTCCTGCCCGGGGCCGGCGGGGCCGCCTGGTACTGGCACCGCGTGGTGGAGATCCTCGCCGCCCGCGGCGACGAGGCGATCGCCGTCGACCTGCCCGCCGACGACCCGTCCGCCGGCATCCCCCGCTACGTCGAGGTCGCCCTCGCCGCCCTGGGCGACCGTCCCGACCCGGTGGTCGTGGGCCAGTCCCTGGGCGGGTTCACCGCGGTCGAGATCGCGCGCCGCATCCCCGTGGAGCGGTTGGTGCTGGTCAACGCGATGATCCCGGCGGTCGGCGAGACGCCGGGTCAGTGGTGGGCGGACTCGGGACACCAGCAGACCAGGGAGGCCTTCGTGCGGGCCGCGGGTCGGGAGGACGCCGGCTTCGACCCGGAGTACGAGTTCCTCCACGACGTCCCGCCCGAGGTCGTCGCGGCGGGCGCCGAGCACCAGCGCGACCAGTCCGACGCCCCGTTCACCGGGTGGGCGCTCGAGAGTCCAGGTGCGCCTGGCCCGCGAGCGCGCCGGCGTCGAGCCCGTCGTCCTGCCCGGCGGCCACCTCCTCGCGCTCGCCCGGCCCGACGTCCTGGTGCGCGAGGGGCTGGACGTGCCCTCGGGACCGTCTCCTCTGGCACAGTGACCCCCGTGTCCGAGTCAGGTATCGCGGCGGTCGTGGGCCACGACGTCGAGGTCGTCTCGCTCGCCCAGGTCGCCGAGCGCCTCGGCGTGCCCCGCACGCGCATCAGCCAGATGATCAAGCAAGGCCAGCTCCTGGGCATCCGCGAGGGCGAACGATGGAGCGTGCCCGCCGCCTTCCTCACCGACGACGGGGTGGTCAAGGGCCTCCCCGGCACCATCCAGGTGCTGCGCGACGGCGGCTACGGCGACGCGGAGATCCTGCGCTGGCTCTTCGCGGACGACGAGTCGCTGCCCGGCGCCCCGATCGAGGCGCTGCGCTCCGACCGGGGCCGCGAGGTCAAGCGCCGCGCCCAGGCGATGGCCTTCTGAGCACCCCCCTCGCCGCGTCGCCCAGCAGGCCGTGGGCACGCAGCGTCGCGAGCAGCCGCGCCGTGCGCCGCGGGCCGAGCCGGGACACCAGCGCGGCGGCCATCGCCGGGCCGGTCCAGGCCCGGACGCGGTCGTCGCCGTCGGTGGGCACGACCTCCAGCAGGGTCGGCGTGTCCCCCGCGACGCCCGCGTCGGCGCACCAGCCGGCGACGCGGTAGTCGCCCAGCGGCAGCACCTCGAGGTCGGCGCCCACCGTGGCCCCGACCGTCGCGCCCACCGCGCGGCAGCGTGCGCAGGCGGCGTCGACGGCCAGGACGAGGGTCACGTCACGCGCGGGCGAGAGCGGGGTCGAGGCGACGCCGCCACCGCGTGCCGACGGCGCGCGCGAGGTGCGGCAGCGCGACCGCGGCCCGCCGCCCGTTGCCCACCGCGACGCGGCGGCGCAGGACGTCGTAGTCGGCCGCGACGATCTCGTCGAGGATGCCGCCGTAGAGCACGCGCGCGGTGCGCACGCACGGCCGGGACACCGGGTGCAGCATGGCGATCCCGCGGTCGGCGCGCCGGTAGATCGCCCGGGTGCGGGCGACGAGGTGCGCCATCGCCCGCCGCACGCGGGCGTCGGAGTGGCCGGTGGCCCGGCACCAGGCGAGCAGGTCGCGGTCGACGCCGAACGCGGCGAGCTCGGCGCGGGGGAGGTAGACGCGGCCGCGGTCGAGGTCCTCGCCGACGTCGCGCAGGAAGTTCGTGACCTGGAAGGCGACGCCGAGGTCGGCGGCGTACGGCTCGGCCTCCTCCCGGGGGCCGACCGTCCCGAGCACCGGCAGCACCTGCAGCCCGATCACCGCCGCCGAGCCGTGCACGTAGCGGGCGAGGTCGTCGAACGTCGGGTAGTCGGTGACCGTGAGGTCCATGGCCATCGCGTCCATGAAGTCCTCGAGGTGGCGGTGCGCGATCCCGTGGCGGGCCACCGTGTCCGCCAGCGCCGCCACCACCGGCTCGCCCTCGGACACCAGCGTGCGCGGGTCGGTGCCGGCCAGCCCGCGGCGCATCCGGGCGCGGACCTCCTCGAGCCGGCCCGCGATCGCCGCCGGCGAGGCGTCGGCGTCCGGGTCGTCGACGACGTCGTCGGCCATGCGCGCGAACCCGTAGAGGGCGTGGATCGCGGGCCGCTGGGCGGGCGCGAGCAGGCGCGTGGCCAGGAAGTACGTCCGGCCGTGCGCGGCGTTGAGGGCCCGGCACTGCGCGTAGGCCTCGCGCAGGGCCGGGTCGGTGATGCCCGCCGCGTCGAGCTCGACCGTGCTCATCCGGTGATCCGCGCAGCGGCGAGCTTTCCCGACACGAGCACCGTCGGGACCCCGACGCCCGGCGTCGTCCCGCACCCGGCGAGCACCACGTTGCCCTCGCCGCGCACGAGGTTGCCCGACCGGAACGGTCCGGTCTGGGCGAACGTGTGCGCCGCGGAGAACGGGGTGCCCGCGGCGAGGCCCTGGGCGGACCAGTCGGCGGGGGTGATCGTGTGCTGGACCACCGGCTCGCCGAGGTCGAACCCGCGCCCGGCCAGCACGCCGCGCAGCTCGTCGCGGTAGCGCGGGCCGACCCGCTCCCAGTCCAGCGGCGCGACGTCGGTGTTCGGGCACGGCGCCAGCACGCTGACCAGCTCGTGGCCCGCCGGGGCCAGCGAGGGGTCCGTGGCCGTGGGGTGGGTGATCAGCAGCGACGGGTCGGACATCAGCCGGCCCTCGGTGATGATCTCGTCGAACGTGCCGGCCCACGCGTCGCCGAAGGAGATGGTGTGGTGACCGAGGCCGGTGCCCGCGGGGACGCCGGCGTGCCAGACGAACGCCGAGGGCGACCAGCGCAGCGGCACCGCCCGCCGCGGCGCGCGGCCGAGCAGCGCGTGGGCGGCCGGCAGGTCGACCGACAGGACGACGGCGTCGGCGGCGATCCGGTCGCCGTCGGCGGTCGGGTCGTCGGTGGGCACCGTGCGCAGCGCGCGCACCCGCCCGCCGGAGCGCTCGAGCCCGGTCACGGTCGTGCCGTAGCGGAACTCGGCGCCCGCGTCGGCGGCGGCGTCGGCGAGGGCCTGGGGGAGCGCGCGCACCCCGCCCCCCGGGAACGAGACCCCGGCGATCGTGTCCATGTAGGCGATGACGGCGTAGGCCGCGAGCGCCTTGGCCGGCGGCACGCCCGCGTACAGCGCCTGGAAGGAGAAGATGCGCTTCAGGCGCTCGTCGCCGAGGAACTTCCCGATCTTCGGCCCGAGCCGCCCGAACCCGCCGAGCGTGCCCAGCCGGGCGAGGTCGGGGGAGAGCACGTCGAGCGGGGAGTCGAAGTTGGCGTCGATGAACGTCGCCATCTGCACCCGGTAGAGCTCGGTGAGCCACGCCCGCAGGCGCCGGTAGCCCTCGGCGTCGGCGGCCGAGACCTTCTCCCGGATCTCCTGCTCCATGGCCCCGGGGTCGGTGTGCACGTCGATCGCGCTGCCGTCGGCGAAGCGCGCGTGGTACGCGGGGTGCAGGTCGACGAGCTCGAGGCGGTCGCCGAGCTTCTCCCCGACCGCGCCCAGGGCCTCCTCGACGAGCTCGGGCATCGTGATCACGGTCGGGCCGGTGTCGAGGCGGAAACCGTCCAGGTCGAGGCGTCCGGCGCGCCCGCCCGGGGTGGGGTCGCGCTCGACGACCGTGACACGACGGCCGGCGCCGAGCAGGTGCAGGGCGGTCGCGAGCCCGGCGAGGCCGGCGCCCACGACGACGACGTGGTCGGTGGGGGACTGGACGGTGCGGGTCACGGGGCTCCTGGGTGGGCCGGGTCGGGCGAGGGGGTCAGCGGGCCCGCCGGGTGGCCGCGACGGCCAGATCGGCGAGCCGCTCCGGGGCGGGGGCGGTCAGGGCGGGGGCGTCGGCGCCCCGCACGGCGTCGAGCGCGGACGCGGTGAGCTCGGTGATGCGGCGCTCGACGTCGTCGACGACGCCGAGCGCGACGAGGGCCTCGCGGGCCGCGTCGACGCCCGCGGGGTCGAGGTCGGGGTCGCCGACGGCGCGCTCGACCACGGCGGCGGTGCGCCGGTCGGGGTGTGCCCGGGACAGGGCGACGAGCAGGGTCAGCTTGCCCTCGCGCAGGTCGTCGCCGGCGGGCTTGCCGGTGACGGCCGGGTCGCCGAACACGCCGAGCAGGTCGTCGCGCAGCTGGAAGGCGATGCCGAGGTCGGTGCCGTAGCGGCGCAGTGCGGCGATCGTGGTCTCGTCGGCGCCGGCGATCGCCGCCCCGAGGTGCAGCGGGCGCTCGACGGTGTAAGCGGCGGTCTTGTAGCGGCTGATGCGCAGCGCGGTCTCGGGCGACGAGTCCGACGACGCGTGCCCCTGCACGTCGAGGAACTGCCCGCCGAGCACCTCGGTGCGCATCGCGCGCCACACCGGCCGGACACGGGCGAGGGCGGCCAGGTCGAGGCCGGACTCGTGGAGCATGTCGTCGGCCCAGGCCAACGCCACGTCGCCCAGCAGGATGGCCACCGCCGCGCCGAAGCGGGTCGGGTCGCCGGCCCACGACGCGTCGGCGTGCCGCGACCCCCACCGGGCGTGCACGGTCGGCTCGCCCCGGCGCGTCGCCGAGTCGTCGATGAGGTCGTCGTGGACGAGCGCGCAGGCCTGGATCAGCTCCAGCGCGCTCACGGCGCGCAGCACCGCGGCCGGGGCGTCGACGCCGCCCGCGGCGCGCCAGCCCCACCACGCGAACGTCGGCCGCAGGCGCTTGCCCCCGGCGAGCACGAAGCGGGTGAGGTCGTCGACGGCGCCGGCGTACTCCTCGGCGATCTCCGCGCAGGCGTCGCGCCGCTCGGCGAGGTAGTCCGCGAGGTCGGCGGTCGCCGCCGTGGGGAGGTCGCGCTCGAGGGCGGCGAGGATCTCGGGGCTGCCGTCCCGCCCGGGCTCGTCGAACGGGTCGGGGGGCCCGAGGTCCGCCGTCGTCGGGGCTCCGCCGACCGTCATACGCGCTCTTCCCCTCCGGACGAGTGCCGTGACCACCGAGGGTAGGGCCGCCCGGCGTACCCGGCTGATCGGGCGGTCCCGGTCACAACGGACCTCCGCGGAGACACCCCGTCACCGTAGGGTCGCCGGATGGCTACTGTGACGGAGCGCATCCAGCGCGGGGTGCCCACGTTCTCGGTGGAGTTCTTCCCGCCCAAGAACGACGAGGGCGAGGCCACCCTCTGGCGCACGATCCGCCAGCTCGAGCCGCTCGACCCGGCGTTCGTGTCGGTCACCTACGGCGCGGGCGGCTCCAGCCGCGACCGCACCATCAGGACCACCGGCCGCATCGCCACCGACACCACGCTGACGGCGATGGCGCACCTCACGGCGGTGGACGCCTCGCTGGAGGACCTGCGCCAGGTGATCGGCTCGTACCTCGCCGCGGGCATCAGCAACGTGCTCGCGATCCGGGGCGACCCTCCCGGGGACAAGGACGCCGACTGGGTGCCGCACCCGGCGGGCCTGAGCTACACCGAGGAGCTCGTGCACATGGTGCGCCGCCTCGGTGACTTCTGCGTCGGCGTCGCGGCCTTCCCGTACCTGCACCCGCGCTCGATCGACGAGGACACCGACACCCGGTACTTCATCCAGAAGGTGAAGGCGGGCGCGGAGTTCGCGATCACCCAGATGTTCTACGACGCCGACCAGTTCCTCCGCATGCGGGACCGCATCGCCGCCGCCGGCTGCGACATCCCGATCATGCCGGGGCTCATGCCGCTGACGACGCCGAAGTCGGCCGAGCGCGGTGCGGACTTCTCCGGGGCGCCGCTGCCCAAGGCGATGCTCGACAAGCTCGAGCCGCTGGCCGAGGACGCGACGGGCTACCGCGAGGCCGGGATCGACCTGTGCGTCGAGCTGTCCCAGCGGATGTTCGACGAGGGCGTCGAGAACATCCACTACATCAGCATGAACCGCTCGCCGGCCGTGGTGGACGTGGTGCAGCGGCTGGGCCTCGCGCCGCGGGTCTGAGCCCGCCCGCTCAGCGGCGGGCGCGGCTGCGCGACTGGGTGCGGGACGAGGCGGCGAGCACGTAGACGATCGCCACGGCGACCCCGACCACCAGGAACAGCAGCAGCGACCAGCCGATCCACGACGGCGCGGCGGGGTCGGGGTACTCGACCACGGCGTTGACGTCGGTGACCGTGCCCGGCTGGAACGTCCAGCTGATCACGCCCTGGCTGGCGGTGCCGTCGGTCTGGCGGATCGAGCCCGGGAACGCGATCTTGAGCTGGACGTCGGAGCTCTCGGGCGCGACGCGGGTGAGGTCGACCTGGCCGCTGACCACGACCCGGTCGCCCGCCCGGCGCATCTGCACGCGGATGGCCTGCGTGCTCGTGGGGCTGATGGCGGGCAGCACGCGCGTGACCTCGTCGAACGACAGGTCCTCGAAGCGCACCCGCGAGCCGATGTAGCCGTCCTGCTCGTAGCGCTCGACGCTGACGTCGCCGCTGAGGTCGTCGGGCACCTGCAGTGGCGGGCCCTGCCCGGCCGGCGACCCGTCCGGGGTGGCGATGTCGACCACGCCGGACACCCGGTCGTCGGGGGAGACCGCCATGCCGGCGCGCACCCGCACGCACCCCGTGCCGAGCACGCCCACCAGCGCCAGGAGCACCGTCAGCAGGACGAGGCCGCGGCGCGAGCGGGCCGGAGCGGGCCGGGCCGGCCGGGCCGTCGGGTCGGGCGGGCCCACGGCGTCGGCGGCCGCGGGGGAGACGGGGTGGGGCGCGGGCACCCGCGCATGGTGCCAGGCACCCCCGACGGTCGCCGTCAGGCGCGGCCCCACGGGACCGCACCGTCCCGGTCGGCCGGCGGGACCGGGTGCCCGGGGGGGTCGAGCGGCAGCTCGCGGCCCAGGACGGCGAAGGGCCGGGGGTCGCTGGTGAAGCGGTGGTGGCGCAGCAGGTCGCGGAAGCCCAGGCGGCGGTAGAGCGACCAGGCGCGCGTCGGCCGCTCCGCCTCGGGGGTGGAGAGCAGCACGTGGCGGTCGCCGGGGTGGGCGAGCAGCCGCCGGGCGAGGGCCTCGCCGACCCCGTCGCCCTGGACGTCGGGGCGGACGTGCAGCTCGGTGAGCTCAAAGTACCCCTCGAGGACGGTGGCGGCCAGGTCCCGGCCCGGCGCGCCGGCGCCGAGCAGACCGCGGCGCACCTCCTCGAACCACCACTGTCCGCGCGCGCCCGGGTAGCCGTAGGCGATCCCCCACAGCGAGTGGTCGGGCCCGAACGCGCCCACGGCGTGCCAGCCGGCGCGGCGCGAGTGCTCGACCCACATCGGGCGCCGCTGCCGGACCGTCCCGGGCGGATAGCCCATCGCGCGGACGTAGACCGTCAGCGCCTCGTCGAGCCGGACCGCGAGGTCGTCGGGGGACAGGTCGACGATCGAGACCCGGGCGGGGGCGGCGGTCACGGCCCCGCTCCCGCGCCGCGGGCGGAGGCGCCCGGGTGGCGGGGCGGGGGAAGCGCCCCGCCGCCCGGGCACGCCGCCGGCTCCCCACGGTGGCAGGCATCCGCTCGGCCCGGGTCCCGGGTCGAGGAGCACGAGCCCGCCGTGGAGGACGCATCGTGGTCCGCACTCCCTCGCCGGTCCAGGTCCGCTGCGCGGACGGCGACCCGGTCGAGTTCCATCGCCGGCCCAACCGGCGCGATAGCCACTACCTGGTCGAAGAGGTGCGCGAACGCTGGATCGAGGAGTCGCGGTGGCCGTTCCTCTCGGCCATGCCGGTCGGGGGCGACCGGTGCCGCTGCTGGCGGGTGCTCGCCCGCCGGTCCGACGAGCCGCACCTGCCGGCCGGCGAGTTCGTCCTGCGCATGCGCTCCGGACCCGGTGTGTGGGACCTGCGCTGGTCCGACGCCTGACCCCGCCCGTGACGCGACCCGAGGAGAGATCACCGTGACCAGCGCCCTCGCCATGCCCGGACTGTTCGACACCACGCCCCTCGAGCCGGGGGGCCCGCCCGCCGACGACTCCCGGCGCGTACCCGCCGCCCGGGGGCGGTCGGCGACCCGCGGGGCCGGCCCGCGCGGCGCGGCGCCGCCGGCCCCGCCCGCGCCGCCGCCCTCGCGCACCGTGGTCCAGCTGCTCGGCGCCGCGCGCGACGAGCTGCGGGCCGCGCAGGCCGAGGGCGACCCGGCCGAGCGCTTCCGCTCCGCCCACCTCGGGGCGCTGCGGGCCGCCGCGGCGGTGCTCGCCCTGCGGGCCCGCTCGCGGCGCTCGTCCCGCCCCACCGACGCCTGGACGCTGCTGGCGTCCGTGGCGCCGGAGTACGGCGAGTGGGCGGCGTTCTTCGCGGCGCACTCGGCGACGCGCTCGGCGGTCGAGGCCGGTGTGCGCGGGCGGGTGTCCCAGCGCGACGCCGACGACATGGTCCGCCAGGCCGACCTGTTCCTCGCGCTCGTCACCCGCACGGTGGCGGGACGGGGGCGCTCCTCCTGAGCCAGGGGTTCAGGCCTCGGGCGCCTGGCGGGCGCGGGGCCGGTGGGCGCGGGTGGTGCGCGCCCGCACGATCCGCCCGAGGAGCGCGTCGAACTGGCCGGAGATCTCCCGGGCGCCCGGGGTGTCCCACCGCTGGATGGGCACACCGGCGCCCTGGGCCTGCTGCACGGCGGTGCGGTCGGGCAGCAGCGCGTTGAGCACCAGGGGCCCGAAGAGCTCGCGCAGCTCGCCCACCCGGAACTCGTGCTCGGCCGAGCGGGTGCGGTAGCGGTTGATGAGCACGCCCAGCGGCTGGAGGTCGGGGTTGTGCTCGCGCTCGGCCTGCACCGCCTCGAAGGCACGCTGCACGCCCGACACGGCGAAGATCGTCGGCTCGGTCACCAGCACCGCGCGGTCCACCGCGACCAGCGCGGAGCGGGTGAGCTGCCCCAGCGACGGCGGGCAGTCGATGAGCACCAGGTCGTACTTCGCCAGGCCCGTCGCGCTCACGGCGTCGTCGTCGCGGGGGAGTGCGGTGAGCAGCTGCGCGAGGCGGCCGAGCCGCTGCGAGGTGGGGTCGGGGTGGTTGTGGCGCTCGATGTCCTCCGAGCCGACGAGGACGTCGACCTCCTCGCCCCACGAGCTCTGCGAGATCGACGAGGCCAGGCTCGCCGCCGAGGGCCGCTCCATCGCCTGGGCGATGGTCGTCTCGGTGGGCTCGGGCTCGAGGGCGGTGGTCGCGTTGCCCTGCGGGTCGAGGTCGATCACCAGGGTGCGGAGGCCGGCCTTGAGGGCCGAGCCCGCCAGGCCCAGCACGACGGTCGTCTTCCCCACCCCGCCCTTGAGGCTGAGGACCGCGGTGACGTGCACGGGGGGAACCTACCGGCCGGGCCCGGCGCCCGCCGGAGCCGGACGAAGGACCCACGCGACCGAGTCTGTGCGCCCGCACACCCGTCGCACGTTCTACGGTGTCGCGGTGAGCCGCGCGCCGACGTTCGCCCCGGTCGACGTCGTCGCGCGCACGCTGCGCGTCGAGATCACGGCGGCCCGGGCGCGTCGCGGCGGCGCGCCGCCCCGCGTGCTCGACGTCGGCGGGGGCAGCGGCACGTGGGCCGTGCCCCTCGCGGCCGACGGGTGCGAGGTCACCGTCGTCGACTCCAGCGCCAACGCCCTCGCGGTGCTGCGCAACCGCGCCCGCGACGCCGGGGTGGCCGACGGTGTCCGCGCGGTCCAGGGCGACGTCGACGCGCTGGCCGACGCGGTCGCCGACGCCGAGGCCGACCTCGTGCTCGGCCACGGCCTGCTCGAGTACGTCGACGACCCGCCCGAGGCGTGCCGCGCCCTCGCCACGTCCGCGGCGCCGGGAGCGGCCGTGTCGCTACTGGTCACCGGGCGTTTCGCCGCCGTCCTCTCACGGGTGGTCGCGGGTCGCCTGACCGAGGCGCACCGGGTGCTCGTCGACCCCTCGGGTCGCTGGGGCCCTGACGACCCGCTGCGCCGGCGGATGGACGTCGAGGAGATCCGCACGCTGGTCGAGGCCGACGGGCAGCTCACGGTCGAGCGGGTGCAGGGGCACCGGGTGCTCGCCGACCTCGTGCCCGACGGCGTGCTCGAGCCCGGCGGCACGCCGCCCGAGACGCTCGCCGAGCTCGAGGACATCGCCGCCGGCACGCCGCCGCTGCGCGACATGGCCTCGCGGCTGCACGTCCTCGCCCGGCGGCCGGCCTGAGCACGACGTCGGCGCCCGCCGTCGGGTCCGAGGCGGGGCCCGACGCCGGTTGCGGCATCCTGCACGTCGACATGGACGCGTTCTACGCGTCGGTGGAGATCCGCTCGCGGCCCGAGCTGCGCGGGCGCCCCGTGGTGGTCGGCGGCGGACCCGAGCGCGGCGTCGTGCTCTCGGCGAGCTACGAGGCCCGGGCCTTCGGGGTCCGCTCGGCCATGCCCTCGGCGCGGGCGCACCGGCTCTGCCCGCAGGCGGTCTTCCTGCCGCCCGACTTCTCGACCTACGCCGAGGTCTCCCGCGCGGTGATGGCGGTGTTCCGGTCGGTGACGCCGCTGGTGCAGCCGCTGAGCCTCGACGAGGCGTTCCTCGACGTGTCGGGCGCGTTGCGGCGGCTGGGCACCACGCCGCTGGGCATCGCGGCGGCGATCCGCGAGCAGGTCGCCGCCGCCGAGGACGTGACGTGCTCGGTCGGCGTCGCGTCGACGATGTTCGTCGCCAAGCTCGCCTCCCGGGTGGCCAAGCCGGACGGCGTGCACCTCGTCCCCGCGCACGGGGTGCGGGCCTTCCTCGACCCGCTGCCGGTCGGCGCGCTGTGGGGGGTCGGCGCGCGCACCGAGGAGGTGCTGAGGGGCCACGGCATCGCCACGGTCGGCGACGTCGCCGCGGCCGGCCTGACGACCCTGCGCCGCGCGGTGGGGGAGGCCCACGCCGCCCACCTGTTCGCCCTCGCGCAGGGGGTCGACGAACGGCGGGTCGATCCGCACGGCCGGGAGAAGTCGGCCGGCGCCGAGGAGACCTTCGCCCGCGACCTCGTCGACCCGGACGCGTTGCGCCGGGAGCTGCTGCGTCTCGCGGACCGCACCGCGCGGATGCTGCGCCACCGCGGAGTGCGCGCCCGCACCGTCGCGCTCAAGGTCAGGTTCGCGGACTTCACCACGATCACACGTTCGAGGACCCTCCCCGCGCCCACCGACCTCGCCCGCGACCTCCACGCCACCGTGACCGATCTCCTCGACGCCCTCGGGGATCTC
>JAQSWW010000220.1 GCA_029266415.1 Actinomycetospora sp. | reverse complement strand
CGCCCCCGGCGGCACCGTCGCCTACTTCGGCCCACCCCGCGAAGCCCTGCAGTACTTCGGCGTCACCGACTTCGCCGACCTCTTCCTGCTCCTCGACCGCGAGAAGGGCGTCGACTGGGCCGACCGCTTCCGGCGCTCGCCGCAGTGGGCCCGCTACATCGGGGCCGACGCCCGCCGGGCGCCCGGTCGCGGGGTGCCGGTCCCGGCCGAGGCGCCGCGCCAGCAGCCGGTGCTCACCCAGTTCGCGGTGCTCGCGCGCCGCTACCTCGCGGTGGTGCTCGCCGACCGGCAGTACACGATCTTCATGGCGGCCCTGCCCCTGCTGCTGGCGGTGCTCACCCACGCGCTGCCCGGCGACACGGGGCTCTCCCAGGCGGCCCAGGAGCGCGGCACCCCCGGAGCGCCGAACAGCCTCCTGCTCGTCTTCGTCGTCGGCGCCGCGCTGATGGGGTCGGCGGCGTCGATCCGCGAGGTCGTCAAGGAACGCGAGATCTACCGCCGCGAGCGCGCGATCGGGCTCTCGCGCGGGGCGTACCTGGCCTCGAAGCTCATGGTGCTGATCGTGATCACGGGCGTGCAGGCCGTCCTGCTCGGGCTGCTCGGGATGCTCGGACGCCCCGGGCCCGACGAGCCCGTCCTGCTGGGCTCGGGCACCACCGAGATCGTCATCGCGCTGTGCGGCGTCGCCGTGGCCAGCATGGCGCTGGGCCTCGCCGTGTCGGCGGCCATCACCAACGCCGACCGCGGGATGCCGCTGCTGGTGCTCCTCGCGATGCTGCAGTTCATCCTGTCCAGCGCCTTGCTGCAGATCGGCGGGAGCCCGGTGCTCGCGCAGCTGTCGTGGCTGGTCCCCGCCCGGTGGGGCTTCGCGCTCGGCGCCTCGACCATCGGCATCCCGAGCGGCCCGGGGCTGCCGACGCCGTACCGCGAGGCCGACCCGCTGTGGGACCACGACGCGCTGACCTGGGTGCTCGACCTCGGTGCGCTCGTCGGGCTCACGGTGCTGTTCGCGGTGCTGACCAGCCTGCTGCTGCGCCGCGTCGAGCCGATCCGCGCCGCCCGCCGGCGCTGAGCCGGGCCTGCCACGGTCCTCTCAGGGAACATCCCCGCCACTCCCGCCGTCCCGGGGGCGAGCACACCGACCCTCGGCGAGGAGATCACGATGAGCGACCCGGGCACCGACTCCGGCACGACCGGCTCCGGCACCGACACCGCCACCGCCACCGCCACCGACCGCGCCACGGACGGCGCCGACGGACGGCGCCGACGGCGGCGACGAGCCCCACCGGCCCCGTCCCGGCCTGTACGGTCCGATCGTGAACTCGCCGTGGGACGGCTCCTCCTCGGGCTCGGCCGACCGACCCGACCCGTCGGGCACCCCGTCGCCGTACTCGTCGGACCCGTACGCCGGTTCGCCGTACCCGAGCGACCCGCTCGCGCCCGGCCAGTACGGCGCGAGCCCCTACGGCCCGAGCCAGTACGGGTCCGGCCAGTACGGCGCGTACGACCCCAACCCCTACGCCACGCCCTACGGCGGCGATCCCTACGCCCCCGCTCCGTACGGCGCCGGCGGGTACGGCCCGCAGTACGGCCACGGGCCGGGGTACGCGTCCGGTCCGCCGCAGTCGGGGCTCGCGGTCGCGGCGCTGGTCTGCGGCATCCTCGGCTTCTTCACCGCCGGCCTGGCGTCGATCGGCGCCGTCATCTGCGGCCACCTGGCGTGGAAGGACACGAGCACCGGGCGCGAGGCGGGCCACGGCATGGCGATCGCCGGGCTCGTGCTCGGCTACATCCCGATCGTGGGCTGGGTGCTGTTCTGGCTCGTCTTCGCCCTCAGCATCGGGTCGGCCTGAGGGCCGGCGGGACCCTACGCCGTGCTCTTCGCCCTGCGCTTCGCCGAGCCGATCGCGCGCGGCGAGATCGACCTGACCTTTCGCCGCTGGCGGCGCGCCCAGGTCCGGCCCGGGCGGCCGTACCGCACGGTGGTGGGGCGGCTGCAGGTCGACGAGGTCGACGTCGTCGAACCCGGTGACCTCGGGCCCGACGACGCCCGGCGCGCCGGGTTCGCGTCGGTCGAGACCCTCCTGGCCGAGGCCGACCGGCACGCGGGCCCCGAGGCGCCGCTGTACCGGGTGCGGTTCCACCCGCTCGACGAGCCCGATCCGCGCTCCGAGCTCGCGGCCACCGTCCCCACCGGCGACGACCTCGAGGCCGTCTGTCGGCGCCTGGACGCGATGGACGCGCGCAGCGCCCACGGTCCCTGGGCGTGGGCGACGCTGGCGGCGATCGCCGAGCGCCCCGCGGTCCGGGCGCCCGACCTCGCCGCCTCCTTCGGCCGCGAGACCGCCCCGTTCAAGACCGACGTGCGCCGGCTCAAGGCCCTCGGCCTGACCCACTCGCTGCCCGTCGGCTACGAGCTCTCGCCGCGCGGCCGGGCGGTGCTCGCCGCGCGCTCCTGACCGGCGCTCAGCGCACTCGCGCGGGGTTCACCGTGCCCACGACGGCGACCCCGTCGGCCTCGACGCCCGGCCGGCACGGCACCACGGTCCGTGCCGTCGCCGTCGCCGACACCTCGTCGCCGACCGAGCGACGCGGGACGTCCGACTCCGCCCAGGCGGTCACGGCGGGCGGCGCGTCGGGGTCGCGCAGGTCGAGGACGTGGTCGCGCACCACCGCGCGGAGCAGGACCGCCTCGAGCGACTCGTCGGGCGGGGTGCCGAGCCGGTGGGTCGAGGGCGTGCGCGCGGGACCGAACAGGCGCCGCCGCCGGATCGCTCGCGCCGTGCCCGCGCCGGCGGTGAGGAGCAGAGCGCGGTACGCGTCTCCGAGGTGCTCACGCAGGTGCGCGCCGAGGGTCGGCGGGTCGTCCCGGACCACGACGTGGTCGGCGTGCGCCCAGAGCACGAGCCGCCCCTCCGGCCCGGACGCGTCGAGGGCCTCGAGCACCGCGTCCGCCATCAGCCGTCCCGCCACCGCGTCGGCGCCGGACGCCGGGGTCGCGGCGAACTCGGCGGCCCGGGCGAGGAAGCGGGCCTGCCGGACGGCGTCGGCGTGGTCCTCGGGCGACGTCGCCGCGACGAGCTCCGGGACGTCGCGGTCCAGACGTACGCGCACCTCCTCGACGGCGGTGCGCGTGCCCGCGTCGCCGTGGCCGAGCGCGAGCTCGGCGAAGCGCTCGGCGACGGACGGCAGCGCGTCGGGCGCCGCGGTGCGCAGGAAGCGGCCGACGGTGCGGACGGCGCCCGCGGGCTTGCGGGGGTCGATCCCGACCACGCGCACCGGGTCGGGCCGCTCCGCGAGCCGGCGGACGATGTCGAGGACGTCGCGGGTGTTCCAGCTCCACGAGCCCAGGACGTCGAGGGCGTCGGCGGAGACGGCGCCGCGATGCACCTGCTCGTCGAGCGTGGTCGTCGCCGACTCGGAGGTCTGGAGCGCGAGGGTCCGCAGGGCGGGGTCCTCGCCGACACCGTTGAGGATCCGGCCCGCGAGCTGCGTGAGCTCGCTGGTGCCGGCCACGGTGGGACCGAGGGCGAGGACCCGCGCGTCGCCGGCCGCCCGGACCCAGGCGGCGACGCCGTCCTCGAGGCCGTCGGTGTCGTCGTCGGGCACGGCCACCGGGCGGGCGTGCGCCGCGAGCCACTGCGCCACCTCGGGGCGTTGATCGGTCACCCGAGCACCCTCGCAGGGCGGGCGGTGGCGTCCTCGCCGGGGACGGAGAACGCGCAGCGTGATCGTGCCGATCCTCCCCGTGCCCCGGCGGCGGGGGTGGGCGGTGCAGCGGGGACGACGGTCGGCGACGGTGGTCGTCCTGCTCGTGCTCACCGGGCTCGTCGCCGGCGCCCTGCTGACGCCCGCCCCCGCCTCGGTGATCGTCGGCGGCGAGGCGGCCGACGAGGCCACCGGCGGGTTGGTCGCCCGGCTCGGCGTCGCCCGCTCGTCCACCGCGACGTTCACGTGCTCGGGCTCGCTGGTCGCGCCGCGGCTGGTGCTCACCGCCGCGCACTGCCTCGACAGCCCCCGCCCCGAGGACTTCACGATCACCTTCCCCGGCGGCGAGCGCCGCGGCGCCGTCGCCCTGGTGCCCTACTCCGCGCAGAGCGGGGTGCCGGGGCGGCACACCCGCCGACGACGTCGCCGTCGTCCAGCTCGACCGCCCCGCCGGCACGGCGCCGGTCCCGCTCGCCGGGGGCACCGACACCGCCGTCGGCACCCCGGTGCTCGAGCTGGGCTGGGGCGCGACCTCCCCGAACGGCGCCCCGAGCCTCGACGGGGGCCTGCGCCGCGGGGCCCAGGTGCTCTCCGGCGACCTGCGCAGCCCCGAGGGCGCGTCGCTCGTGCTGCAGGCGACGCCGGCCGCGGCCGCGGACGTGCCCGCGGGCACCTGCGCGGCGGGCGACAGCGGCGGCCCGCTGATCACCGCCACCACACGCCCGGTGCTGCTCGCCGTGGTGTCCAGCGCCGTCGGCGGCACGGGCACGTGCTGGTCGAGCCGCATCGACGGCGGCCCTTACCGCGCCTGGCTCGACCGGCTGATCGCGACACCCGCTCGGGTGTGGGCGAGCCCGGGGAGCCCGGGGAGTCCGGGGAGTCCACCGCCGCGCCGACGACCGTGCCCGAGGCCGCCCCGCCGCCCGCCCTGCCCGCCCTGCCGGCCCTGCCCGCGGGTCCGGCGCCGCTCGCGCCCGCCGAGCTGGGCGCGCTCGCGGGCACCGGGCCCGGAGCCCTGGTCACCGCGCCCGCGCCGCCCGCGACGCCGGTCCCCGACCCGGTCCCGATCGTGGTCGTCTCCACGCCCTGATCGTTCCGGCCCGCCGTGGCGCGGTCTCGACACCGGCGCCCCGGCGACGCAGGGTGCAGGGGTGACCGCCACCGACAGTCCCCCGGACGCCGCCGCGCTGGCGAGCCGCGTCGAGGAGTTCCTGGCCGAGCACGACCCGTCGACCACCGAACCCGCCACGTTCCTGCGCGAGCGCTTCGCCGCCGGGCTGGCGTGGGTGCACTACCCCGCCGGTCTCGGTGGTCTCGGCGCCGAGAACGGCCTGCAGGCCGCCGTGGACCAGGCGTTCGCCGCGGCCGGCGCGCCCGAGAACCGGCCCCGGCTCAACGTCATCGGCCTGGGCATGGCCGCGCCGACGATCCTGCGCTTCGGCGACGAGGCCCAGCAGCAGCGCTGGCTGCCCTCGCTGTGGACCGGCGAGGACATCTGGTGCCAGCTGTTCAGCGAGCCCGGAGCGGGCTCGGACCTCGCGGGCGTGGGCACGAGCGCCGTGCGCGACGGCGAGGGCTGGGTGCTCAACGGGCAGAAGGTGTGGACCTCGATGGCCCACCACGCCCGCTGGGGCATCCTGCTCGCCCGCTCCGACCCGGAGGCGCCCAAGCACCGCGGCCTGACCTACTTCGTCGTCGACATGACGGCGCCCGGCGTCGAGGTGCGCGGGCTGCGTCAGATCACGGGCGAGGCCGAGTTCAACGAGGTCTTCCTGACCGACGTGCGCGTCCCCGACGACCAGCGCCTCGGCGAGGTCGGGCAGGGCTGGGCGGTCGCGCAGTACACGCTGATGAACGAGCGCGTCGCGATCGGCGGCGGCACCCTGCCCCGCGAGAGCGGCGCCGTCGGCCCCCTGACCGCGCGCTGGCGCGAGCACCCCGAGGCGCGCACCCCCGGGCTGCGCGACCGGCTGCTGCGGCTGTGGGTGCAGACCGAGGCGGCGCGCCTGACCGCCGAGCGCCTCGGCCAGCAGCAGGCCGCAGGCCAGCCGGGCCCGGAGGGATCCGGTGTGAAGATCACCTACGCGCGGCTGAACCAGGAGTGCTCGAGCCTCGAGCTCGAGCTGCAGGGCGAGGACGGCCTGCGCTACCCCGACTACACCGAGCGCCGCCCCGAGGTCGAGGACTACGCCTCCCGCGACGCCGGGTGGCGCTACCTGCGCTTCCGCGCCAACTCCATCGAGGGCGGGACCTCGGAGATCCTCCGCAACGTCGTCGCCGAGCGCGTGCTCGGCCTGCCCGCCGAGGCCCGCGCCGACAAGGACGTCCCGTGGAAGGACCTGCCCCGATGAGCGCTCCCGCCACCCCGACGACCGGTGACCTCCTCTACTCCGACGTCGAGGACGACCTGCGCGCCAGCGTGCGCGCGCTCGTCGACAAGCAGGCCCCCTGGGACGCCGTCCTCGCCCGCACCGACACCGACGACCCCGTCGACACCGGCCTCTGGAAGCGCCTCACCGGCGAGATCGGCGTCGCCGGGCTCGCCGTGGGGGAGGAGCGCG
>JAQSWW010000038.1 GCA_029266415.1 Actinomycetospora sp. | reverse complement strand
CGGAACCCGTCGTCGGTCGGGATCGTGTAGTGGAACAGGCAGCCGGGCTCGGAGTCGCCGCCGCGCCGGAACTCGAGGCGCCGGAGCAGGTCGTCGTACTCGGCCAGCGTGACCCCGTGGAAGGTGGTCTCCACCGCGATCGCCATCGTCGGTCCCCCCGTCGCCGTCGCCGTCGCCGGAACTCATCGTCGCCGGTGCGGGGGCGGCACGCCAGGCTCCGGCCAGGGGAGGAACTCGTCGTCGGGGAGGCCGGAGGCGAGGAGCGAGGCGAGGTGGTCGCCGCGGCGCTCGGTGAGCTGGTCGATCTGGGTACGGCAGGAGAAGCCGTCGGCGACCACCGCGGTGCTCGCGTCGGCCGCCCGCACCCGCGGGAGCAGCACCTGCTCGCCGCAGGCCACGGACACCTCGTAGTGCCCCTGCTCGAACCCGAAGTTGCCGGCGAGCCCGCAGCAGCCGGAGTCGAGCACCTCCACCTCGGCGCCCGCGCGGCGCAGCACGGCCGTCTCCGCGCCGTAGCCGCCGGTGGCGTGCTGGTGGCAGTGCTGCTGGACGATCACGTCCCGGCCCTCGAGTCCCGGCGGCGCCCAGTCCGGGGCGCGCTCGGCCAGCAGCCCGCCCAGCGTGGTCGTCGCCGCGGCGATCGCGTCGGCACGCGGTCCGGGCAGGAGGTTGACCGCGTCGTCGGTGAACACCGCGGTGCAGCTGGGTTCGAGGCCGACGATCGGCATCCCGTCGCCGACGGCCGGGGCCAGCGCGTCGAGCGTGCGGCCCAGCACCCGCCGGGCGACGTCGAGCTGGCCCGTCGTCACCCAGGTCAGCCCGCAGCAGAGCTCCTGCCCGAACCGATGGGTCGAGCTCCGCTGCGCTCCGTCTCCCGGGATGCGCACCGTGAACCCCGCCGCCTCGAGCACGCGCACCGCGTCGGCCCCGGCACGCGGGTGGAGGAACTCGGTGAACGTGTCGGGCCAGAGCAGCACCTCGCCGCGCTCGCCCGTGCCCCGCGGCGCCCGCGCGCGGAACCAGTGCGAGAACCGCGGCGTCGCGAACGTCGGGATCGTGCGGCGCGCGTCGATGCCGCCGGCGCGCTTGAGCAGACCCGAGAACCGCGACGCCGTGAGCCGGTTGACCAGCGGCGCGAGCGGTGACGCGACGCGCGCCAGGGCCGGCAGCCAGCCCATCGACAGGTGGGAGCGGGGGCGGGTCCAGGGACGACCCGAGTGGTGGTGGTGGAGGAACTCGGCCTTGTACGTCGCCATGTCGACGTTGACCGGGCAGTCGGACAGACAGCCCTTGCAGGCCAGGCACAGGTCGAGGGCGTCGCGGACCTCGGTGGAGCGCCAGCCGTCGGTGATCGGCGAGTCCTCGTGGCCGCGCAGCATCTCCCACAGCAGCCGCGCGCGGCCCCGCGTCGAGTGGTGCTCCTCGCCGGTGACCCGGTACGAGGGGCACATGACGTCGCCGTCGGTGCGCCGGCACCGCCCGACCCCGATGCAGCGCTCGATCGCCCGCGTGAACCGCCCGTCGTCGGACGGGTAGGCGAACGCCGACGCCGGGTCGGCGGGGGCGTAGTCGGCGCCGACGTGGAGGTGCTCGTCGAGGCGGTAGGGGTGCACGATCTTGCCGGGGTTCATCCGGTTCCGCGGATCGAACAGGGCCTTCACCGACTCGAAAGCGCCCACCAGCTCCGGGCCGTACATCCGCTCCAGCAGCTCGCCCCGGGACTGCCCGTCGCCGTGCTCGCCCGACAGCGACCCGCCGTAGGTCACGCACAGGTCCGCCGAGCGTTCCATGAACGACCGGTAGGCGGCGATCCCGTCGACCGAGCCCAGGTCGAAGGGGATGCGGGTGTGGATGCAGCCGTGGCCGAAGTGCCCGTAGATCGCGGTGCCCGCGGTGAAGCCGTACTCCTCGAGGAGCGCGACCCACTCCGCGAGGTAGTCGGCGAGCCGGTCGGTCGGCAGCGCCGCGTCCTCCCAGCCCTCGTAGTTGTCCTGGCCGGTGCGCGGGTCACGGGCCGAGACGGCGAGCGCGGACTCGCGGATGCCGAACAGTTCGGCCTGCTCGGTGCGGTCGGTGACGGTGAGGATCGAGGGCCCGTGCTCCTCGAGCGACGTGGCGAGCGCCCGCGCCCGCTCCGCGACCCGCTCGGGGTCGTCGTCGCGGATCTGGACCATGAGCCAGCTGTGGCCCTCGGGCATCGCGGCCATCGCCCGTTGGTGCACGCCCTTGGCCCGCTCGAACTCGACGATGACGCGGTCGATCGACTCCAGGAAGTGCGGCTGGTGCGGGAGGATCGCCGGCACGCAGCGCGCGGCGGCCACGACGTCGTCGAACCCGAGCACCACCAGCGCGGTCTCCGCGGCCTCGGTGACGAGGTCGAGCTCGGCGTGCAGCACCGTCACCAGCGTCGACTCCGAGCCCACCAGCGCGCGGGCGAGGTCGAAGCCCGCCCCCGGCACCAGGTCGTCGAGGTTGTAGCCCGAGACGCGGCGGGGGATGTCGGGGAAGCGCTCGGCCACGAGCGCGGCGTGGTCCTCCGCGATGGCCCGCAGTCCCCGGTAGATCTCGGCGCGGCGGCCGCCCGCGGCCTGGATCGCCGCGTACTCGTCCTCGGACGTCGACCCGACCCACATCCGCAGCCCGTCGTAGGTGAGCACCTCGAGGCGCCGGACGTTGTCGGCGACCTTGCCGAACACCTGCGCGGTCGAGCCGCAGGAGTTGTTGCCGATCATCCCGCCGAGCGTGCAGCTGACGTGCGTCGCGGGCTTCGGGCCGTAGATGAGGCGCCCGGGCAGGGCTGCGTTGAGGTCGTCGAGCTTGATGCCGGGCTCGACGACGCACGTGCGGGCGTCCTCGTCGACCGAGACGATCCGCGTGCAGTACTTCGACCAGTCGATCACCACGGCGGCGTTGCAGCACTGCCCGGCGAGGCTCGTCCCGCCGCCGCGCGAGAGCACCGGGACGTCGTGCTCGCGGCACACCGCCAGCGCCTCGACGCCGGCGTCGATCGTGCGGGGGACGACGACGCCGATCGGGACCTGGCGGTAGTTCGACGCGTCGACCGCGTAGGCGGCGCGCGAGCCCGCGTCGAAGCGGACCTCGCCGTCGACCCGGTCGGCCAGCGCCGCGGCCAGGGCGTCCTCGGGGCGCTCGGGGTGCTGCACGCGGGCACGGGGGACGGGCAGATCGACGGTGGCCACCGTCCGACCCTTGGCCACCACCGGGTGCACCGCAACCCCGTCCCCCACCGACCTGCGGGAGACTGGCGTCGTGGACGCCGGCCTGCTCGACGACGCCGCGCTCGGGGCGCTGCTGACCCGGGTGCGGCGCGTCGCGGTGCTGGGCGTGTCGGACCGCTTCAACCGTCCCAGCTTCGGGATGGCCGCCTACCTGCTCGACCGCACCGCCTGGGCCGTCGACCTCGTGAACCCGCACGTCGTGGAGACCCTCGGCCGGCTCTGCGCGCCGATGCTCGCCGACGTGCCCACCCCCGACGTCGTCGTCGTCTTCCGGGCGCCGGCGGCGTGGGACGCGGTGGTGGACGAGGTCGCGGCGGTCGGGGGCGGGGCCGTGTGGCTGCCGTCCGGGGTCGCCGACGCCGCCACCACCGAGCGCGCCGTGGCCCGCGGCCGCGACCTCGGGCTGGTGGTCGTCGCCGACCGTGACCTGCGCGCCGAGCACCGGAGGTGGTGTCCGTGAGCCCCGCCGTCACCCGCGAGCCCGACCGTCTCGAGATCCGCGCGCCGCAGACCGCCCCCGTGGTCGCGCTGGCCACCGGGCTGATCGGCCTCGCCGCCGGGGTCTGGCTGCTGCTCTCCGGCGGCACGGCGAGCCTGGTCCTGGGCGGCGTGCTCGCCGTCTTCTTCGGCGTCGGTGCGGCCCGGGCGCTGCTGCGCCTGGTGCGGGGCCGCCCGCTGCTCGTCGCCACCCGCGAGGGGATCGACGACGGCGGGTCGATCGTCGCCGCGGGCTTCCTGCCCTGGTCGGAGGTCGGGGGGATCGACGTCCTGGCCGCGCGCGGCGGCGGGATGCTCGTCATCGGCGTCCGCGACCCCGAGGCCGTGCTGTCCCGCGCCACCCCGGCCCGCGCCCGCGTCGGGCGGGTCCAGGCGGGTCGGCTCGGCAGCCCCGTGGTGCTGCCGCCGACCGTGCTGCCGGTACCCGCCGCCGAGGTCGCCGAGGAGCTCGAGCGCCTCCGGCCGGACGCGGTGTGAGGTGGCCACCGACCACGAGCGACGGCGCCGTGCGATGGTGGCCGCCCTCCGGCGTCAGGGGATCACCGACGAGCGGGTCCTCGCGGCGATGGCGGCGGTGCCGCGCCACCGTTTCGTCCCCGCCCACCGCGCCCGGCAGGCCTACGGCTCGGGACCGCTCCCGATCGCCTGCGGCCAGACGATCTCGGCGCCGTTCATCGTGGCCGCGACCGCGTCGGCCCTCGGGCTGACCGGCACCGAGCGGGTCCTCGAGATCGGCGCGGGCAGCGGGTACGCCGCCGCGGTCCTGTCCCGGCTGGCCCGCGAGGTGATCACGATCGAGTACCACCCGTCCCTGGCCGCAGGCGCCCGCGCGGCGTGCGCCGCCACGGGCCACGCCGTCGAGGTCCGCCACGGCGACGGCCGCCTCGGCGCCCCGGACCGCGCGCCGTTCGACGCGATCGCCGTCGCCGCGATGGCCGAGGGCGAGGTGCCACCGGCCCTGCTCGAGCAGCTCACCGACGACGGCGTCCTCGTCGGCCCGGTGGGCCACGGCCGCCACGGCGACCTCGTCCGCGTCCGGCGCGACGGCCGCACCGAGACGCTCATGCCGGTGTCGTTCGTGCCCCTGCTCTAGCGAGCCTGTGAGTGCTTGTCCGTGCCCCAGCACGGACAAGCACTCACGAGCGCGTCAGCGCAAAGGACTCCGCCGGCAGGTCGAGCCCGCCCGCCCCGGGCTCGCCGCCGGCCGGGGCGTAGAGCACCTCGCCGCTCACCGGGAGCGTCGCCGGCGACGAGCCCAGGTTCACCGCCAGCCGCAGGGTGCCCCGGTGCACCACCAGCGTGCGGGCGTCCGCGTCGAGGTCGACCCGGACCCGGTCGAGGTGGGGGTCGGTGAGCTCCGGGTGGGCGCGGCGCAGGGCGATCAGCTCGCGGTACACCCCGAGCAGCCACGCGTGGGGCTCGCGCTCGGGCTCGCTCCAGTCCAGCCGGGAGTCCTCGAACGTCGACAGCGCCGTCGGGTCGGGGACGTCGGAGGCGCCCCAGCCGTGCTCGGCGAACTCCCCGCGCCGCCCCTCGCGGACCGCGTCCTGCAGCGCCGGGTCCTCGAACCCGACGAAGAACGCCCACGGCGTGCGCGCGCCCCACTCCTCGCCCATGAACAGCATCGGGGTGTAGGGCGAGCAGAGGACCAGCGCGGCGCCGCAGGCGAGCAGGCCGGGGGAGACCGACGCCGACAGCCGGTCGCCGGCCGCCCGGTTGCCGACCTGGTCGTGGTCCTGCAGGTAGGCCAGGAACCGGTGGCCGGGCGTGGTGAGGACGTCGACGGGCCGGCCGTGCACCCGCCCGCGGAAGGTCGACCACGTCCCCGCGTGGTGGAACGGCTGGCGCAGCACCCCGGCCAGCACCTCGAGCGGGCCGAAGTCGACGTAGTAGCCCTGGGTCTCCCCGGTGAGCGCCGAGTGCAGGGCGTGGTGGATGTCGTCGCACCACTGCGCGGCGAGGCCGTAGCCGTTCGCCTCGCGCGGGGTGATCAGCCGCGGGTCGTTGAGGTCGGACTCGGCGATCAGGGTCAGCGGCCGGCGCAGGTGCGCCGACAGCGTCGCCACGTGCTGGGCCATCTCCTCGAGCAGGTGGACCGCGCGGGCGTCGCGCAGGGCGTGTACGGCGTCGAGGCGCAGCGCGTCGACGCCGTAGTCGCGGAGCCACATCGTGACGTTGTCGAGGATGTACGCGCGCACGGTGTCCGAGCCCGGTCCGTCGAGGTTCAGCGACGGGCCCCAGACGTTCTCGCCGAGGAAGTAGGGGCCGAAGCGGTCGAGGTAGGCCCCGGAGGGCCCGAGGTGGTTGTAGACGACGTCGAGCACGACGCCCAGGCCGCGGGCGTGGCAGGCGTCGACGAACCGCCGGAACGCCGCGGGCCCGCCGTAGTTCTCGGTGACCGCGTACCAGAGGACGCCGTCGTAGCCCCAGCCGCGCGTGCCGTCGAAGGCGTTGACCGGCAGGACCTCGACGAAGTCGACGCCCAGCTCGACGAGGTGGTCCAGCCGCTCCTCGGCCGCGGCGAACGTGCCGCCCGGGGTGAACGTGCCGACGTGCAGCTCGTAGACCACCGCGCCCGGCAGCGACCGCCCCGTCCACGCCGCGTCGGCGGGGGAGGGCTCCACCTCGACCACGCGGGACGGGGCGTGCACGCCGTGGGGCTGCCACCGCGACCGCGGGTCGGGCAGCGGCTCGCCGCCGTCGAGGGAGAACGCGTAGTCGGTGCCCGGGCCCGCGCCGGGCACCGTCACCGTCCACCACCCGTCGGCGCCCGCGGTCATCGCCTCCGTCCGGCCGTCCAGGACCAGGCCGACCGACGTGCGGTCGGGCGCCCACACCGCGAACTCGTGTGCCCTCTCGTCTGTCACGCGCGCAACCTTCCCGACGGGTCGGTCGCGCATGCGCTCCGGGGGGTCGGGATGATGGGGTGGGAATCCCGGCCGTCACCCCGCGACGGCGCGACCGGACCCGACGCGTGCGCGAGGCGGTGACATGAGCACGGGAACGACGCCCGAGGCGGGCGCCCTCTTCGCCGGGGGCGGCCGGGTCGGTGCCGACATGGCGGAGGTCGACTGGACGACCACGCCGGTCGGGGCGCCGGACGGCTGGCCCACCCCGCTGCGCACCACCGTCCGCATGCTCCTGACCACCCGGTTCTCGATGTGGATGGCGTGGGGCCCGGAGCTCACCGTCTTCTACAACGACGCCTACTGGCGCGATACGTTGCAGTCCAAGCACCCGTGGGCGCTGGGCAAGCCGGCGAGCGTCATGTGGTCGGAGATCTGGCCGGACATCGGGCCGCGCATCGACTCGGTGCTCGAGACCGGGGTGGCCACCTGGGACGAGGACCTGCTGCTGTTCCTCGAGCGCAGCGGCTACGCCGAGGAGACGTACCACACGTTCTCCTACAGCCCGCTCGCCGACGACGACGGCGTCGTGCGCGGGATGCTCTGCGTGGTCACCGAGAACACCGACCGCGTCGTCGGCGACCGGCGGATGGGCACGCTGCGCGACCTCGCCACCGCCATGGCGACGGCCCGCACCCAGACCGACGTGCTCGGGGCCGCGGAGCGCGTGCTGCGCCAGAACGACCGCGACGTGCCCTTCGGGCTGGTGTACCTGCTCGACGAGGACAGCGGCACCGCCCGCCTCGCGGCCAGCGCCGGTGCCGAGCCGGGCTCGGCCACGGCCCCCGAGGTCATCGAGCCGGGCGCCGGTCCGTGGCCACTGGACCGGGCCGCCGCGGGCGGGACGACGACGGTGGTGGACGACCTCGCCGCGCGCTGCGGGCCGGACGTCCCGGGCGGCGCGTGGGACCTCCCGCCCTCGCAGGCGGTGCTCGTGCCGCTGTTCGCGGCCCCCGGGCAGGGCCCGGACGGGGCCGCCGGGCCCGGCACCGCTGGCGTCCTCGTCGTCGGGGCGAACCCGCACCGGCCCCTCGACGACCGCCTCACGAGCTTCCTGCAGCTGGTCGGCGGCCAGATCGCCGCGGGCCTCGCGCAGGCCGGCAGCTACGAGGCCGAGCGGCGCCGCGCCGAGGCGCTGGCCGAGCTCGACCGCGCCAAGACCGACTTCTTCTCCAACGTCAGCCACGAGTTCCGCACCCCGCTGACCCTCATCATGGGGCCGGTCGAGGACCTGCGGGCCGCCGACGAGGTCGACCCCGCGCGCTGGCGGGCCGAGCTCGAGGTGGTGCACCGCAACGGGCAGCGCCTCGGGCGGCTGGTCAACAGCCTGCTCGACTTCTCGCGCCTGCAGGCCGGCCGGCTCGAGCCCCGCTTCGAGTCCACCGAGATCGGGGCGGCCACCGGGGAGCTGGCCGGGGTGTTCCGCTCGGCGATGGAGCGCGCCGGGCTCGAGTACGTCGTCGACACCCCCGCGCTGTCGCGCCCGGTCCTGCTCGACCGCGACGCGTGGGAGAAGATCGTCCTCAACCTGCTCTCCAACGCGCTCAAGTTCACCGTCGAGGGCCGGATCGAGGTCCGCGTCGAGGCGCGGGACGACGCCGCGGTGCTCCACGTCGCCGATACCGGCGTCGGGGTGCCCGCCGACGAGCTGCCACGGCTGTTCGAGCGCTTCCACCGGGTCGCGGGCACCTCGGCGCGCTCGGGGGAGGGCAGCGGCATCGGCCTGGCCCTGGTCCGCGAGCTCGTGGCGCTGCACGGCGGCGAGGTCAGCGCCGAGAGCACGCCCGGCGTCGGCACCACCATGACCGTCACCGTGCCCTTCGGGCGTGCGCACCTGGACGCCGACCGGATCGTCGACGACACCGACGACCCCGACCGGACCTCCGACGTCCCGCCGCCGCCCTCGCCGCACGCGGAGTCGTTCGTGGCCGAGGCCCTGCGCTGGCTGCCCGACACCGAGCCGGACGACGACGCGCCGACTCCGGCCCCGACCGACACGACCGCCGACGTGATCACCGCCGCGGCGGCGCCGGGCCCCGCGGGCGGTCGGATCCTCGTGGCCGACGACAACGCCGACATGCGGGCCTACCTGCAGCGACTGCTCCGGCCGCGGCACCACGTCCGCCTCGTCGCCGACGGCGAGGACGCCCTGCAGGCGGCGCTCGCCGACCCGCCGGAGCTGGTGGTCTCCGACGTGATGATGCCCCGGCGCGACGGGCTGTCCCTGCTCGCCGCGCTGCGTGCCGACGAGCGCACGGCGCGGGTGCCGGTACTGCTGGTCTCGGCGCGCGCCGGGCAGGAGGCCGCCGTCGAGGGCCTCGCCGCGCAGGCCGACGACTACCTCGTCAAGCCGTTCACCGCGCCCGAGCTGCGGGCGCGCGTCGAGGCCCACCTGCAGCTCGGGCGGGCGCGGCGCCGCGCCGAGGACCGGTTCACCGCCATGGCCGACCTCGCGCCGGCCATGATCTGGGCGGCCGACCCCGACGGCGCCCGCGTGTTCCACAACGCCGGGTGGCGGCGGTTCACCGGGCGCGCGGAGAGTGACGAGCACGGCGACGGCTGGCAGGACGGCCTGCACCCCGACGACCGCGACCGCTACCGGGAGGTCACCCACGCGGCGATGGCGGCCGGGGAGGGCTGGGAGGTCGAGTTCCGCCTGCGGCGCGCCGACGACGCGTTCCGGCGCGTCGTCGAGCACGCCGTGCCACTGCCCGGCGAGCACGGCGTCTCGGGCTGGGTCGGCAGCTGCGTCGACGTCAACGCCCGCGCGCTCGAGGCCGACCGCCAGCGCCTGCTCGCCCGCGTGGGCGCCGAGCTCGACGGCGAGCCCGAGGTGGTCGACCGCCTCGAGCGCCTCGTCCACCTGCTCGTCGACGTGGGGCTGGCCGAGCACGCGGCCGTGCGGTCGGTCGACGACGAGGAGCGCATCGGCGCGGGCCGCGTCGCCGTGCCGTCGTCGGGCTCCGCCCCGGGCGCGGGCCCCGGGGCCCCGCCGGCGAACTCCCCGTCGGCCACCCGGGGGACGTCGGCGGCCACCTCGGACACGATCCTCTTCGAGGAGCGCGAGGCCGTCGCGCGGCGGGCGGAGGTCACGGTCGACGGGACGCTCGCGCTGCCGCTGCTGGTCCGCGACCGCCCGGTGGCGGTGCTGTCCCTGCGCCGGCACCACGCCGCGCCGGGCTGGACCGACGAGGACCGCGCGCTGGTGGGCGAGGTCGCCGACCGCGCCGCGCTGGCCCTGGACAACGCGCTGCTGCTGGCCGAGGAGCGCGCCACCGCCGACCGGCTGGCGCTGCTGCAGCGCGCCACCACCGAGCTCTCCGCCGCGGCGACGCCGGTCGAGGTGGCCGAGGTGACCGTCGAGCACCTCCAGGCCCTGTTCGGGCGCACCGCGCGCGTCGCCGTGTTCGAGTACGAGCCCCGCGACGGGTCACTGATCCCGCTCGCGGCGCGCAACACCGAGGCCCCCGCGGTCGAGCCGGGGCGCGAGCCGCCGGCGCTGGTCAGGTCCGCGGTCGACGGCGGCGAACCGCTGTGGCTGCTCGGCGGCCACGACGGGGACGTCCTCGGCGAGGGGACCGACGGGCGCGAGCGCGCCGACGACGTCGACCCCGGCGTGGTGGAGGTCCTGCGCGAGGCCGGGGTGCGCGGGGCCATGGCGCTGCCGCTGGTCGCCGCGGGCACCACCGTCGGCGCCATCGGCGTCGGCCTGCTCGACCGTGCCCGCATCTCGCGCACCGAGCGCAACACGCTCATGGCGCTGGCCGAACCGTGCGGGATGGCCCTCGACCGAGCCCGGCTCTACCGCGCCGAGCACCAGATCGCCGACACCCTGCAGCGCAGTCTCCTGCCGCAGGCCCTGCCCGCGGTCGACCGCCTCGGCCTGGCCGTGCGCTACCTGCCGGGCGCGACCGGCACCCAGGCCGGCGGCGACTGGTACGACGTCGTGCAGCTCGACGACCAGCGGGTCGCGGTCGCCGTCGGCGACGTCGTCGGGCAGGGCACGGCCGCCGCCGCCGTGATGGGCCAGCTGCGCACCGCGCTCAGCGGCTATCTGCTCGCCGGGCACGGCCCCGCCGCGGCGCTCGGGCTGCTCGACGGGCTGACGGCCCGCATCCCGGGCGCCCGCGCCTCGACCGCCATGTGCCTGGTCCTCGACCCGCACCGCGGCGAGCTGCGGTGGGCGCGCGCCGGGCACCTGCCCGGGTTGCTGGTGGCCGCCGACGGCTCGGCCGTCCGCTACCTCGACGACCCCGCCGGGCACGGTCCCCTGCTCGGCCTGCCGCCCGACCGGCGTGGCCACGGGGAGGCCGTCGCCACCCTCGAGCCGGGCGCGACGCTGCTGCTCTACACCGACGGGCTCGTCGAGCGCCGCGGCGAGTCCCTCGACGAGGGGCTCGACCGGCTCGCCGACGCCGTCGAACGGCACCGCGAGGAGGGTCCGGAGCCGCTGGCCACCGCCCTGCTCGACGAGCTCGGCTCCCGCTCCGACGACGTCGCGCTCGTCGTGGCCCGCCTGCTGCCGCCGCCGCTGGAGCTGCACCTGCCGGCCCGGCCCGAGTCACTGGGCGCCATGCGCCGGCGGGTCGCGGCGTGGGCCCGGACCTCAGCGCTGCCCCCGGTGGCGCTCGACGACCTGCAGCTCGCGCTCGGCGAGGCGGCGACCAACGCCGTCGAGCACGCCTACCGCGACGACGAGGACGGCGTCGTCGACGTGCGCCTCGCGCGGTGCGACGACGGCGCGGTCGAGGTCGTCGTGCGCGACCACGGCGTCTGGCGGCCGGTGCCCGCGGACCCCGGCTACCGCGGCCGCGGCCTCACTCTCGTCCGCGAGCTCACCGCCGAGACCGAGGTGACCTCACAGCCCGAGGGCGGGACGCGGGTGCGCTTCCTGCTCGCCCCCGACGAGGCCGGCGGGCCCGAGGACGTCGCGCCCGCGGCGGACGACGACGGCGCCGACGAGGTCCCGGACGCCCCGCCCCCGGCGGGCACGCCGGCCGCGGTCACGGTCGAGGACGAGGCGGGGACGCGACGGGTCCTCGTGCGCGGGGACCTCGATCTCGCCGCCGTGAGCGGCTGCCGCGAGGCGCTGCTCGAGGCCGTGGAGACCGGCCCGCGCGTGGTGCTGGACCTGCGCGGCGTCGGGCACCTCGCGAGCGCCGGTGTGGGGTTGGTGCTCGAGGCCCTGCAGCGGGCGCGCGGGCGCGGCGCAGCGGCGGACCTGCGGACGCTGCCGGCGAGCCCGGCGGCCCGGGTGCTGGCGCTGTCGATGCCCGACGAGACCTGAGTCCCGCCCCTCAGCCGCTCCGGCCGAGCCCGGCCTCGCGGGCCCGGACGATGGCCCCGGCCCGGTCGGCGACGTGGAGCTTGGTGAAGATCGCCGACACGACGTTGCGGACGGTCTTGGGGGACAGGAACAGCGCCGCGGCGATCTGCGGGTTCGCCCGGCCCGCGGCCACGAGGTCGAGCACCTCGCGCTCGCGGGCGGTCAGCTCGGGGAAGACGTCGACGGTCGCGGCGCGGGGCGCGAGGAACTCCCCGACCCGCCGCGCCGGGGCCGGGCCGAAGATCGCGTCGCCCTCGGCCACCGCGGTCACGGCGCGCACGATCTCGGCCTTCGTCGCGCCCTTGAGCAGGTAGCCGCGCGCCCCGGCGCGCAGCGCGGCGAAGAGCGTCTCGTCCTCCTCGCTCATGGTCAGCACGACGACGCCGACGCCCGGGTCGGCGTCGACGATCCGCCGGGTCGCGGCGATCCCGTCGAGCACCGGCATCCGCACGTCCATGACGACGACGTCGGGGCGCAGCGCGGCGACGGTCTCGACGGCGGCCGCGCCGTCGGTGGCCGTGCCCACCACCTCGAGCTCGTCCACCGTCGCGAGCAGCCCGGCCAGTCCGTCCAGGTAGACGGGATGGTCGTCGGCGAGCACCACCCGGATCACGCGTCCCCCTCCTCCGTCGTGGCGGCGCACGGCAGCTCCGCCGTCACCACCGTCCCCCCGCCCGGCGGGCAGGTGACCGTCGTGCGCCCCCCGAGCTCCGCGGCGCGCTCACGCAGCGACAGCGTGCCCACCCCGGCGACGACGTCCGCGCCGATCCCGCGGCCGTCGTCATCACGGCCAGCCCCAGGGCGGCGTAGGGGACGGGTGCGGGCAGCGTGAAGCCGACCGCCCCCGCGAGCACGCTCACCAGGCCCGCCCACACCAGCCAGCGCAGCTGTGCCCGGCGTTCCCCCCGGGCCCGCCGGTGGCGCAGGGCCACCACGGCGACCGGTCCGAGCACGCCCAGGGATCGGGGTCCTGCTGGCCCTGCGTCCCGGACTCCCAGCCCGCGATTGACCGTCGTCGCCCGTCCCGTCCCGACCGGAGGGCCCCGTCGCTCGAACCCTCCGAGCGACGGGGCCCTCCGGTCATCTCACGTTCCGCCGCCGCCGGCCGGGGGCACTCGGACGGCATGGAGTACCGCACGCTCGGACGGTCGGGACTGAAGGTCTCGACGATGGCCATGGGCACGATGACGTTCGGGGGCAAGGGCGGGTTCGGGAAGCTCGGCGCCACCGACGTCGAGGGCGCCACGCGCCAGATCGACCTGTGCGTCGACCACGGCGTCAACCTCGTCGACACCGCCGACATGTACTCGGCGGGCGTGTCCGAGGAGATCGTCGGCCTGGCCACGAAGAACCACCGCGACGACCTGTTCCTCGCGACCAAGTGCCGCTTCCCGATGGGCAGCCGGGAAGGGAAGGACCCGGGCCCGAACGACGCCGGCGCGTCGCGCCAGCACATCGTCAAGAGCGTCGACGACAGCCTGCGGCGCCTCGACGTGCAGCACATCGACCTCTACCAGCTCCACGGCTGGGACGGCGTGACGCCGCTGGAGGAGACGCTCGAGGCGCTCGACACCCTCGTCAGCAAGGGCAAGATCCGCTACATCGGCTGCTCGAACTACTCGGCCTGGCACATCATGAAGGCGCTCGGGGTGTCCGAGCGCGGGGAGTACCAGCGCTTCGTCTCCCAGCAGATCCACTACACGCTGCAGGCCCGCGAGGCCGAGAACGAGCTGGTCCCGGTGTCGGTCGACCAGGGCCTCGGCATCCTCGTGTGGAGCCCGATCGCGGGCGGCCTGCTCTCGGGCAAGTTCCGCCGCGGGCAGGACGACCCCGAGACCTCGCGCCACCTCGGCGAGTGGTCCGAGCCGCCGGTCCACGACCGCGAGCGGCTCTACGACATCATCGAGGTCGCCGCCGAGATCGGTGACGCCCACGGCGTCTCGGTCGCCCAGGTGGCCAACGCCTGGCTGCTGCGCAAGCCCGGTGTGACCTCGCTGGTGATCGGCGCCCGCACCGAGGAGCAGCTGGCCGACAACCTCGCCGCCGCCGAGCTCACGCTCGCCGACGACGAGGTCGCCCGCCTCGACGAGGTCTCGGCGACGCCGCTGCTCTACCCCTACTGGCACCAGAAGAACACGATCACCGACCGGCTCTCGCCGGCGGACGCGACGCTCCTGGCGGACTGACGCTCACACCACCGGGACGGTGAGGGCGGCGACCAGGCCGGTGGCCGGGTCGCCGCCCATCCGTGCGAGCTGGGCGTCCACCCCGTCGGCGAAGACGCCGTCGCTGTCCAGCGACACGTCGTCGAGGTTGCCGACGCTGTCCTCGTAGCCGGGCAGCGCGTACACCTGCCGGCACACCGACTCGGGGAACGCGAGCTGCGAGGTGGTGATCGCGGCGCCGCCGCCGGTGGCCCGCGCGAGGTCGGGGTAGACCTCGAAGTGCACGTGCGGCCAGCGCCCCGCGTAGGCCGCCGGGACGATGCTGGTGAACGTCACCCGCCCGCCCGCGTCGGCCACCTGCACGCCTCGCAGGTAGTTCTGGTCCTCGACGTCGTAGAGCGAGTAGGCGCCGGAGCGGTCGCAGTGCCACACGTACACCGCGGCGCCGGGCAGGGCCGCGCCGGCCGCCGAGGTGACCGTGAGGTCGAGGGTCAGCGGGGCACCCTCGGCGACGCCGGTCAGCGCGCCGAAGCTGGGGCGGATGTCGCGGCGCACCACGCCCGCCTCCTGCAGCACGTTCGGCCCGTTGGTGCCGTCGCCGGGGAAGGGCCCGGCCGTCTCCTGGGGGATCTCGCCGGGCGACCCGGACTCGACGGCTCCGCCCGGACCGCCCGCCTCGCCGCGGCCGGGCCGGGCGGGGGGCGCGCAGGCGGCGGTCAGGCCCGCGAGGCCCGCGGCGCCGAACAGCGCGAGGGCCCGGCGGCGCCCGAGCAGCCGGGGCAGGTCGCCGCGCAGGCCGGCGTCGTGGTCGTGGCGGCCGGACGAGGGGGTCATCGACGCTCCGGGGTCGTTCGGTGGTGGGCGGGTCCCAGGGTGGCCGGGGTTCCTGTGCCGGGGCTGAACGAGGGCCCTGGTCCGTCACCGGGGCGTGCGGGATGCTGCGCCGGGTGGGCACGACGCCGAGCAGCGGGAACGGGGTGCTGGTCGGCCGGCGTCGTGAGCTGGATCAGCTCGAGGGCTGGCTCGCGGCGGCGCGCGACGGCGCCGGGCGGGCCGTGCTGGTCGCGGGGGAGCCCGGCATCGGCAAGACCCGCCTCGCGCAGGAGCTGGCCGGGCAGGCGCTGGCGGCGGGTGCGACCGTGGCCTGGGCACGGTGCGTCGAGACCGCCGGCGCCCCGGCGCTGTGGCCGTGGCGCCAGGTCCTGCGGGCCCTGGGCGACGACCCCGACCGCGTGCTCGCCGGCGAGGCCGCGGCGCCGGGGGAACGGTTCCGGGTGGTCGAGGAGATCCTCGACGCGCTGACCCGTGCCGCGCGTTCGCACGGCGTGCTCGCCGTGGTCGAGGACGTGCACGCCGGCGACGAGCCGACGCTGCAGATCCTCGGCCTGGTCGCCGACCACCTCGCCGCGAGCCGGGTGCTGCTGGTCGCCACCCACCGCGAGCCCGGGACGGCCGGGCGTCCCGGCCAGGGTCCCGATCTGCTCCGCGCCCCGGCCGCCGACCGGCTCGCGCTGCGGGGTCTCACCGTCGACGAGGTCGCCGAACAGCTCGCGGGAGCGGGTGTGCCCGGGGCCGCCGACCGGGCGGGCGCCGTCCTCGCGCTCACGGGCGGCAACCCGCTGTTCGTCCGCGAGGTCGCCCGGGCGATGGCCGACGGCACCTGGCACCCGGAACGACCGCCGGCCACCGTGCTCGACGCCGTCGCGCGCCGGCTCGCCCGTCTCGACGCCCCCGCCCGGGCCGTGCTGGCGGTCGCGGCCGTGGCCGGGCGCGACGTCTCGCCCACCCTACTGGCGACGGCCACGGGCTCGCCGGTCGACCGGGTGCTCGGGCTCCTCGACGACGCCGTCGCGCACGGCGTCGTCGAGCGGGGCGCTCCGACGGGCGAGTACCGCTTCGTGCACGCGCTGGTCCGCGACGCGGTCGAGGCGTCGCTCTCGGCCACCGAGCGCGCCACGCACCATCGCGCCCTCGCCGAGGCGCTCGAGGCCGGCGACCGCCTGCCCGCCGAGCACCTCGCCGTGCTCGCGCGCCACTGGCGGGCCCTCGCGCCGCTCGGCGAGGCCGCCCGCGCCCGCCGCTGGACCGCGCGGGCCGCCGAGGACGCCGTGCGCCGGCTGGCGCCCGAGGAGGGCGCGCGCCTCTACCGCGAGGCGCTCGCCGTGGAGCCGGGCACCGGGGACGGCGTCGAGCGGGCCGAGCTGCTCCTCGGGCTCGCGCGTGCCACCCACGCCGCGGGCGACCTGGCCGCCGCGACGTCGGCGGCGTCGGAGGCGGCCACCGCGGCCCGGGACGCGGGCCGGCCGGATCTCGCCGCCGAGGCCGCCCTCGTCCTCGAACCCGCTCCCGACCCCGCGGTCACCGCGGAGGCCCGGCGCCTCGTCGACGCGGCCCTCGCCGAGCCGGACCGCGATCCCGACCTGCCCCGGCGGGCCCGGCTGCTCGCCCGGCGCGGCCAGCTCGCGTTCTACGCCGGCGACCAGGAGCTCGTGACGTCCGCGAGCACCGAGGCCCTCGACCTGGGCCGGTCCACCGGCGACGACGGGGCGCTCGCGGCGGCGCTGCGGGCCCGCCACGAGGCGTGCCCCGGACCGGGCGGACGGGCCGAACGGGAACGGCTCGCCGAGGAGATGGCCGGGCTCGCCCGCCGCACGGGCGACGCGCGCACCGCGATGTGGGCTGCGCTGTGGCGCATCGACGTCCTCGGCGAGGCCGGCCGGCTCCCCGAGGCCGCCGAGGAGCTCGCGGCGCTGCGGGCGGCCGTCGCCCGCCTCGGGGGTCCCGTGCCCGCCTGGGCGCTCGACCGCACGACGGCGTTCGTCGCCCAGGCGCAGGGCCGCTACGTCGACGCCGTCGAGGCCGGGAAGCGGGCGTTCGGGCGGATGCGGGCCGTCGAGCCCGCGCCGGCGGCCGGGGCGCTGTTCGGCCTGCACACCGCGCTCGCCCAGCACGTCGGGGTCCAGGCGGACGCCGCCCGGTTCGTCGAGGGCGCCTTCGACCCACCCCCGCGGTTCCGCACGCAGATGCTCCTGGTGCGGGCCGCCCTGCTGCTCGGCGCCGGCCGGCCCGACGAGGCCGCGGCCTCGTTCGCGCGGGCGGGCCCCCTCGACTCCTGGTCACTGCCGGTGTTCTTCGTGCTCCCCGCGCACGTCGTGGCGTCGCGTGTGTGCGCCGAGCTGGAGCGCCACGACGACCTCGCCGTGCTGATCGACCGGCTCGAGCCCTTCCGCGGCGAGCACGCCGTGGGCCCCGGGGTGTTCTGGGACGGGCCCGTCGAGCTCGCTCTCGGGCGCGCCGCCCGGGCGCTCGGCCGCCTCGACGCGGCCGTCGCCGACCTCGGCGCCGCCGTCGACGCCGCGGACCGGGCCGGCGCGCCCGGCTTCGCCGCCGAGGCGCGGGTGCTCCTCGCCGAGACGCTGCTCGCGCGCGGGCAGCGCGGCGACCAGGACCGGGCGGTGACGGCGGCGCGCGACGGGGCCGGCGTCGCGCGGGCGCTGGGCATGACGGCGTGGACCGCGCGGGCGGACGCCCTCGAGGCGCGCCTGCGCCGGACCCGCACCCCCGAGCTGAGCCGGCGGGAGTCGGAGGTCGCGGGTCTCGTCGCCGAGGGCCTGTCGAACCGGGAGATCGCGCGCCGCCTCGTCGTCTCCGAGCGGACGGCGGAGACGCACGTCCAGCACATCCTGACCAAGCTCGGGTTCGCCTCGCGCAGTCAGGTCGCCGCGTGGGCGGTGCGCCGCGGGTCTGCGTCGTCGAGGCAGTAGTCCCGTACGTGGTCGCCCGGATGGCCCGGGTCGGCGACGTCCCTAGCGTCCTCTCCGACGGCCCGCTCCGGGTCGTCGTCCCGAGAGGAGAGAGCCATGTGGATGCTCGTCGCCACCCCGCCCTTCACCGACGTCGAGCACTTCGACGCCGTCACCGAGCTCGCCGGCGAGGGCGAGGGGATGCGGGCGCGGTACTGCGGGGTCGCCGAGGGCGTGCTGCGGGTGATCACGGTGTGGGAGTCCCGCGAGCACGCCGAGCGTTTCCTCACCGAGCGCCTCGGGCCCGCGTTCGCCCGCGTCCTCGGCCCGGAGCCCGCGGGCCGCCCCGAGGTGCTCGGGCTGGAGGTGGCGCGGTCCTGGGTGGCGGAGCCGGTCGGCTGACCCGCGAGGCCCCCACGATCGTCACCCTGCGTCGTCGTCCATCCTGGGCGGACACGCTCGAAGGAGGTCACGGGTGTCCAGCCGGCGCAGCGCGAAGGCCGTCGCACACGAGCAGAACAAGCGCACGGTCGTCGAGCTGACCGCCTGGATCACGGTCGGCGCCGCGGTGCTGGTGGTGGCGCTGCACGCGGGCATCTCGGCGTCGTCCACGGCGGCGGACGTGCCCCGGGTGACCACCGCCGAGTACCGCTGACACCGTCGTGATCGAGCTCTGGAACGTCTCGCGGGCCCTCGGTCTCGTCGCCCTCCTGCTGCTCAGCGTCGTGCTGGCCCTCGGCGCGCTGCACAACACGACGTTGAGCCGGGCCGCCGCCCAGGCCCTGCCGCGCTTCGCGGTGGTGGCGCTGCACCGCAACCTCGCGCTGATCAGCGTGGTGTTCGTGGCGCTGCACGTCGTGACGGTGCTGGTCACGCCCTACCTCCCGCTGCGCTGGCACCACCTGTTCCTTCCCGGGACGGCGTCGTTCAACCCGTGGCCGGTGGGGCTCGGCGCGGTGGCGCTGGACCTCCTGCTCGCGGTCGTGATCTCGAGCAGCCTGCGGCGCCACCTCTCCAAGCGCGTGTGGCTCGTCGTGCACTGGAGCGCCTACGTCTGCTTCCCGGTGGCGGTGGCGCACGCCGTCGCCAACGCCTCGTTCCGTGGCGGCACCTGGTGGACGCTCGTGGTCCCGCTGTTCGCGACCGTCCTCGTCGTCGCCGCCCTGCTCCAGCGGCGGGCGGCGCGCCGGCGCCCGCCGCTCCCGCTCGCCGGGCGCGGGCGCACCGACCCGGCCGAGGCCCGGCGCGCCGCGGATCAGGCCACCGGACAGCAGCCCCCGCCGCGGCCGTGATCCGTCACGAGCCCTCGCGCAGGCGCTCGAGCGCGGCGATGAGGGTCTTGGCGTCGTAGGGGCCGAGGTGGCGCCGGGGCCGCGAGCCGCGGATCCCGAGGAAGAAGGTCGGGGTGCCGGGCAGCTCGCTGCCGCGGGCGTCGATCTGGTCGTCGGTGACGCGCCGCGTGACGTCGCCGTCGCGCAGATCCTCCTCGAGCCGGTCCAGGTCGAGGCCGAGGTCGGCGCAGTAGCCCAGCAGGCTCTCGCGGTCGAGGGCGTCGCTGTGGGCGAAGAACGTGTCGTGCGCGTCCCAGAACCGGCCCTGCTCGGCCGCGGCCTCGGCGACCTCGGCCGCGATGCGGGCGTTCGGGTGGACGTCCTCGAGCGGGAAGTGGCGGAACACGTAGCGCACCTCGCTGCCGAAGTACGCCCGCACCTCCCGGGTGGAGCCGGTGGCCTTGCTGCAGAACGGGCACTCGAAGTCGCCGTACTCGACGATGGTCAGCGGCGCCTCGACCGGCCCGCGAATGTGGTCGCGGCGCGGGTCGACCGGGCGCAGGAGCACCGAGGACACGTCGAAGGGTTCGGGACGCAGGCGCGCGCCGACGCGGAAGACCAGCGCACCGAGCCCGAGCGCGATCACGGACGCGGCGAGCACGCCCACGCGCGCCTCGTCGGCGAGGACCGGGTCGGTGAGGGCGAGGTCGACGATGAACAGCGAGATCGTGAACCCGATGCCCGAGAGCGCCGCGCCGCCGCCGACCTGGGTCGCCGTCAGACCCGGCGCGATGCTGCCCGGGCGCAGCCGCGCCATCAGCGCCGTCGCCCCGCTGATGCCGACGAACTTGCCGACGACGAGGCCGAGCACGACGCCCCACGTCAACGGCGAGGTCGCCGCCGCCCGCAGTGTCTCGGCCGTCAGCAGGACACCCGCGTTGGCCAGGGCGAACACCGGCACGATGATGAACGCGGTGTACGGCTGCCAGAGGCGCATGAGGCGCTCGTTCACCGACACCGCGCGCTCCAGGCCGAGCCGGGCGGTGCGGGCGTACTCGGGGTTGGGCGACTGGCGGAACGCCCGCGTCAGTTCGGCTGCGCGCTCGACCTCGTGCCGGCGCGGCGGGTAGACGGGCAGCAGCAGCGCGATGAGCACGCCGGCCAGCGTCGCGTGCACGCCCGACAGGTAGAACGCCACCCAGATCACCACGGACACGACGAGGTAGCTCCCGCCGCGCCAGACCTGCAGCCGGCGCAGCTGCCAGACCGCCAGCAGCCCGATCGCGGCCACGAGCAGCGGCACGATCCGGAGCTCGTCGGTGTAGACGAGCGCGATGATCGCCAGCGCCCCGACGTCGTCCGCGACGGCGAGGGTCAGCAGGAAGATCCTCAGGCGCTCGGCCCGGCGCGGCCCGACCACGGCGAGCGCGCCGAGCAGGAAGGCGGTGTCGGTGGAGATCACGACGCCCCACGCCGAGGCCTGCTCGCCGGTGGGGTTGAGCAGGAGGAACAGGACCGCGGGCAGCGCGAGCCCGGCGAGGGCCGCCGCGAGCGGGACCACGGCCTTCGACCGGTCCCGCAGCTCGCCCATCGCGAACTCGCGCTTGACCTCCAGACCGATGACGAAGAAGAACAGCGCCATCAGGCCGTCGTTGACCCAGTGCTGCAGGTCGAGGTCGATCCCCACGTCGCCGACCGAGATCGCGAGCCGGGTGTGCCAGAACGCGTCGTAGGTCCAGCTCCACGGGGAGTTGGCCCACAGGAGGGCGAGCACGGTCGCGACCAGGACGAACACGGCGGCGAGCGACTCGCTCGCGTCACCCCGGCGGGCCTGGGCGATGCGCTCGAGGACGCCGTGCCACCGGGGTCGGCTGTCCGTGACGTCGGCCATGCCCGGATTCAAGCAGGACGGACGAGCAGCGCCACCGGGTAGCGGTCGAGCACCGCGCACAGCAGCGGCGCGCCGCTCTCGACCGGGCGCCCGGTGATCACGTCGGTCCAGTCGTCGGCACCGCCGGGCAGGGGCAGCGAGGTGTCGCCCCAGCCGCCGGCGGCCCGCAGCCCGACGGGCAGCCGGGTGGCGACGGCGACGAGGCGCTCGCGCCCGGCCGGGCCCCCGCGGGCGAAGGCCACGGCGTGGTCGGCCGCGGGCCCGGACGCGGGCGTCGGCACGTACCCGGTGAACAGCTCCGGGCGGAACCGCCGCAGGCGCAGCGCCGCGGAGACCACGGCGAGCTTGGTGGCCGCGCGGTCGTCGTCGTCGCCGTCGAACGCCGGCACCCACCCGCCGTCGAGGCGTTCGAGCAGGCGGCGGCGCAGGGTGAAGTCGACGGGCCGGCGGTTGTCGGGGTCGACCAGCGAGTAGTCGTAGCACTCGGTGCCCTGGTAGACGTCCGGCACGCCCGGCCCGGCGAGCTGCAGCAGCTTCTGGCCCAGCGCGTTGGCCCGCCCGTGGGCGTCGATCTGCGCGACGAACGCCTCGATCTCCGCCACGGCGTCGGCGTCGCCGAGCACCTGGCCGGGCCAGGCCGCGATCGCCTCGTCGACCTCGGGCACCGCGTCGACGTGCGCGGTGACGAGCTTGGCCTCCTTGGACGCCTTGGCCAGGTAGCCCGCCAGGCGCTCGGAGGTGATCGGCCAGGCGCCGAGGATCGACTGCCACGCCAGGAGCTCGAGCGACGGCGAGGGCAGGCGGCCAGAAGGAAGGGGGTGGCGCGCCGAGGCGGTGCGCAGGAACGCGCCCCACTCGGCGGTGAGCTCGCTGAGCACGGCCAGGCGGGCCCGGACGTCCTCGGAGCGCTTGGTGTCGTGGGTGGACAGCGTCGTCATCGTCGCCGGGGTGGCGGCGTCGCGGGCCGCGGCCTTGGCATGGAACTCCGCCGGCGACACCCCGAACCGGTCGGGTGCCCCGCCGACCTCGTTGAGCGCGACGAAGCGGTTCCACCGGTAGAACGTGGTGTCCTCGACGCCCTTCGCGGTGACCATGCCGCTGGTCTGCTCGACGCGCCGCGCCAGGTGGCCGTCGGGCTCGGCGACCATGGCCGCATGGATGGTGCGGACGATGTCCGCGAGCTCCGGGCGCGCCGTGGCCGCCGTGTCCACCGCCCGGTCGAGCGCCGCGCGCCCCTCCGGGAGGTAGGAGCGGTAGACGGGGAAGGAGCTGAGCAGCTCGGCGACGGCGTCGCGGACCTTCTCGTCGTCGCCGCCCCCGGGCACCAGGTCGGCGATGCGGCGCATCTCGGCCACGAGGATCTCGTCGGTGACCAGCCGTCGGGCGGCGTGCTCGACGGTCGACAGGCCCTCGCGCACGCCGGTGTGCTGGGCGGCGACGGCATCGACGAGGGCCTCGCCACGCGGGTCGACGAACAGGCCCTGCACCTCGCGCAGCGCCTCGTAGCCCGTGGTGCCGTCGACCGGCCAGGACAGGGGCAGCGCCTCGTCCGGGCCCAGGATCTTCTCGACGAGCAACCAGGCCCTATCGGCGTGCTCCCCTGCATCGAGGGCGGCGCGCAGCCGCCGCAGGTATGCCCCCGGCGCGGTGAGACCGTCGGGGTGGTCGATGCGCAGACCGTCGAGCTGGCCGGCCGCGCGCCAGCGCAGCACCTCGGCGTGGGTGGCATCGAAGATCTCCGGGTCGTCGACGCGGACCGCGGCGAGGTCGGAGACGTCGAAGAAGCGCCGGTAGGTCAGCTCGGCGTTGCCGCGCCGCCAGTGCACCAGCCGGTAGTGCTGGCGGTCGTGCACCTCCTGCGCGGTGCCCTCGTCGCCGGTGCCGGGGGCGACGGGGTAGCGGTGCTCGTAGTAGCGCAGCTCGCTGCGGTCGTCCGAGAGGGTGAGGGCCTCGACGTCCTCGGGGGCGCCGAGGACGGGGATCAGCAGCGGCCGGGAGAGGTCGGCGTCGTACCACGCCGCGTACGGCGAGTCCGCGCCCTCGCGCAGCAGTGACCACCACGACGGGTTGGCCGCGGGGACGGCGACGCCCATGTGGTTGGGCACGAGGTCGACGAGCACGCCGAGCCCGGCCGCGCGCAGCGTCGCCACGAGGTCGCGCCGACCCGCCTCGCCCCCGAGCTCGTCGTTCGCGTGGGTGGGGTCGACGACGTCGTAGCCGTGGGAGGAGCCGGGCGCGGCCTGCAGGATCGGCGAGCAGTACAGCGTCCCGACACCCAGGGCGTCGAGGTAGCCGACGAGGTCGCGCGCCGCGGCGAAGGGCTGCTCGGGGGAGAGCTGGAGGCGGTAGGTGGAGGTCGGGATGCTCATGCCGCCCGGTCCGTGCGCTGCAGGAGGAGCATCGAGCGCGAGCGGACGGTGAGGACGTCGCCGCCCACGTGGTCGTCGAGGTCCTCGGGCAGCGACGGGGTGTTCCACGTCTGCGTGGTGCGCGCCGTGCCCACGACGACGTGCCCCGTGGTGGTGTCGAGCACCGTGCCCCAGCGGTGCGGGTGGCCCTCGCCGGGCAGGGTGACCTCGCAGTCCTCGTGGTGGGCGTTGAAGATCAGCAGGAACGTGTCGTCGACGACGCGCTGCCCCCGCGGGTCGCTCTCGAGGATGCCGTCGCCGTTGAGGAACACGGTGAGCACGCCGGCCTCGCCGGACTCCCAGTCCTGGTCGGTCATCTCCTCGCCGGACGCGGCGAACCACGCGATGTCGCGCTGGACCTCGGTGCCCTGCGCGCCCAGGGCCGGGCGGATCGGGCGCCCGTTGAAGAACCGGCGGCGTCGGAAGACGGGGTGGGAGGCGCGGAGCTCGGAGAGCGAGGACGTGAAGTCCATCAGCTCGGAGTCGGCCTTCTCGGGCGACCACTCCATCCAGGAGATCTCCGAGTCCTGGCAGTAGCCGTTGTTGTTGCCGTACTGGGTGCGGCCCATCTCGTCGCCGTGCAGCAGCATCGGCACGCCCTGGGAGAGGAACAGGGTGGTGAGGAAGTTGCGCCGCTGGCGGTGGCGCAGCTCGAGCACCTCGGCGTCGTCGGTGGGGCCCTCGACGCCGTGGTTCCAGGAGTTGTTGTCGTCGGCGCCGTCCTGGCCGCCCTCGCCGTTGGCCTCGTTGTGCTTCTCGTTGTACGAGACGAGGTCGTTGAGCGTGAAGCCGTCGTGCGCGGTGACGAAGTTGATCGAGGCGTAGGGGCGCCGGCCGTCGTCCTGGTAGAGGTCCGACGACCCGGTGAGCCTCGCGGCGAACTCGCCCATCGTGCCCGGGGTGCCGCGCCAGAAGTCGCGCACGGTGTCTCGGTACTTGCCGTTCCACTCGGTCCAGCCGGGCGGGAAGTTGCCCACCTGGTAGCCGCCGGGACCGACGTCCCACGGCTCGGCGATGAGCTTCACCTGCGAGATCACCGGATCCTGCTGGACGAGGTCGAAGAACGTGGACAGCCGGTCGACGTCGTAGAACTCGCGGGCCAGCGTGGAGGCGAGGTCGAACCGGAAGCCGTCGACGTGCATCTCGGTGACCCAGTAGCGCAGCGAGTCCATGATCAGCTGCAGGGTGTGCGGCTGCCGGACGTTGAGCGAGTTCCCGGTGCCGGTGTAGTCCATGTAGTACTGCGGCTGGTCGTCGACGAGGCGGTAGTACGACTGGTTGTCGATGCCGCGCATGGACAGCGTCGGGCCCAGGTGGTTGCCCTCGGCGGTGTGGTTGTAGACGACGTCGAGGATCACCTCGATGCCCGCGGCGTGCAGGTCGCGCACCATCGCCTTGAACTCCTGCACGTGCGCGCCGGGCGCGGGGCTGCCGGTCATGCCCACGGAGGCGTAGCCGTAGTGCGGGGAGAAGAAGGCGATCGTGTTGTAGCCCCAGTAGTTGCGCAGGCCGCGCTGCACGAGCGCGTCGTCGTGCACGAACTGGTGCACCGGCATGAGCTCGATGGCCGTGACCCCGAGGCGCTGCAGGTGCGCGATGACCGCCGGGTGTGCGACACCGGAGTAGGTCCCGCGCATCTGCTCGGGGACCTCGGGGTGCAGGTTGGTCAGGCCCTTGACGTG
>JAQSWW010000219.1 GCA_029266415.1 Actinomycetospora sp. | reverse complement strand
ACGCGGTCGGGGTCCTGCTCGCGGTCGAGGTGCAGCGCCCGCACCGGGACGGCGGCGAGCGCATCGGCCACCGCCAGCACGGCCAGCACCGCGCTGACGACGAGCACCCCCCACACCGAGGGCAGCAGGAACCCCACGACCAGCGCGCCCAGCGCCGCGAGCAGTGCCAGGCGCCCGGTGACGGCCACCGTCTAGCGGGGCACCGGCACGGCGCCGAGCACCCCGGTGACCACGCCGTCGGCGGTGACGCCCTCGAGCTCGGCCTCGGCGCGCACCTCGACCCGGTGGCGCAGCACGGGCAGGGCGAGCGCCTGGACGTCGTCGGGGGTCACGTAGGGGCGGCCCGAGAGCCACGCCCAGCTGCGGGCGGCGACGAGCAGGGCCGTCGCCCCGCGCGGCGAGACCCCGAGTCGCAGCGACGGCGACGCCCGGGTCGCGCGACACAGGTCGACGACGTAGGCGAGCACGTCGGGCCGGACCGTCACGCGCGCGACCGCCGCCCGCGCCGCGCGCAGGTGCGCCCCGCCCGCCACCGGCCGCACCCCGGCGGCGGCGAGGTCGCGGGGGTCGAAGCCCTCGGCGTGGCGGGCGAGCATGCGGATCTCGTCGTCGCGGGCCGGCAGGGGCAGCACGAGCTTGAGCAGGAACCGGTCGAGCTGGGCCTCGGGCAGCGGATAGGTGCCCTCGTACTCCACGGGGTTCTGGGTCGCGGCCACCACGAACGGGTCGGGCAGCGGGCGCGGCGTCCCGTCCACCGAGACCTGGTACTCCTCCATGGCCTCGAGCAGCGAGGCCTGGGTCTTGGGCGGCGTGCGGTTGATCTCGTCGGCGAGCAGGAGGTTGGTGAACACCGGGCCGGGGCGGAACGAGAACTCCGCGCTGCGGGAGTCGTAGACCAGCGAGCCGGTGATGTCGCCGGGCATGAGGTCCGGGGTGAACTGCACGCGCCGGTCGGAGAGCGAGAGCGCCGCGGCCACCGCGCGCACGAGCAGCGTCTTGGCGACGCCGGGCACGCCCTCGAGCAGGACGTGCCGGCGGCAGAGCAGGGCGATGACCAGCCCGGTGACCGCGGCGTCGTGGCCGACGACGGCCTTGCCGACCTCGTGGCGCAGGGCGAGCAGGGCCTCGCGGGCCTCGTCGCCGCTCATGTCGCCGCTCATGTCGCCGCTCGTGTCGCCGTCGGGCGCGTCCCCCGTCCCGGTCACGCGGTCCTCCTCTGCCACGCCCGCCATCCGATCACGCCCCTCCGGCCACCGCACCGGAGGCCTCGCGGACCGCCGCGCGCAGCCGGTCGATCTCGCCGGCGAGCGCGACCAGCGAGGGGTCGTCCGGGGGCGGGGGGCCGGCGAGCAGCGCGCCGACGGCGGCGACCGGCCACCCGGTGCGGGCCGCGACGGCGTCGGCGACGGCGTCCGCTCCCGCGCCGCGCGGCACCCCGAGGCGCAGGGCGAGGTCGCGCCGGGCGTCGGCGCGCAGAGCGGCCGCGGCCCGGTCGCGGGCCCCGGCCCGCCGGTACAGGCGCGCCCGGCCCCGCACCGTCTCGCCCGCCGGCACGACGACGGGCAGGTCCTCGTGCACGACCGGGCCCAGGCGCCGGCCCCGCCACAGGGCGACGACCAGCCCCGCGACCAGCAGCTGGACCGGCGCCCACACCCAGCCCGGCGGCAGCAGCTCGGTGGTCCCCCGCTCCTGGCCCGGCTCGGCCGGCGGCGGGACCGGCAGGTACCAGAGCAGCTGCGGGTGGGCGCCCAGCACGGCGAGGGCCAGTGCGGCGTTGCCCCGCTCGTCGAGGACGTCGTTGGTGAACGGGGTGGCGTCGCCGATGACGGTGACGGCGCGCCCGCGGTTGCGGACCGCCACCAGCGACGCCGCGCCGCTCGCGCTGCCGGTCGGGTAGCAGCGGGCGGCGGCGGGGTCGGTCGTGGTGTACGCCGCGCCGGCCAGGTCGGCGGGGCCGGCGAGCACCGCGGCCCGCAGCGCGCACGCCGGCTCGGTGGGCTCGGGGAGCTCGACGGGTTCGAGGGCCACGGGCGGGGCGAGCGCGCGGAGGCTGCGCTCGTCGGGGCGCAGCACCACCAGGTCGGCGCCGGACGCGGCGAGGGCGTCGCGCTGGCGGGTGCTCATCCGCGAGGGCTGGGCCACGAGCACCGTGCGCCCCGGGCCGGCGGTCGCAGCGTCGAGATCGGTGACGGGTGTGACCTGCACGCCCTGGCCCTCGAGCACGCGGGCCAGGGCCATCGAGCCCTCCGGGGACGCCGCCTCGGGGTCGAGCTCGCCGGTGCGGGGCGCGGCGCCGAGCACGGCGAGCACGAGCGCGCCCGCCAGCACCAGGGCGCCGATCAGCACCGGACCGCGCCAGCGGCGGCGGCGGGTCGGGGCGGGCGCCGGGTCCGCAACGAACGGGCCGTTCGCTGCTTCTAGGCGCGCGGAGTCCCCGTTGATCACGTGCACACGAGTCTCGTCGCGGCCACGGCGGCGTCGACCTCGCGCAGGCGGGCGTCGCCGGCCGCGCCGGCGGACCGGCCGCCGTAGACGGTCTCGTCGAACAGGTGCGCCGCCTGGCGCAGATCGGCCGCGACGCCCGGCAGCGCCCGCCCGCCCTCGCGAGCCGCGTCGCCCGCCGTGCGCCCGCGGCGGGGCTCGAGGAGCGTGCGCTCCTCGAGCGCGCGCACGATCGCCCGCATCCGCTCGCGGACCGCGTCGTCGTACCGCCCGGCGGCGGCGTGCCCGTCGGCGCGGCGGCGGTGCTCGGCGGCGGTCAGCTCGGTCGCGCCGATCACGGTGCCCGCCACCGACGCGGTACGCAGCGTCGGCCCGAAGCGACGCCGGACGACGATCACCACGAGCACCAGCAGCACCACGAGTACCAGCAGCAGCCCCCACCCGCCGCCGGGCGCGATCCCCGAGGCGGCGCGCAGCAGGTCCGCGATCCGGCGCGCGAGCCACTGGACCGCGGCCAGGAGGGGGTCGGGCTGGGCGTCGCGGTAGACCTGGCGGGCGAGCTCCTCGCGGGCGAGCTCGCGGGCCGGGTCGGCGCCGAGGTCGATCGGGACGGCGTCCGGGAGGGACGTCCCCGGCCCGCCGCCCGGCGGAGGCACCGGCGCGGACCGCACCGTCAGCGTCCGCCGGCGACGGACCGCTGCAGCTCGATGTCGAAGCCCTCCCGGCGCATGCGCTGGTCGACGTAGAGCAGGCCGGTGACGCCCGACTGGAACGGGGTCGTGAGCGTGGTGGCGATGATGCTGCCGACGGCCACGACCAGCAGCACCGGCAGCGTCGTCCCGGTCGGGTCCCCGCCGCTGCCGCCGGCGTAGCCGAGCGCGCCGCCGATCGCCTGGAACGGCAGCGTGATCACGATCGCGACGGCGAAGGTGATCAGTCCGCCGAGCAGCTGGATGCCGAACACCGGCCAGAACCGGCCGGTGACCAGCGACCACGAGCGCCGCAGCGAGTCGACGACCCCGACGCCCTCGAGGACGTAGGCCGGCGGCGCGAGCAGCAGCATCACGTTGATCCACACGAGCACCACGACGGCGGCGAGCAGACCGATGAAGATCACGACGACACCCGTGGCCGTGTCGAGGGCCAGGAGCAGGAGCCCGGGGATCAGGGCGACGGCGAGGATCCCGATGTTGATCAGCGCCACGAGCACCGCGACGCCGAGCAGCCCCGGCACCCGCGGCTTCGCGGCCCGCCAGACCTCGCCCGGGTCGACCGGCGCGCCCAGCACCGAGCGGCTGATCACCACCATGAGCACGCCCGTGAGCACCGCGGCCGCGACGACGGTGACCACGATGCCGAGGAGACCCGCCACCCCGATACCCGCGAGGAGCCCCGTGGCCTGGGCGAGGTCCGGCGAGCCGCCGATGTCGGTGACCGACGACGCGAACAGCAGCTGGAGCACCACCTGCACGACCTGGCTGATCACCGCGACCACCGCCGACGCGCCGAGCACGACGCGTGGGTGGGCGCGGATGTACTGCAGCGCGCCGTCGAGGATCTCGCCGAGGCCCAGCGGGCGGAGGGGGACGATGCCGGGCTTCGGGGCCTGCCCGGGCATGCCGTACCCGCCGCCCCCGTAGCCGGGCTGGCCGTACCCGGGCGGCTGGCCGTATCCCTGCTGCTGTCCGTACCCGGGCGGCTGGCCGTACCCCGGCTGCTGGCCGTAGCCCTGGCCGTAGCCGGGCTGCTGCCCGTAGCCCTGCTGCCCGTAGCCCGGCTGCCCGTAACCGCCCTGGCCCTGCTGCTGCCCGTACCCGGGCGGCGGCCCGTACCCCGGCTGCTGGCCGTACCCCGGCTGCTGGCCGTAGCCCGGCCCGTACCCGGGCTGCTGCCCGTGGCCGGACTGCTGGTCGTAGCCCTGGTGGCCCTGGCCGGGCTGCGCCCAGAACCCCGACTGCTGGTCGTAGCCCGCCTGCTGCCCGTAGCCGCCCTGACCCTGGCCCGAGGCACCGGAGCCCGATCCGCTCTGCGGCGCGCCCGGGTCCCAGGCCGGGACGTCCGACGCCCCCGGGGTGCCCCGCGGCGGGGTGGGCTCGGCGCCGCGGCCCTCCGCCGGGTCGCCGTTGGGGTCGGACGACGGACCACTCACCGCACACGCTCCCTGTTCCGCGTGGCTCCCCCCGCACCGGGGAGAGGACGCGGCGATCGTGCCACGGACGCACGACGCGCACGCGGGTTCGCGACGGCGCGCCCGGGGCACGGTGGGCTCGGGCGGGTGCCGTGTGGGCGTCTGCCACGATCCCCGCGTGGCCCTGCACTCCGCGCTGTGGCGCCGGCTCGACATCCCCGACGGCCTGGCCCACGGCGCCCTCTCGGACTTCACCCCCGATGCGGACCACCCGGACGGGGCACACCTGCTCGACGGCGCGGCCGTGACGCGCGACGACGCGGGCGCCTGGTCGCTGCGGTTCTCGGTGATCGCCGACCGCGCATGGCTGACGCGCACCGTGTTCGTCGAGGTGCTCGCCGACGACGGCCTGGAGCGCGTCACGCTCTCGGTCGACCCCTTCGGCGACTGGTCCCTGGACGGCCGCCCGTGGCCCGAGCTGCGCGGGTGCACCGACGTGGACGTGTCGGCGACGCCGCTGACCAACGCGCTGCCCGTCAACCGGCTGGGCCTGCCCGTCGGCGGCGAGGCGTCGGTCGACGTGGCGTGGCTGGACGTGCCGTCGCTCGCGGTGCACCGCGTGCGGCAGGTCTACCGCCGCGGCCCCGACGACGCGCGCGGCCTCGCGACCTACACCTACGCCGACCCGACCTACGGCGAGTTCGGCATCACCGTCGACCGGGCGGGGCTCGTCGTCGCCTATCAGGGGCTGTTCACGCGGGTCGTCTAGGAGAGCGCTGAAGAAGTGGGGTTGGGGGCGGGCGCCTCGCGGCAGTCGAGCTGCAGGAAGGTCAGCACCCGTGGGTGCGACAAGAGGTCGCCCCGCCCGGCGCTGATGGTGGTGTCGAGAGGGCCCGTTGTCGAGTCCCGAGAGCTGCCGGTGGCGGGTGCTCGGGCGGTGTTCAGGTGGCGGCGAGGGCCCAGCGGTCGTGGTCGAGGTGCAGCCCGAGGGTGAGCAGCCGCCGGAGGTTGATTGCGGCGACACGGGTGTGCAGCCAGGCGTTGTTCTTGATCACGCCGCGGTGGGGGACGCGCCGGTTGCCGCGGGTGAGCCAGGCAATGGAGCGCTCGACCATCGGTCGGTGCCGCCGGTAGGTCTCGGCGAAGCCGGGGTCGGTGCTGGCGCGGGCTCGGTGGGCGCGCTGGAGCTCATGGTGGGGATGTAGCGCCAGCTTCCGGCCGTGCGCTGAGGTGGTGCAGCGGGCGCGGAGCGGGCAGCCGGCGCAGGCAGCTCTGAAGTTCACCGTGCGGGTGGCGGTGATGGGGCGGGTGAGCCCGTTGGGGCAGGTCACGGTGCCCGCGGTCTCGTCGACGGCGAAGTCGTCGAGGGTGAACCCGCCCTCGATGGCAGGACGCAGCGGCCACGGCTTGATCACCGCGGTGTGCCCGGCGGCCTCGAACGCGGCCAGTGCGTCGCCGGTGCCGTAGGCCGAGTCCGCCAGCACCTCCACCGGCTCGCCAGCCACCTCAGCGGCCACCGGCTCACCAGCCACCAGCTCGCCAGCAATCGGCTCGCCAGCAATCGGCTCGCCAGCAATCGGCTCGCCAGCAACCGGGCCGGTGTCCAGGGTGGGGTCGCCGCGGAGCAGGGCGATCCCGACGGTGGCGTCGCTGTTGGCGGGGCCGGTGGCCTTGGTCATGGGCCTTGAACCCGTCCTGGCGGCGCTCCCGGGACTTGTGGGCATGGCGGGCATCCGGGTCGACGGTGGAGATGACCCGGTCCGGGGCGACCTGGCGGGCGATGCGCCACCGGCCGTCGGTGCCATCGGAGCCCTCCGCGGGCTCGACGTCCTGCCCGGCCACCAACGCCAGCAACGCCACCGCCTCGGCCTGCTTCGCTTCGAGGCCCGCGCCGTCGGGGTGGCGTTCCTCGAGCCCGGCCAGCACCGCCACCGCGTCGTTGACCAACATCGAGACCAGCTCGTCGCGCGCAGCCGGGTCGTCCCAGGCGATCTCGGGCTTGCCCGGCCGCGCATAGTCGTGCCCACCGGGACGGGCCGACACCGCAGCGACGATGACGCCGGCGGCGGGGACCTCGCGGGACACCCGGCGGATCGCCGCGATCAACTGGGTCACCGTGTCCTGCCGCGCGACCGCGTCATCCAGGATGGTCGAGTCCAGCGCCCGCCGGGTCTTCCCGGCCACTGCGCCGGTCTCGGCGATCACCGCGGCCACCACCTCGAAGACGCGCTCCGGGCGGTCGGAGCCGGCCAGCCGACGACGCCAGTAGGTCAACGTCGACGGGTCGAACGCGGTGTCGGTGATCGCCAACCCGCACGCGGCCTTCCACCGCAGATCGAACGTCAGCGCCTCCACCGCTTCCCGATCCGACAGCCCGTGCAGGGCCTGGAGCACCAAGACGGTGGCCACCACCTCCGGCGGCACACTCGGGCGGCCGCGGCGGGTCGGGAACAGATCGGCGAACAGCTCCGCCGGGAACAACCGGCCACGGTGGGCGGCCAGGAACGCGAACACGCTGCCCGGCTTCAGCAGATGCCCCGCGACCGACTCCACATCCAGCAACTCACGCTGATCATCAGAGCGCCCCTGCACCCCA